>JBARKH010000560.1:0-9412 GCA_049801295.1 Allostellaceae bacterium | reverse complement strand
GTTCGAGGGTGCTCAGGGTCGGCAGCACGAATTGCGGCCCAAAGCGCCGGGCGAGCCAGACCAAGGATCGCGTCCGCCAGCCCGGGCGCCGGACCAGGGAGGTCGCGCCGAGCCCGCCCAGCTGCTTCCTCCAGAATTCGGCATGGGCCTCTTCGACGGCGGCAAGGCGGTGGTAGATCTTGCTCAGATGCGGGTCCTGCTCCGCTTCTGCCATCGCCCGGTAGAGCGCAGCGCTGTCGACTTCGCCCTGAAGGTTGGTGCGATAGCGGGCAACCGAACGGTCATCGACCATCGTGGGTCCTCCTCACTTCAAAACCCAATCGTTGATTCGTCTACCGCCTGCCGGGAATTCAGTCTTGCATTTAAGCAGCTCGCCGGGTTAACCCAACCGCCAGAGAAATCCGCACTGGCTGATCGCAACCGGCATGTTCGGAGCGGCGGCATGGGAGGCGCGCGATGTATAGTTCACCCACCAAGCGGGGCTGGAGCTGGTGGTATTTGCTCCTTCTGGTGCAATTCGTCGCCGTCCTTTGGCCGCCCTTTTACAATAGAGCAGAACCGGCATGGCTCGGAATGCCGTTCTTTTACTGGTATCAGCTGCTTTGGATAATCATCGGCGCAATCCTCACCGCGATCGTTTACTTTAGGACCAAAGAGTAGAGCGAGGGTCATCGTGCAGAACGTCAACTGGACTGCTCTCATCATCTTTGGAATCATCTTTGCGTTTATCACCTGGTTGGGCTTCGCCGCCGCCAGGTGGCGCCGGGGCGACCTCGACCTGTTGCACGAATGGGGCCTCGGCGGCCGGCGCTTTGGCACGATCGTCACCTGGTTCCTGATCGGCGGCGACCTCTACACTGCGTACACTTTCATCGCCGTTCCAGCGCTCGCCTTCGGCGCCGGGGCCGTCGCGTTCTTCGCGGTCCCGTATACGATCGTCGCCTATCCGATCTTTTTCTTGGTCTTCCCGCGCGTTTGGTATGTCTGCCACAAGCACAATTACATAACGGCGGGCGATTTTGTGCGCGGCCGCTTCGGCAACCGCTGGCTCGCCCTGGCAGTGACGATCACCGGCATCGTCGCGACGATGCCCTACATCGCCCTTCAGCTGGTGGGGCTTCAGGTCGTGATCGGCGCGCTGGGCATCTCGGGCTCCGGTCTCGCGGCAGACCTGCCGCTGATCATCGCCTTCGTGATCCTCGCCGCGTTTACCTATTCGAGCGGCTTGCGCGCGCCCGCTTCGATCGCGATCGTCAAGGACGTTCTGATCTATCTGACCGCCTTCGCCGCGATCATCGTCATCCCGATCGAGCTCGGTGGATTCGCCAAGATCTTCGCGGCGGTGCCGGCGCAAAAGCTGCTCTTGGCGACACCCGGTCCCAATACGACGGGCGCCTACAGCGCCTATGCAACCCTGGCGCTGGGTTCGGCGTTTGCGCTGTTCCTCTATCCGCATTCGATGACCGGGATTCTGAGTGCGAGCAGCGGCGGCGCCGTTCGCCGCAACGCCGCGCTCTTGCCGGGCTATTCGTTCATGCTCGGGCTGCTGGCGCTGGTCGGTTTCTTTGCGATCGCCGCCGGGGTCGCCGGCCTTCCCGAGTACGCCGGCGGCTTCAAGCAATTCGGCAACAACTTTGCGGTGCCGGCGCTCTTTCTCCACAGCTTCCCGGCGTGGTTTGTCGGCATCGCCTTCGCCGCGATCGGCATCGGTGCGCTGGTGCCTGCGGCGATCATGTCGATCGCCGCAGCGAACCTCTACACCCGCAACATCCACCGCGAGTTCTTCAATCGAAATCCCACCGACAGGCAAGAAGCGCAGATGGCGAAATGGGTGTCGCTAATCGTGAAGCTCGGCGCCCTGGTCTTCATCATTTTCGTGCCGACGCAATACGCCATTTACTTGCAGCTGCTGGGCGGCATCTGGATCATCCAGACACTGCCTGCGGTCATGTTGGGTGCCTATACTCCGTGGTTCAACAGCTGGGCACTGCTCATTGGCTGGGCTGCAGGGATCGCGCTCGGGACCGCGATGGCGGTGGCGGTGAACCTCACGCCGACCTACCCGCTTATGTTGGCTGGCTATACCTTTCCCGGGTACACCGCGCTCTACACCGTCATCCTCAACGTCGTGCTGGCGATCGTTCTGACCCCGGTTTTCGATGCGCTCGGCGCGCGACAGCCCGTCGATGAGACCGTCGAATCCGATTATTACGTCTAGAGATGGCGCAGCCACAGGTAAATGTTGCGGCGATGACCACGCGGTAGGTCAGCGCGAAGATCGCGACCGCGACCCAGAACGGGTCGGCCCCGAAGATTGACGGTGCGGCCGCGCTGACCTGATGCATCAACTGTCCTCTATAATGCCGGGCCGGTGATATCGGATCAGGAGATGCCTCGGTGGAACAGCGCAATCTCGGCCGCTCAGGCCTGATCGTCTCGGCGGTCGGGCTCGGCTGCAATAATTTCGGCGGCCGCTCCGGCATGGAAGCGACGCGCGCGGTCGTGCACAAGGCGCTCGACCTCGGCGTCACCTTCTTCGACACCTCCGACACCTATGGCGAGAACGGCGCGTCGGAGGAATATCTCGGCCGCGCCCTCGGCGGCCGGCGCGACGAAATTGTGCTCGCCAGCAAATTCGCCCGGCCGATGGACCCCGAGGGCCGGCTCCAAGGGGCCTCGCGGCGCTATATCATGCGCGCGGTCGAAGCCAGCCTCACCCGGCTCAATACCGACCGGATCGACCTCTATTACCAGCACATCGCCGACCCCCTCACACCGATCGAGGAGACTCTGCGCGCGCTCGACGACCTCGTGCATCAGGGCAAGGTCCGCTACATCGCCTCTTCGACATTGTCGGCCTGGCAGGTCGTCGAGGCGCAATGGACGTCGACGCATCTCGGGCTCGATCGTTTCATCGCCTGCCAGGAGCGCTACAACCTCCTCGAACGCCAGCTCGATCAGGAGCTGATGCCGGTCATCCAATCCTACGGTCTGGGGCTCGTCCCGTTCTCGCCGCTGGCCAACGGGCTGTTGACCGGGAAATACCGGCAGGGTGCGCCGCTGCCGCCGGACGCCCGCCTCACCACGACGCCGCGCACCGCCGAGCGCTATCTGACGCCCGCGAATTGGGCAATGGTCGAGCGCCTCGACGCGTTCTGCGCGGCGCGTGGGCACAGTATTTTGGAGCTGGCGATCGGTTGGCTGTTGCAGCGCCCGGCGGTGGCGAGCGTAATCGCCGGCGCGACCACGCCCGCGCAGGTCGAAGCCAATGTCCGCGCCGCGCAATGGGTGCTGTCGCGCGAAGACATGGACGAAGTCGACCGCATCACGGCAAACTGACGAGATTTCTAATCTCGTCACCCCCGCGAAGGCGGGGGTCCGGAGGCGAGCGCAGAGAAATGCCCCTGGATTCCTCCCCGGGCTTGACCCGGGTATCACGCGGGAATGACCATAGTATGTAGCCCTAATCGACGGAGGAAGAGATGGAAATCCGATTGGACGGCAGGAGCGCGATCGTCACCGGCGGCAGCAAGGGGCTGGGGTTGGCGATCGCCGAGGAATACGCCGCTTCGGGCGCCGACGTTGCGATCCTCGCGCGCGATCCTGGCACCCTCGCCGAAGCCAAGCAGAAGATCCAGGCGAAGGGCGGGAAGGGCAAGGTCGCGGCGATCAGCTGCGACGTCTCCAAGGCCGCCGCCATCAAGTCGGCCTACGACCAGGTGATGGCCGAGTTCGGCAAGGTCGATATCTTCGTCAACAACGCGGGGCAATCGACCCGCGGGCCCTCCGAACAGCTGACCGACGAGCAGTGGCAGGCCGATTTCGACCTGAAATTGTTCGCCCAGGTCCGCTTCTGCCGCCTCCTTTTTCCGCAGATGAAACAGCGCCGCTGGGGCCGCATCATCAGCGTCCTCAACATCGGCGCCAAGGCGCCGGGGCCGGACAGCGCGCCGACCTCGATCAGCCGCGCCGCCCAGCTGGCCTTCACCAAGGTGTTGTCACAGGAGGGCGCGCCCTACAACGTGCTCGCCAACTCATTACATGTCGGCGTCATCGTCAGCGACCAGATCGTCCGCCGCCACGCCCGCGAGGGAACCAATGTCTCGCTCGAGGACTATATCAAGAAGGCCGGGGAGGCGGTGCCGCTCGGCCGGATGGGCCGGGCCGAGGAGTTCGCCAGCGTGGCCACCTTCCTCGCATCGGACGCCGCCTCCTATGTGACCGGCACCTCGATCAACGTCGATGGCGGGCGCTCGCCGATATGGTAAGGCGCCGCCGGGCGCACAATCTATAGACCGCGGGGTCGTTGCTCACATTGACGGGCGCGGCACCCGCGGTTGGCCGGGAGGGATCATGGCCTCAGCTTCGCCTGCACTGGATCGGGAAGTCGCCTACCCGCGGCTGATCGAGCTCGGCATCGCGCTATCGGCGGAGCGCAATCACAACCGTCTCCTGGAGACGATCCTGCTCGGCGCGAAGGAACTGACCAATGCCGATGGCGGGAGCCTCTACCTCGTCGGCGAGGCTGGCCGCGAGCTGCGCTTCACGATCGTGCGCAACGACACGATGGCGATCGCCCTGGGCGGCACCACCGGAGCGCCGATCCCGTACCCGCCGGTTCTTCTGCGCGACGCCGACGGCACGCCAAACTACAAGAACGTCGTCGCCGCGGCGGCGGTGACCGGGGAGACGATCAATCTCGCCGATGCCTATAACGCGCCGGGATTCGATTTCAGCGGCATGCGCGCATTCGATCAGAGGACCGGTTATCGCTCGCAATCGTTTCTGACCGTGCCGCTCAAGAACCACGAGCGCGAAGTGGTTGGCGTCCTGCAGCTGATCAACGCGCGTGCCCGGGACGGACACACCATCGCGTTTGCGGCGGACATCGTGCCGCTGATCGAGGCGCTCGCCAGTCAGGCCGCGGTTGCGCTCGACAACCAGATGCTCCTCGAGGCGCAACGCAACCTGTTCCGCGCCTTCCTCAGAGTCTTCGCCGGCGCCATCGACGCCAAGTCGAGCTATACCGGCGGGCATTGCCATCGCGTCCCCGAGCTGACCAACATGCTCGCCCGGGCGGCCGATGCCACCGATGAGGGCCCGCTCGCCGATTTTCATCTGACCGAGCTCGAATGGTACGAACTCGAAGTCGCCGGCGGGCTGCATGATTGCGGCAAGGTGACCACCCGCGAATTCGTCGTCGACAAGGCGACCAAGCTCGAGACCCTCTACAATCGCATTCACGAGATCCGCACCCGCTTCGAGATCGTCAAGCGCGATGCCGAGATCGAATACCTGAGGGGCGTCATGGCCGGCGGCGACGAAGCGGCGCTGCGCAGCGCGCGCGATGTGCGCCTCGCCGAGCTCGACGACGACTTCGCCTTTGTCGCCGAATGCAACATCGGCGGCGAATTCATGGACCCGGCCAAGGTTACCCGGCTCCAGCGCATCGCCGCGGTCACCTGGCAGCGCACGCTCGACGACCGGCTCGGCCTCTCATGGGAGGAGAGCGCGCGGCAGCCGCAAACTCGCGAGAGCCTGCCCGCGACCGAGCACCTATTGGCCGACAAGCCGGCTCATCTCATCGCGCACGACGCCGCGCCGCTCGCGCCCGACAACCCCTGGGGCTTTGTCATCAAGCCGCCGGCCCACAAGGCCAATCTGGGCGAAGTCTACAATCTGTCGATCCGCCGCGGCACGCTCACCGAGGAAGAGCGCTATCACATCAACGACCACATCGTGCAAACCATCATAATGCTGGAGGCGCTGCCTTACCCGAAGCATTTGCGGCGCGTCCCGGAATGGGCGGGCGGGCATCACGAGAAGATGGACGGGACCGGCTACCCGCGCGGGTTGAAGCGCGAAGAGATGAGCATTCCCGCGCGGATCATGATGATCGCCGATATCTTCGAGGCGCTGACCGCGCGCGACCGGCCCTATAAGGCGCGCAAGACGCTGTCGGAGTGCATCGACATCATGGCGCGCATGAGCCGCGAGGGCCACATCGACCCCGACCTGTTCGCGCTCTTCCTCACCTCCGGGGTGTACCGCGAGTATGCCGACCAGTTCGTGCTGCCCGACCAGATCGACGACATAGACATCGCGCGCTATCTCGGCGCGTCGAACCCGCGCGAGCCCGCCGCGGCGTGATCATCGGTTGCGTCATTTGCTGTCGAACGCAGCCGGACTTACCTGACGGGCGTAAGACTGAGGCCGAAATTATCCTCGTAGTCCTCTAGGCCACCCGGATTGTCTCTGGTTGGCCGCCTGACAAGCCTATGGACAGAGAACTTGCGGGCCGGATGGCGCCTCGGATCCTTCCTCCAATGTCTGTTTTGTATGCTCCCCCGTTCATCGGCTACATGCCGCGGCACGATGAAGAAACGACGACGGTCGCACCCTGGCCCAGGTAATACCACAACCGCCAACCAATCGAATTCGTCGATGTCGCCGTAACCGACAGCCTGAGCGGTGCGGCCGTACGTCCTGGTCTTAACGGAGATGCGCTGCGGCCCTCGCCCTTTCGGCTGTGCAATCACGTCGCATCCTGGCCAAAAGTCGGGAGCCTTCAGGGCTGGCGTACCGTTCAACGTCAGCTCGGCGGCTATGATCATTTCACCTGCATCGCCAAGTTGCTTTGCCGTGTAATTCGCTGAGGTCCGCTGCCTCGATTTTGCTCTCGGCCTTTCGTCTGGAGAACCTTGGGTACTTCCCATCTCGGAAAGCTTTGGGGTTTTCTGCTTGGCTCGCGACTTGAGTCCCAACTTTTCGAGACTCGCCGGCGGCAGCACTTCGGCAATCGGCCGGAAGCGTTTCATGTCTTCGAGCAGCAGCTCGCGCACTTCCCCGTGCTCATCCGTCAGTGGTTTTCGTTTTCTCATACCTCTTGATCTCTCGTGCGTTTGCCTTGCGAAAACTGATCACCCTGATCCCGACTTCCGTTTCAACGTAGCAGAGCGAGTGCAAGCGACCTTCCAGAAACCCCAAGGCAACGACGCGGATTTCGCCGTAGTCTCTCCGCTCATCAATCTCGACGATCGCCGTCGCGAAGTCGAAATCTCTGGCTTGATCGAAAGAAAGGTCGCGCTCACGGATGTTGCGCTCGTTCTTCGCCGGATCGAATGTAATGTCCACCCTCGGACACCGCTAGCCCTCATCGGCCCGCAGGTACCGCTCCTCCAGCTTCCGCCACCGCGCGGTGCCGACCGCGTCCTCGCGTTCCTGGAAGGTGGCGAGGTCGGTGTCGACCCGGGTGGTGTGACCGTCTTCCTTGAGTGCTAGCAGCACCCGTTGCGCGGCGCGGATCGCGGCGCGATGGGTCTGCGACGGGTAGATCCCGAGCCGGAAGCCCATCGCGTCGAGTTCGCTCGCTCCCAGCATCGGCGTCTTGCCGCCCTCGAAGACATTGACGAGCGCCGGTCCCTTGACTCTGCGGCCGACGATGCGCAGCTCCTCGATCGTCTGCGGCGCCTCGACAAAGCCGACGTCGGCGCCGGCTTCGAGATAGGCGTTGACCCGATCGATCGCCGCTTCAAGACCCTCGATCGCGCGGGCATCCGAGCGCGCGATGATCACCAGGTCCGCATCCCGCCTCGTATCGACGGCGGCCTTGATCTTGCCGATCATCTCGGGCCGCGAGATCACCTCCTTGCCGTCGTAATGGCCGCATTTCTTGGGGCTGACCTGGTCTTCGAGGTGGAAGGCGGCAACCCCGGCCTTTTCGTATTCGCGCACGGTACGGATGACATTGAGGGCGTTGCCGTAGCCGGTATCGGCGTCGGCGATGACCGGGATTGCTACCGCCTCGACGGTCAGCCCGATGAAGCGTACGTTTTCCCCGAGCGTCAAAAGCCCCATATCGGGATAGCCGTTTGCCCGCGAGTAGCCGCCGCCCGTCAGATAGACCGCCCTGAACCCGGCCTGTTCGACGAGCCGCGCGGTCAGCGTATCATAAGCCCCCGGCACCATCGTGTAGCCGGCCCGTCCAATGAGGTGCCGCATGGTTTGGCGTGGCGTCATTTCGATCTCTCCATTCCCGCGCAATTCGCCGACGGGGATTGTTAACCGAGCCCGAGCGATAATCCCGCGAATGTTTTGCGACGGTGGAGCGATGTTGATGATCCGCGCGGCGATCGCGCTCGGCTTTTTCCTGGTTATTTCGGCCGGCACCGCGCATGCGCAGACCGCCCCCACCGCGGCGTGCACGGTCTCCAACGTCAATATCCTGTCGCAGGACCTCGGCGATGTGACGATCACCTGCTCGGGGCTGAGCGAGGCCTTCGGTCGGCAGTTGGCCGACATCTTGACCCACATCCTGCAGGATCGGCTCGACCCGCAGATGGTCATGGGGAAGCTCGACGAGGTTGACCAGGTTCCGCAAGAGGGTATCGCGCGCACCGTCAGCGAGAGCCAGCGCCAGCTGATCATCCAGAGCCTCTCCGGCAAGCCGACCGGGCAGATCTCGATCACCGCTCATCCCGAAGTCGCCGACAGCGCCGAATTCGCCAAGGGCATCGCGACATCGCTCTTACAGGCCGGCTGGGTGATCGAGGGCCAGCAGATTCGGCGCGCCGCACCGCCATCGCTCGATCCGGTGCCCGGGCTTGCCGTCGTCGTGCGCGACAAGAATGCGCCTCCGCGACCGGCGCTTCTGGTCAAGGCGGCGCTCAATGCCGCGCACATCACTGCGGCGCTGGTGGCGGATCCGACCCTGGATTCCGGGACCGTTCTCGTATGGGTCGGCCGGCGCCCGACATTTGCCTCGGCAACGCCGGCGAAATAGCCCGCCCTGAGGGGCTCAGTCGCGCCGGTAGGGGTAGCAGCGGGCGCGGTCGAGCGTTATCCCATATTGCTGGGCCAGAGCGCGGATCGCGTCGCCCTCGTCGGGGTACGGGTCGGCATTACCCGGTCCGACGATGATCGGGCGAAAGCTCCGGTCGTCGCGGCCGCCCGGTGGCAGCATGGCGGTCGCGAGCGGGTTGCCGTCGCCGTCGCGCAGCGTGAGGAATAGCGGCATCTCGCGCTGAATATGCGCCTTAAGCCCGATCTCCTGTTCGAAATTGACCTTCGACACCGGGAGAAAGCTCTGCGCCGCCTTGTCATGTTCCTTGCGGAAATACTTCTCGACAGCGTGGCGCATGGTCTCCGATTCGGCGACCGCCTCGGCCTCGCTCTCGATGCGAAACCAGGTCTTTCCGCCAGGTGCGTCGCAAACGTACCTCATGCTTCCTCCGCCATGGCTTCCGGCCCAACTGCCGTCCCAATCGGCCGACATCGCGAGGATGGGGATGCGATGTCGGGAGACAGGAAAATCCGGAGTTCGCCGCCGAGTCAACAGCAACCTCGAGCGGCCGTCACCCACCGCGCGCAAGCGCACCGCCGGGCCGAAATATGCTGAACGGAACCCTCAGGC
>JBARKH010000559.1:0-10836 GCA_049801295.1 Allostellaceae bacterium | reverse complement strand
GTACCCGCGGCCCGGGCCTCGTTTTCGACGGTGTCAAACGGCAGGACGCCAGCGTCGATGCGCTGTTGGCGCCGCTCCGGGTCGACGATGGCGGCAAGGTCGCTCGACTGCTCGAATTGCCACAATTGCATCGACGCACCGTCCGGTCGTGCGAACAGCGGCAGCCGGCGCAGCGGCTGGCTCAGCGTGCCCTCCCCGGACTGGCCGTTGAGGCCGGCGATCGGGCCGACGCGGGTGGCCATTCCCTCTTCATCGGGCTGCGGGAAAAGATCGTCCCAGTAAGCTTCGACCAGGCCGTTCATCAAGCGCACGCCGGCGATGAAGCCGGCCAGGCCGTCGCAGCGCAGCAATGCCTCGGTGACCCAAGCGGCGATCTCCAGATCCTTGCTGTAGCTGGTGATCACCTCGATGCCCAGGTCGCGAACGGTGCGCCATTGGGGGGGCGAGGCGGTCGCCGCGTCGTCGGCCTCCATCGCTCGTTCGGCGGCACGCGCCTCGGCGCGTGCGTCGCGCAGGCGGAAGTAGCGCGATTGCGGCGTAGAGTCGCCGCGCAGATCGACCCCCGCCGGGGCATCCCCCGGCACCGGCGCGAGCAGCGCTGCAAGATCGAACCCGTCCGGGAACTCGTCCATCGGCGCGCGCTCCTGTCGCCTTCCCCACGCTAGTACCGATGCTGCTGCTCCGAGGCCGCGCTGGCAAGAGGCGACTCGGGCCAGCGTCGCCCCCTTCAACCAAGTCCGCGCGGGAAGGCATCGGTGCGCTTGAACAACTGCAGCCCGGTGGTCGGGAAGCGCTGCGATACACGAAGGGCGCTGCGCATGGTGTTGCGCGTTTCGACGACGTATAGATCGGCTGCGTAATCGGCCGGATCGGCAAACAGGCCGTCGCTCCCAGCCAGCCAATAGCCAATCGTCAAGGACACCCCTTTGAGCTCGATGATCTCGTATTGCCGGAGCGTCAAATCGGGGAAATAAGGGCTGGTTTCGGCGAGCGGTATCGGGATCTCGATACGCCCGTCAAGCCCGGCCCCCGCGGGGAGGCGCCGGGCAAGCGGAAAAATCGGAACGGCAATGCGCCGGTCGCTCGGGAGAGGAGCGGCGAACTTGCCGATTATCGCATCCCCGTTTTCGCCGGAAATAACGACCGCCGTAGATTCGTTGGCCTTCGCGTCGCCGGTTGCCGGATCGACGCTCGGCAGCGCATGCATCGCGTAGACCTCGGCCGGTCCCCGGTTTTCCAACCGATAGGGAAATATCAAAAGATTGCCGGCCTTCGAGGGCTGACAGCTGAGCTGCAGATCGGCACGGATCGGGGTATCGCTCATCGGGGCGCCTTCACACCTTGTCCCCCCAATCGGGTAGCGCAGGATTACTCTGGCCGGCAGCGTTCAGGTTGGCCTGACGCAGTAGAAGCAGCAATATCTCGACGCTGGTCGGCGAGCGCGGATCGCCGCGCCGTGGCCAGTCCGCCGGATCGTAGACGATCGTGCTGCCGCAGCCGGGACCGCCATTCATAGCAGCGGCGATGTCATCGGGCACGATCCAGCCGTTTGGCGGCTCGGTCGGCGGATCCGGCTTCATAATCCTCACCTTGTGGCCGACCGCGTCACCGTGCGTCAGCACCTCCGTGCCCTCCGGGGAATGGGCGAGCCGGCCAAGATCGCCGACGACATCGTTGACGAAAAGGATGTTGTCGGGGGCGATCGTGACCCGCCCGCCACCGATCGCAAACCAGTTGTCCTCATCGCGAAACACGTATACGGCCTCGCCGGGTCGGGCCGTATAGCTCGGTCGAATGGGGATCGCCGGGGTGTGCAAATGGGGTTACTCGGGCGGGGTGAGGGTGTCGCCGGGATCGGCCGGGGTCGGATCTGTCGGCTTCTGCACCTCGGGCGGGATCGGGACTCCCGGGGGTAACGGTGCCGCGCCCATCGGTACGACCGGCACGGTGGAGAGGATCGCCGGCGCGACAAGGTTGATTACCGGTGCGGTAATGGAGATCCCCGCCGGCGTGATGACGATCGAGCTGGCGCCGACCATCAGCGTGATGTTCAGGCCCGCATTCAACACGATCGTTCCGGCCGGTCCCATGGCGTTTATCGTCGCCTGGCCACCCACATCCACGCTCCAGTTTCCGCCGATGCTTTGACCGGAGTCCTTTACCACCTTGGTCTCATCGTTCTGCTCGATCAGGGTGATGCGGTTACCCGAATCGGCCGGAAACTCCGGGTCGCCGACATGCAGATGATAGTGTTGAAAAACTTTGGCGAAGTAAGTGCCGCCGATCGCCGGCGGCCCCGGAGGGGGGGGCCGCTTGCCGCCGACGGTCAGGTGGCGATCCGAGCTGATGCTCTCGTAACGCTTTTCGAGGGCGGTGATGTCGAGCCGGTGCTGCGAGCGGATCAGGTATTGCTCGTGGTCGCGCTTGTCGTAAAAGCGCAGCAGGTGGAAGCGGGGCTTGGACGGGCTGCCGTCCTTCTCCTTCCCGGTTGTGGGGATGCTCCACGTCTTGATACCGCTGAGCAGTGGGTTCGATTTCTGCGTTTCCGGCAGTTCCTTCGCGTCTTTGACGTTGTTGTCCCCGCGATTCTTGAGAACCGTCTTCTCGACGCTGGGCTCGGGGAAGGGCAGGTTGGTGGGGCCGGTGTCGGCGTTGTAGACGCGCCCGGTGATGATCGGCCGCTCCGGGTCGCCCGCGATGAAATCGACGATAACCTCCTGACCGATCCGCGGCAGAAACTGAGTGCCGTAATTGCGCCCCGCCCATCCTTCGGAAACCCGCACCCAACAGGTGTTTTCGCCGTGGTGGAGCGCGAAGTCGGAGTTGGAGCCGTCGGCCGTCCATGACGGCGGCAGGGTCGCTCCTCCGCGTGGCGGACCCTGATCCCAGGGAAAGCGCACTCGCACGCGGCCGAGCGCATCGCAGAAGATGTCCTGGTTCTTGGTGTCAATGCCGTCCGGCCCGATCACCAGCGCGGTGTGCGGCCCATAAGCGACCGGCTGCGGCGCCGGCGACGGGGTCGGCACGCGAAAGATGGCGCCCGTGTGCGGGAGAGCGACAAAGGTATTGCTGAAGGCTCCAGCGTTGGCGTCGAGCGCGGCCTGGGTAGTGTCCACCAGGGCCGAAACCGCGCTGGTGATCCCGACCTGAGCGATCCCACCGACAAAAAACGGGCCGAAATTGTGGTAAATATTCTGGCTCGTATCCCCGCCTAGAATCGGCACATTGAACTGGGAGGCCTGCTGGTTTTGCAGGTAATTGTTCAGCCCGGCATTCACTACCGACACGGTAAGATCGGCAGCATCCCGTGCCGTACCCTTTTTCTTCCTGAACGGCGCGAAAAGAAAATCTCTGAATAGAAAATTAGATATGTCGGTCAGCGTCGACGTCAAATAGCTGTGTTCGTAAGCATTCAGGATCACGAGCTTGAGCAGGTAATTGCCGTCAGCATTTGCCTCCTTGCTGTCGAACACCTCGATCAGCCGGCCGGCGAGGAGGCTGGGGTTTTTGGTGCCGCCGCTGACCGAGAATATCCGCTCCTCCTCCTGCAAGCCTTGGCCGATCGCGTAATTCGACTCTTCGCTGCGGTTTGCCGCCGGCTCCGGAAAATCCTCTCTGATCGAATAGCCCTTGACCGCAGCATGATCAGCAAGCAGGTCAAAATTCGGGGAACGCTTATCGGTTGCCGTGGGCGGGTCTGCGGGATTGATGATGTTGAAATTGCCGAACCACATCCGGTCGAATTTCAATTCGAATTGGTGCTGAAAATCGGCGATCGCATCCGGCGTCGGATCATCGCCCGTCAGGCGATAGCGTTTGTCGTCGCACGCCGTCGCGGGGACGTTCGGGAAGCTGGCGATGAACAGCGTCTGGTTCTCAGCCTGCATCAACGTCGATAATTTGTCTTGTTTCTTGTCATCGTCAAAATAATAACACATGTTAAAGCGGTCCATTAGGCGTGCCAGAAATGAGTAAGTAGACTCTCCAAATTGGACGCAGTATTCCATTTTAGGAAATTTGCTTTTGTCCAATTTATCCAAATTGAATCTAAACAAATCTGGTACGCGGGCCTGCATGTCTTCGAATATCCGTTTCAATATATCAAAGGCGCTGAGCTCCTCGAAAATCCGAAAGCGGGTTTCCCGTCCCAACACATGAAAGCTCGGGACGACGTGCGCCTTGTACATCGAGCGACTGGTGTCGCCGACGCCGCCGCCCTGGTCGAATTTCTGCACCTTCTCGAAATGCAGGATCATCCCGGTGCGCAGCACGTAATCGTCGTGGAGTCTGCCCGTGTTGGCGCTATTCTGCCGCGCGATGCCGATGCGGCACATTGTTCCAATCATCTTGGGGGGCGGAATGTCCGGCTTGGCCGGATCGCGGACCATCGTCAGGTCATAAAAGAAGGGCATTGAGATGCCCTCCTGGCCGGTCAATTCGGTCAGCATCAACTCATCAGTCAGATCCAGATTTTTGGCCTGACCGAGCACCGTATCGATGATCAGAACCTTCGCCATGACGATCTCTCCTCAGCGCTCCGAGCGCGCGGAACGTGCTTCCAGACGGGGGGAAAGCAAAGGTTCGAGGTCCAACCGTAAGGCCTTAATGCGTCCGCAAGTTTTTCGATTTCGCGACTCATGGTCTGGTAACGTATCATAGCCGGGTTGGAACATTTCTTCACACTTCCGCTCGCACCAGGAATAGCGGATGACGCTTACCCTCTCGATGCTGCGCTGTCCCGATGACGTCGCGCCGGAGACACGCACGGTCTCCGGCGGCGAGTTCTCGATCGGCCGCGGCGCGGAAAACGACTGGGTCTTGCCCGATCCCGAGCGCGGCCTTTCGAAGCGCCACTGTGTCCTCGCCTTCCATGCCGGCGGTTGGCAGGTTGCCGATGTCTCGACCAACGGCACGTTTATGAACCGAGAAGGCGAGCCGATCGGCCGCGACCAGGTGCGCGATCTGCGCGACGGCGACCGGCTGTGCTTCGGAGCCTACGAGATCGAGGTTCACATCGACGCCGCGCTGTCGCAGCGCATGGCCAATGTGCTTGGTTCCGCCGCGGTCCGACGCTCCGCGGATCCGCCAGAGCTTTTCGCTCTTGATCCGTTCGCGTCATCATCCAACAGGGAAAAGGATGGCCGGCTCCAGCGCGACCCGTTTCTCGACCAGGACTCGGTCGAGGATCCGTTTAGCTCCGGGATAGGGTCGAGCCCGGTCAGCCTGCCCGCGGATTATGACCCGCTGGCACCGGATCCCACCGATCGGGGATTTCGCGGACCAACCCAATCCGATCATACCCCGCATATCGAAGACGCGTTTTCGCCGCCAAACGCGCGTTCGGTCCTGCCAGAGGACTGGGACCGCGAGGTCCGCTCCCCGTCATCCTCGCCGGTAGCGGCTCCCGTCGGTGAACCCGCCCCGCATTCCGCGCCCATACCGCCGCCGCTCGCCACGAAGGCCGCTCTTCTCGAGGAGCCGATCTCGGCGCCGGCGCCCGTGCGCTCGACGCCGCCTGGGTCGGCGTCGCCTCACCCCGCCGAGGAGCTCCTCGCTGCTTTTCTGCGCGGCGCCGGGCTGACCGATCTGCATCTCGAGGATCCCACTCTTGTGATGGAGGCGCTCGGCGCGGCCTTCCGCGCAATCGTCTCCGGGCTGCGGCAGGCGATGATCGCCCGGGCGGCGGTAAAGGGCGAGTTCCGCATCGAGCAAACAATGATCCGTGCCCGCGGCAACAACCCGCTGAAATTTTCGATGGGCGACGATGATGCGCTTGCCGCCCTGATGGGTGCGGGGCGGCGTTCCGAGATGGGCGCTGTGGAGGCGGTCTCGGATGCCTTGCGGGACATCCGCCTGCACGAGCTTGCGACCATGGCCGCGATGCAATCAGCGGTGCGGGCGCTCCTGGCGGAGTTCGAGCCCGGCAAGCTGGCCCAAGCGGCCGAGCACGGCGGGTTGACCCTGATAGCGGCGCAGCGAAAGGCCCATGCCTGGGACGCCTTCGAGCGGCTCCATGCGCGCATCACCGCGGCGTTGATGGATGATTTCGACAGCGTTTTCGGCAAGGCGTTTGCGCGCGCCTACGAGGGTGCGCTGGCCGAGATTTCGGCGAGGGGACCCGACGCATGACCCGCCGCAGCGCCTGGCACCCGGCCAAAGGGCGTGCGATTGGCGCGATGCCCGCCGGGCGTGCGCGGCGAAGGCAAGACGCGCCATGACCTGGACCAACCGCGTCGTCTGGCAGGAAGGCATGTTCCTGCGCGCTCAGCATTTCCAGCAACAGGATCGCTGGCTGGAAACGCTGGTGCGCGCGCGCAGCGCGGAATTGCGCTCGCATCCCTGGGGCGTCACCCAGATGGCGATCGATCGCGACCTGTTGTCGACCGGTCGTTTCGCGCTGACCTCGGCGATCGGCGTTTTCGAGGACGGCACTCCCTTTGCCATTCCCGGCGAGACCGATCATCCGCCGCCCCTCGATCTACCGGAAAGCACGCGCAACGCGGTTGTCTATCTTGCCGCCCCGGTACGTCAGGCCGGCGCCGTCGAGGTCGCCACCGGCGAGGGTACGGAAGGCCGCTACGCTATGCACGATTTCGAGGCCTACGACACGCATTCCGCCTCGTCGCAGCCCGCTCCACTGCAAGTCGGACGGCTGCGGTTGCGCTATATCCTCGAGACCGGGGAGCGCGCCGGTTATCACTGCATCGGGCTTGCGCGGATCACTGAAGTCGCCGCCGACCGTCGCGCCAAGCTCGATGAGAACTGGATCGCGCCGGCGCTGATCTGTAATGCGGTGTTGCCGCTGTCCGGCATGATCACCGAATTTGCCGGGATGCTGAACCAGCGCGGCGAGGCGCTGGCGGCGCGGCTAACCCAGCCGGGCGCGCGCGGGGTCGCCGAGGTCGCCGATTTTCTGCTGCTGCAGTCGATCAACCGCTGGCAGAAGCTGCTGGCGCACTGGGCCGATGCCGGCAACGTGCACCCTGAGGACCTCTACGCGGTCTTCGTCCAGATGGCTGGCGAATTTGCGACGTTCACCGAGGCGACACGGCGCCCCAACGCCTATCCCGCCTATCGGCACGAGGACCTGCAGCGCAGCTTTGCGCCGGTTGTTGCCGATCTGCGCCGGTCGCTGTCGGCGGTACTCGAGCAGACCGCGATCGCGATCCCGTTGCAGGAGCGCCGCTACGGGGTACGCGTCGGGGCAATTATGGATCGCTCGATCCTGCAAGCCTCGAGTTTTGTCCTCACCGTCCAGGCCGATGTGCCGACCGAGACCTTGCGGCGCGTTTTCCCCGCGCAAGTAAAGATCGGTGCGGTCGAACAGATCCGCGACCTCGTCAACGTCGCGATTCCGGGGATCGCGGTGCATGCGTTGCCGGTCGCGCCGCGGCAGATCCCATTCTATGCCGGGGCTTCCTATTTCGAGCTCGACCGCAACAGCCCGCATTGGCAGCAGATGCAGTCCTCGGGCGGCTTTGCGATCCACCTGTCCGGCGATTTCCCCAATCTGCGCCTCGAATTGTGGGCCATCCGAGGCTGACGGGGGCCCGGGCGTGAGCGACAATCCGTTCTCGGAGCCGGACGATGCTAAGCGCACCGTCATTCGCCCGATCCCCGGCGGCAGAAATCCGGTGGTCGCTCCGGCTCAGACCGCGGCGTTGCGCCCCGGGGGAACCGATGCTGAGGTGGGCAGTGCCGCCGCTCCGATTGGCGAGGGGGTGGAACCGGTGGCGACCGGGGTCAACCCGCTGGTCGCCGCCGCGGCCCCGCTCCTGCAGTTATTGGCGCGGCTGCCCAATACGATAAATCATCCTGACCCGGGCGATCTGCGTGAGCGCGCGGTCCGCGCCATGCACAGTTTCGAGCAGCGCATTCGCGAACTGGACCTTCCCCGCGAGCTCCTGGCCCCGGCCCACTATGCATTGTGCGCCAGCATCGACGACGTTGTCCTGAACACGCCGTGGGGCAGCACCGGCGTCTGGGATGCGAACTCACTCGTTTCGAGTTTCCACCGCGAAGTCCGCAGCGGCGAGCGCTTCTTCCAGCTGCTCGGCCAGATGCGGCAAAACCCGGGCCTCTTCCTGCCGGTCATCGAGCTGATGTACCTGTGCATGTCGCTCGGGTTCCAGGGCCAGTACCGGCTGGCGCCGCGCGGCCCGGCCGAGCTCGACCGGCTGCGCGAGGAGACCTACGCGATCATCGTGCGCCAGCGCCAGGCGCCCGAGCCCGATCTGTCGCCGCACTGGAAGGGGATCGTGGCGCCGTATCGCGGGGTGCGCCCGACGCTTCCGGTCTGGGTGGCTGCGAGCGTCGCGCTGGCGCTGCTCGCCGGCCTCTTCGTCTGGTTCTCGACCACGCTCAACGCCGCTTCCGACGATCTCTTCGCCCGCATGCTCAACGCCCCGCCGCCGCGGATGCCGGAGATCATTCGCGTGGCGCCGGTGAAGCCGCTGCCTCCGCCGCCCGAACCGCCGCCGGTCGACCGGCTGTGCAACTTTCTCAAGCCCGAGATCGACCAGGGCCTCATCACGGTCATGTGCACGCCGCCCAACCCGCTGGTGCGGATCCGCAACCGCGGCATGTTCGCCTCGGGCAGCGCGACCGTCGATCCGCGGTTCGTGCCCTTGCTCGATCGCATCGGCGCCGGGCTGAAAGCTGAGACCGGATCGGTCGAGGTCGTCGGATATACCGACAACCAGCCGATCCATACCGTGCAGTTCCCCTCGAATTTTCAGCTTTCCGCGGCGCGCGCGCAGGCTGCCAGGGCGCTCATCGCCCGCGCGCTCGGTGATCCCGCGCGCATCACCGCGGAAGGGCGGGGCGAAGCTGATCCGATGACCAAGAATTCGACGCCGGAGGAACGCGAGGAAAACCGGCGCATCGAGATCGTGTTGCACCGTCCAGGGTGATCTGATGAGCGCGGTGCTCGCCTTCCTGGTCGCGCGCTGGGTCCTGACATTCCTCGGAACCGCGCTGCTTGCCGCAATTTTGTGGTTTTTCGGCCCGTTCCTCGCCGCGCTCGAGGAGTGGTCGGTTCGTCTCCTCCTGATCCTCTTGATGTTCGCGGTTTGGGCCGGGCTCAATCTCCTCCTCGATTGGCGTCGCCGGCGCCGCGAGGCGGCGCTCGCCGAAGGGGTCGCCGCCGCCCAGCCTGACTCGGCAGCGATGGCCTCGGCCGAAGAGGTTGCAGCGTTGCACGAAAAGCTCGCCACGGCGCTCGCGCTTCTGAAGAAGGCGCGCGGCACCAAGGGCTACCTCTACGAGCAACCCTGGTACGCAATCATCGGCCCACCTGGCGCCGGCAAGACGACCGCGCTTCTCAATGCCGGATTGCGGTTCCCCTTGGCCGCCGAGATGGGCCAGAGCGCGGTGGCCGGCGTCGGCGGCACGCGGCTATGCGACTGGTGGTTCACTGAAGACGCGGTGCTGATCGACACCGCCGGCCGCTACACGACGCAAGATTCCGACGCCGCCGTCGACCGCGCCGGTTGGGAAGGTTTCCTCGATCTGCTGAAACGCACCCGTGCCCATCAGCCGCTGAATGGCTTGATCGTCGCGATTTCGCTCATCGAAATCGCCACGGCGCCGCGCGAGGAGCGGCTCGCGCACGCGCGCGCGATCCGACGCCGCATCAAGGAGATCGAGGAGCGGCTGGCGGTGCGCCTCCCGGTATATGCGGTGTTCACCAAGGCGGACCTCCTCGCCGGATTTACCGAGTTTTTCGACGATCTCGACCGCGAAAAGCGCGGCCAGGTGTGGGGGGCCACCTTCGCGCTGACCGACCGGGAAGCCGGTCCCACGGGCGGCTTCATGGCAGAGTTTCAGGCGCTGATCGAGCGGCTGAACAGCCGCTTGTTCGATCGGCTGCAGGCCGAACGCAGCCCGCCGCGGCGCGGCCTGATTGCCGGCTTCCCGGCACAGGTGGCAAGCCTCGGCGCCCCGCTCGCCGAATTCCTGCAGGACGCATTCGGCGGATCGCGGCTCGATCCGGCGCCGATGTTGCGCGGTTTTTATTTCACCTCGGGCACCCAGGAGGGAACCCCGATCGACCGGCTGACCGGGGTTCTCGCCCGCTCGTTCGGGATGGACCAGCGGCGCGCACCCAGCCTGCGGCCCGAGCAGGGGCGCAGCTATTTCCTCACCCGACTCGTCAAGGAGGTGATTTTCGGCGAGGCGATGCTCGTCGCCGAGCGCCCCGGGTCGGCTCGCCGCCGGCTCCTGGTGCGCAGCGGCGCTTTCGCGCTCATCGCTCTCGCGGTTGTTGTCGGCGGCGTGCTGCTGTTTCACGCGCGCAGCTCGAACCGGGCGCAGTTCGACGAGATGGCCGCCGCGCTTAAGGCGTACGAGCAGACCGCGGGGAGCCTCAAGCTCGATCCGGTGGCTGACGCTGATTTGCCCCGTATCGCGCCGTTACTCGATCAGGCGCGCGCCCTGCCGCACGGATACGATCGAGGCTGGATCGAGGGTTCTTCCTGGCTACAGCTCGGGTTGTCGCAGGACGCCAAGCTGGCGGCCGGCGCGCGCAGCGTCTATCGCCACGCGCTGGAGCGCGTGCTGCTGCCGCGCCTGATCTGGCGTCTCGAAGCGCAGATGCATGGCAATCTCAACCGGCCAGATTTTCTCTACGAAGCGATGCGCGTCTATTTGATGCTTGGCAGCGCCGGCCCGCTCGATCGCGACCTGGTGCGGGCCTGGATGTCGCTGGATTGGCAGGCGGCCTATCCTGGTGCCGTCATGGCGCCGCTGCGGGCCGACCTCACCCGGCATCTCGACGCGCTGCTCACGGACCGGCTGCCGCCGATTTCGCTCGACGGCGCGCTGACGGAAGCCGCC
>JBARKH010000558.1:0-28922 GCA_049801295.1 Allostellaceae bacterium | reverse complement strand
CTCGAATTGCAGCGGATCACCTGGGAGTCGCCGGCCGCGCTCCTCGAAAAGCTGATGGCCTACGAGGCGGTGCACGAGATCCGCGGCTGGACCGATCTGAAAAACCGGCTCGAGGCGGATCGCCGCTGTTTCGCCTTCTTCCATCCGCGCATGCCCGACGAGCCCTTGATCTTCGTCGAAGTCGCGCTCGTCAGCGGCATCGCCGGCAACATCCATGCGCTCCTCGACGAGGCGGCGCCGATCGGCGATCCGCAAGCCGCCGATGCCGCGATCTTTTATTCGATCTCGAACTGCCAGAAGGGTCTCCACGGGATCAGCCTCGGCGACTTTCTGATCAAGCGCGTGGTCGATGCGCTGGCGAGCGAGCTGTCGCGCCTCAAATCGTTTGCGACGCTGTCGCCGCTCCCCGGCTTCCGCGCCTGGCTCAGGGCGCAAGTCGAGCGGCGTGGCGTCCTCGTCGCTACGGAGGCGCGGGTGGTGCAGTCCTTGGGCACGGGTCTCAGCGAGGACGATCCCGACCGCATCCTCCTACACCTGCTCGATCGCCCCGACTGGTACGAGGATCCGCGCAACGTCGCGGCGTTGCGTGAGCCCCTGTTGCGCCTCGGCGCGCATTATCTCCTGCAGGCGCACGCGCCCTCCGGCCGGGCCCTCGATCCGGTCGCGCATTTCCATCTGAGCAACGGCGCGCGGGTCGAGCGGCTCAACTGGCTGGGCGACGTCTCGCCGAAGGGGTTGGCGCAATCCGCCGGGATCATGGTCAACTACCTCTATCGGCTCGGCGACATCGAGGCCAATCACGAGGCCTACCGCGACGAGGGCCGGGTCGCGGCATCCTCCGCCGTGCGCAACCTGGCGCGCGGCTGAACGCGGTTCGCTATGTTAGGTTCTGGGAGTGTGTTAGAAACCGCCGCCGTCGGCCCGGAGACGCGCCCCGATGAGGCTGCCGAGCGGCGGCCCTGCGGGCGTGGCGGAACTGGCAGACGCACTGGATTTAGGTTCCAGCGATGAAAATCGTGGGGGTTCGAGTCCCCCCGCCCGCACCAACACCACCGACGCGCCGATCGGCGCCCGGATTGACCAGAGCGATGTGAGCACTGCGCGATGAACGTAACCGAGACCAGCGCCGAGGGGCTGAAACGCGAGTTGACGATCACCGTCCCGGCCACCGAGGTCGATGAGAAGGTGACCCGCCGGCTCGGCGAGATCGGGCAATCGGTGCGGATCCCCGGCTTCCGCCCGGGCAAGGTGCCGATGACGATGCTGCGTCAGCGCTACGGGCCGGCGGTGCGCGGGGAAGTCCTGGAAACGACGGTGCAGGAGAGTTCGGCCGAGGCGATGCGCGAGCAGAATCTGCGCCCGGCCTTGCCGCCGCGGGTCGAGATCGTGTCGGCGGCGGAAGGAGCCGATTTTGAATACAAGATCTCGGTCGAATTGTTGCCGGAGATGCCGGAACCGGATTTCGCAGGGCTGGGCCTCGAAAAGCTGGTCGCCGATGTGCCGGACGAGGATGTCGACCGGGCGGTCGGGCGCATCGCCGAATCGCAGCGCAAATCCGAGGCGGTCGAGCGGCCCGCCGAAACGGGCGATATCCTCGTCGCCGATGTCGTCGGCCGCGCGGGCGGGGAGGAGATCGCCGGCAGCCGCGGCGAAGGCCGCCAGATCGAGCTCGGCGCCGAGGGGCTCCTCCCCGGCTTCACCGACCAGCTCGTCGGCGTCAGCCCCGGCGAAACCCGCGAGGTCCATGTCAACTTTCCCGAGGATTACGGCAACGCCGATATGGCCGGCAAGGAGGGCGTGTTCGAAATCGCCGTGAAGGAGGTGCGCCACCGCCTGCCGTCCGCGCTCGACGACGAGCTCGCCAAGGCGGTCGGGCTCGACACTCTGGCGGAGCTGCGCCAGGAGGTGACGCAGCGCATGCAGCGCGACTACGCCGGGGTCGCCCGCCAGCGGCTGAAGCGCGCGCTCCTTGATAAGCTCGCCGAACGCTACGATTTCGCGGTGCCGCCCGGCATGGTCGAGATGGAATTCAACTCGATCTGGGCGCAATACGAGGCCGACAAGGCGCGCCAGAAGGCGGCGGCGGAGACCGGCACCGAGCCGAGCGCGGCGGGCGAGGGGCCGATCGATGCGGCCGCACTGGTTGCGCCTGAGGAAACCGCGTTGGAAGGCGCCTCGGACAGGGCGCCGGCGAGCGCCGAGGCCGAGAAGCCGGAACTGCACAGGGACGAGCCGGCCATGCACCATGCGAGGTCGCATCCGGGTTCGGCTGAGGAGCCGATCGACGCGGCCGCCATCGTCGCGCCTGAGGAAACCGCCCTCGAGGGCGCCTCCGATAGCGAACCCGCCGCTGCCGGGGACGAAGACGACGAGAAGGCCAAGGCCGACTTTCGGCGCATCGCCGAGCGGCGGGTGCGGCTCGGCCTCCTGCTTGCCGAAGTTGGGCGCAGCAACAATATTACGGTCAGCCAGGAGGAGCTCAACCAGGCGCTGACGCAGGAGGCACGCCGCCTTCCCGGATACGAACGCCAGGTCATCGATTATTATCGCAAGAACCCGGACGCGATGAACAACCTGCGCGCGCCCATTTTCGAGGACAAGGTCGTCGATTTCATTGTCGAGCTGGCGAAGCCCGAGGAGCGCAAGGTGACACCGCAAGAGTTGATGACGAGCGAGGAAGCGGACGAGGCGAGTGCCCCGGAGGCGTGATCCTGGGGGAGTGGTTCGGCGGCATGATGCCGCAGCTATACGATAGGCAAGCCCGCGCGCCGGCCCCGGCATCGCGGTTTCAGGAGGGCGCAATGGCCGATTATTTCGAAACCTACATGAACAATCTGGTGCCGATGGTGGTCGAGCAGACCAACCGCGGCGAGCGCGCCTACGACATCTATTCGCGCCTTCTGAAGGAGCGGATCATCTTTCTCGTCGGCCCGGTCCATGACGCTGTTGCAAGCCTGATCTGCGCCCAGCTCTTATTCCTCGAATCGGAGAACCCGTCGAAGGACATCGCCTTCTACATCAACTCGCCCGGCGGGGTGGTGACCTCGGGGCTGGCGATCTATGACACGATGCAATACATCCGCTCACCGGTCTCGACCGTGTGTATCGGCCAGGCCGCCTCGATGGGCTCGCTCCTCTTATGCGCCGGCGCGCACGGCAAGCGATTCTCGCTGCCGAATTCGGGTATCATGATCCATCAGCCCTCCGGCGGGACCCAGGGTCAGGCCACCGACATCGAGATCCAGGCGCGCGAAATCCTGCGCTTGCGGGCACGGCTCAACGAAATTTACGTCAAACACACCGGCCAGCCGCTCGATGTGATCTCGGCCGCGGTCGAGCGCGACAAGTTCCTCACTCCGAGCGAGGCGAAGGAGTTCGGCATCATCGACGAGGTCGTGGAAACCCGGCCCACCCGCGAGGACGAGAGGGGCTTCCGCAGCTGAGCGCGCATTTAACTAGTTGTTGATCGATCAGGAGCACATATAATTCGAGAGCGCGTGCCATGATGATCGGTGCGGTGCCCGGGTCGGACCCCGGGGTGGCGAGGCCAGCCTGTCCGTCGGGATGGCCGCGCCGGACCCGGTGATGGAGTGGCGATGACAAAGTCCAGCGGCAGCGACTCGAAAAACACGCTGTACTGCTCGTTCTGCGGTAAGAGCCAGCACGAAGTCAGGAAACTGATTGCGGGTCCGACCGTCTTTATCTGCGACGAATGCGTCGAGCTCTGCATGGACATCATCCGTGAGGAGCACAAGACGACGCTGGTCAAATCGCGTGATGGAGTGCCGGGGCCGCGCGACATCTGCCGGGTTCTCGACGACTACGTAATCGGCCAGGACCACGCCAAGCGCGTGCTGTCGGTCGCCGTGCACAACCATTATAAGCGCCTCGCGCACGGCTCGAAAAACAACGACGTCGAGCTCGCCAAGTCGAACATCCTCCTCGTCGGGCCGACCGGGTCGGGGAAGACGCTGTTGGCGCAGACCCTCGCGCGCATCATCGACGTGCCGTTCACGATGGCCGACGCGACGACCCTGACCGAAGCCGGGTACGTCGGCGAGGATGTCGAGAACATCATTTTGAAGCTCTTGCAATCGGCCGACTACAACGTCGAGCGGGCGCAGCGCGGCATCGTCTATATCGACGAAGTCGACAAGATCTCGCGCAAATCCGACAACCCCTCGATCACCCGCGACGTCTCCGGCGAGGGGGTGCAGCAGGCGCTCCTGAAGATCATGGAGGGCACCATCGCCTCGGTGCCGCCGCAGGGCGGGCGCAAGCATCCGCAGCAGGAGTTCCTGCAGGTCGATACCACCAATATCCTCTTCGTCTGCGGGGGCGCCTTTTCCGGGCTCGAAAAGATCATCGCCCAGCGCCGCCAGGGCACCTCCATAGGTTTCGGCGCCGAAGTACGCGGGCCCGACGAGCGCAAAACCGGCGAGGTTCTCAAGGATCTCGAGCCGGAGGACCTCTTGAAATTCGGGCTGATCCCGGAATTCGTCGGCCGGCTGCCGGTCGTCGCCACGCTTGACGACCTCGACGAGGATACCCTCGTCGACATCCTCGTTAAGCCGAAGAACGCGCTCGTCAAGCAGTACCAGCGGCTGTTCGAGATGGAAGACGTGCGCCTCGAACTGACCGAGGAGGCGCTGCGCGGCATTGCCCACAAGGCGATTGCCCGCAAGACCGGCGCCCGCGGCCTGCGCTCGATCATGGAGGCGATCCTCCTCGATTCGATGTTCGAGCTGCCGAGCCTTGCCGGGGTCAGCGAGATGGTCATCAACCGCGAGGTTGTCGAGGGCCGCGCCAAACCGCTCCACATCTATTCCGATCGCCGGGGCGACGTCGGCACTGGCGACTAAACGTCCCACCCTGCGCCGGCAGGCCGGAGTGGGGTGGGGGCCTGCGGCATCCTGATCCCACCGTCTTGAAGGTCGGGTGCAGGAGGCCAACCTAAACACGGCTTATCTACCGGCCGCTGGATTTGTCGGCGGGCGGTCTCTGGCCATAAGAGGAGTCATGTTAGAAACCGCCCGCGCTGCGCTTTATCCGGTCCTGCCACTGCGCGACATCGTGGTGTTCCCGCATATGATCGTGCCGCTTTTCGTCGGCCGCGAGAAATCCGTGCGGGCCCTCGAGGACGTGATGAAGGACGATAAGCAGATCCTCCTCGTCACCCAGAAAAACGCGGCGCAGGACGATCCCTCGACCGCCGACATCTACATGATCGGTACGATCGGCACGGTGCTGCAGCTGTTGAAGCTCCCGGACGGCACGGTCAAGGTGCTGGTCGAGGGCGGCCAGCGCGCCCGCATCCAGCGCTTCGCCGAGAACGAGATGTTCTTCCAGGCTCACGCCGAAGTGATCGGCGAAAAGCCGGGCACGCACCAGGAAATCGCGGCGCTGTCCCGCACCGTGGTCGCCCAGTTCGAGCAATACATCAAGCTGAACAAGAAGATACCGCCCGAGGTCCTGGTCTCGATCAACCAGATCGACGATCCCGGCAAGCTCGCCGATACCGTCGCCTCGCACCTGACGCTGAAAATCGCCGAGAAGCAGGAGCTGCTCGAGACCGAAACCGTCTCCGAGCGCCTGGAAAAGGTGTTCGGCTACATGGAGGGCGAAATCGGCGTCCTCCAGGTCGAGAAGCGGATCAGGAACCGCGTCAAGCGCCAGATGGAGAAGACCCAGCGCGAGTACTATCTGAACGAGCAATTGAAGGCGATCCAGAAGGAGCTCGGCGAGGGCGAGGACGGCAAGGATGAGATGGCCGAACTCGAGGACAAGATCAACAAGACCAAGCTGACGAAAGAGGCCCACGACAAGGCGATCGCGGAACTCAAAAAGCTCCGCAGCATGAGCCCGATGTCGGCCGAGGCGACGGTCGTGCGCAATTATCTCGATTGGATCCTGTCGCTGCCGTGGCACAAGCGGACCAAGATCAAGCGCGACATCAACGATGCCGAGCGGGTTCTCAACGCCGATCATTTCGGGCTGGAAAAGGTCAAGGAGCGGATCCTCGAATACCTCGCCGTCCAGCAGCGCATGCGGAAGCTGAAAGGGCCGATCCTGTGCCTGGTCGGCCCGCCGGGGGTGGGCAAGACCTCGCTCGGGAAGTCGGTCGCGCGCGCAACGGGACGCAATTTCGTGCGCATGTCCCTGGGCGGCATGCGCGACGAGGCGGAGATCCGCGGCCATCGCCGCACCTATATCGGGTCGATGCCCGGCAAGGTGCTGCAGGGTATGAAAAAGGCGAAGTCCTCGAACCCGCTGTTCCTCCTGGATGAGGTCGACAAGCTCGGCCAGGATTGGCGGGGCGATCCGTCCTCGGCGCTCCTCGAGGTGCTCGATCCCGAGCAGAACTCGACGTTCAACGATCACTATCTCGAAGTTGATTACGACCTGTCGGACGTCTTGTTCGTGACAACGGCCAACACGCTGCGCATGCCGCAGCCGCTGATGGACCGCATGGAGATCATCCGTCTGCCCGGCTATACCGAGGACGAGAAGATCGAGATCGCCAAGCGCCACCTGATCCCGAAGCAGATCAAGGCGCACGGCCTGCGGAAAGGCGAATGGAGCATCAGTGACGAAGCGTTGCGCGATCTTTGCCGCTTCTACACACGTGAAGCCGGCGTGCGCAACATGGAGCGCGAGATCGCCAATCTGACCCGCAAGGCGATCAAGGACATTCTGACGAAGAAGGGCGACAAGGTCACCGTGACCCGCCGCAACCTCGAGAAATACGCGGGCGTGCGGCGGTTCCGCTTCGGCGAAGCGGAGAGCGAGGATCTGGTGGGCGTCACGACGGGTCTCGCCTGGACCGAGGTTGGGGGCGAGCTCTTGACGATCGAGGCGGTGACGCTTCCCGGCAAGGGGCGGGTCACGGCGACCGGCAAGCTCGGCGACGTCATGAAGGAATCGGTCCAGGCGGCCGAAAGCTTCGTCAAATCGCGCAGCCAGGCTTACGGCATCAAACCGCCGATCTTCGAGAAGAAGGACATCCACGTGCACGTGCCCGAGGGTGCGACACCCAAGGATGGTCCCTCCGCGGGGGTGGCGATGGTGACCTCGATCGTCTCGGTGCTGACCGGGATCCCAGTTAAGCGCGACATCGCGATGACCGGGGAGATCACCCTGCGCGGCCGGGTGTTGCCGATCGGGGGCTTGAAGGAAAAGCTGTTGGCGGCACTGCGTGGCGGGCTCAAGACCGTTCTGATCCCGGCGGATAACGAGAAGGATCTCGCCGAGATTCCGGACAACGTCAAGCGCGGGCTCAAGATCATCCCGACGCGAACGGTCGATGAAGTGCTCGCGAATGCGCTCGTCAGACCGTTGATCGCGATCGAGTGGCAGGAAGAGCCCGATGCGCCGCCGGTTATTCCCGCGACGAGCGAAGAGCGCTCGGGCCTTCTAACGCATTGATACGTATCGCATAGGGTTGTCGGCCGGTCGGCAAGTTAATGCCGGCCGGCGACCACGGCGGATAACAATCGAAAAAAGCTCGCTTTCGGGCGGTGCAGTGGCGTTGACCCGCCTCGGAGGCCGCTCTAAACTCCCCGGCGGAATTTGCACGTAAATTTCCGCATTCTCGCTGAGGGGGCTTCACGTGAACAGAAACGAGCTCGTCGATGCCGTTGCCGGCAAGTCCGATCTGTCGAAATCGGCCGCGAACAAGGCTGTCGAAGCGGTGTTCGAATCAATCACCGGCGCATTGAAGAGCGGTAGTGAGGTGCGTCTCGTCGGGTTCGGCACGTTCTCCGTCGCCCGCCGCGCCGCTTCGGAGGGGCGCAACCCGCGGACCGGCGAGAAGATCAAGATCGCGGCGTCGAAGCAGGCCAAGTTCAAGCCCGGCAAGCGCCTGCGCGACGAACTCAACTAGTGACGGGCTGACCCCAGCGCCGTCCCGGACGCCCAAGCGGCGTCCGGACCCTAAAGGTTGGGGCGATTAGCTCAGCTGGCAGAGCATCTCGTTTACACCGAGGGGGTCGGGGGTTCAAATCCCTCATCGCCCACCATCCCTTTGTCTGCATCGTCGCTGCCGGAGCGTCTGCACCCTAGACGCCTTTCGGCACCCCCCGTTCGCCCATATCCCAGTAGATCCCGGCCATGACCGTGAGGGCTTCGCGCGCCAGCGGAGCCAGCATGTGCTCGTTCGGCGCATGCTGAGAGCACGCCGCATAGGAATGCGGAACCCACACCGTCGGCAGGCCCAGATCATGCGCGAAGATGTCGTTCGGTAATGAGCCGCCGAGATTGGGCAGGATCGCCGGCGGCTTGCCCGTCGTCTCCTTGATCGAGGCCGCGGCCCAGCGCACCCAGGGGTGCTCGGGGTCGAGCCGGGTCGCCGGGAAATAGGCCTTCTTCCAGCGCTCGATCCGGACCATCGGAAAGCCGTGCGCGTCGAGGTGGCGGCGTAAGGCCGGCAGGAAGTTCTCGGGATCGACGCCGACGACAAAGCGGATCTGACAGGTCGCCTTGGCCGCGGGCGGGATCGCGTTGACCGGGTTGTCGGGGTTGCCGGTGGTGAACGCCAAGACCTCAAAGCTGCACCAGCCGAACACCTTCTCGCTCGGGCTGAGCCCGGGTTCGCCCCAATCGGGATCGATCGTCGGCGCGGCTTCGCCCCCTTCAACCGCGCAATCGGCCAACGCCATCCGCACCGAATTCGGCAGGTGGCTCGGCACCCACTCGCGCACCCGGATCGCGCCCTTGGGCGTGGTGATCGTTGCCAACGCATGGGCGAGGATGATCCCCGGGTTGGCGAGCAGCCCGCCCCAGTTCCCGGAGTGATGCGCGCCCTCGCGCAATTCGACCGTGAGATCGAAATTCATCGCGCCCCGGGCGCCCAGGAAGATCGTCGGCCGCTCCGGCGCGAGGCGCGGCCCGTCCGAGGCGATCAGGACGTCGGCGGCAAGCCGGTCCTTGTATTGCCGGCATACTTCGCGCAGTCCGGGCGAGCCGATCTCCTCTCCGGTCTCGATCAGAAAGACCGCGTTGAAGCCGAGCCGGCCGCGCGTCTTCAACACGCAATCGAGCGCGGCCAGGTTGATTGTGTGCTGGCCCTTGTTGTCGGCGGTACCGCGGCCGTAGAGCCGGTCGCCCTCCCGCTGCAACAGCCAGGGCGACAGCCCGTCGCGCCATTGCGGTTCAAGCCCGCGAATGACATCGCCATGGCCGTAGCCGAAGACGGTCGTCTTGGCGCCCTCTTCGCGCCGCTCGGCGATCAGCACCGGCCCGCCGCGCCCCCCGGCTTGGTTAACCGGGTTCTCGACGATCTCGCTCGAAAAGCCGAGCCGGGCCAAGGATGGCGCGATCTCGTCCTTGAGATAGGCGTGGAGAACCGGGAGGCGCTCCTCGACCTGGCTTTCGGTCGGGATCGCGACGCGGCGCGCGAGGTCGGCGACAAACCCGCCGTCGTCGAAATAGCGCTCGGCGGCGGCAATGGCGGCGGCGCGGGTCATGAAACCTCCCGAAATGGACAGCGCGGAGACCAGCTCCTACGATACGCTAAGAACGCGCGTGAGGGAGGGAACGATGCAGGGGCTGTCGCAGATCGTCGATCAGGCCGAGGCCGAGCGCCTCGCCACCGGCTTCACCTTTACCGAGGGGCCGCTCTGGCATCCCGAGGGGTTCTATTATTTCGTCGACGTGCGGGAGAGCAAATTCTACCGGATCCGCCCGGGCGGCCCGGTGGAGCTTCTGCGCGAGAATACCGGCGAGGGCAACGGCACGACCTTCGACCGAGAGGGCCGGCTCATCATCTGCGAGGGCGGCAACCGGCGCCTCACGCGCTGGCCGGCCGACGGCAAATTCGCTTCCTCCGAGGTGTTTATCGACCGCTTCGAGGGCAAGCGCCTCAGCCGCCCCAACGACCTCGTCTGCAAATCCGACGGCAGCATCTACTTCACCAACCCGGGGCTGCGCATTCCATTGGCCGAGCGCGAGCTCGACCCCTCCGCGGTTTACCGCGTGAGGCCCGACGGCTCGGCCACCCATGTCTGCGATGTCGAATACCCGAACGGCCTCGCCTTCTCGCCGGACGAGCGCACGCTCTATATCGCGAACACCCGCTTTGCGGCGTACATCCATGCGATCGAGCTCGACAGCGCCGGCAACATGGTGCGGCGGCGGATCTTCGCCGACATGTCGTCGGACGAGAAGATCGGCGTGCCCGACGGGATGAAAGTCGATGTCGAGGGCCGGGTCTACTGTACCGGTCCGGGCGGCACCTGGGTGTTCGCGCCGGATGGCTCGCAAATCGGCATCATCAAGACCCCCGAGGTCCCGGCGAATCTATGCTTTGGCGGCCCCGACATGAAGACGATCTTCTTCACCGCCCACACCTCGGTCTATTCGCTGCGGGTCAAGGTGCCAGGCCTGCCCGGGCATCACTTCCGGCGCTGAGTTGCATTACGAAGCCACAGAGAAGCATTACCCATCGCCGGAACCGAGGAGCGGGGATGGTTGCGAGCGACAGCTTTGCCGAGTTCCTGCGCGAGCAGTTGGCTCCGCTCGGCCACATCACAATGCGGCGTATGTTCGGCAAGACCGGTGTCTTCTGCGACCGGGTGATGTTCGGGATGGTGACGGAGAACACGCTCTACCTCCGGGTTGACGACCACAACCGGGCGGCCTTCAAGGAAGCCGAGGCCTTACCGCCCCTCAACTACGCGAAGAAAGGCGTCACCATCGACCTCTCCTTTTGGCGCGCGCCGGAGCGGCTCTTCGACGAACCCGATGAGCTTGTCACGTGGGCACAAGTAGCGCTGGCGGCGGCGCGCCGAGTCGCCGCGAAAAGCGAACGGTCAGGCCCGAGGCGAAAATCAAAGCCGCAACCCGCGGGGAAGCATACCTGAACGTCGGGGCGGCTTGGATTGGAACGGCAAAGGCGAGAAAGGGCGCCGCCATCTTGCTCGGTTCCCTTCCCGGAGCGGCGAGGCTAGGGTGGTTGTCGAGCCGGGCGGAAGGGGAGCGGCGGGATGAAGCTCGCGATACCGGATCTGATCTCGAATTCGTATTTCCCCGCTTTGGCCGCGGCGGAGCTCGGGTTTCTCGAGCGCGAGGGGTTGGACGTCTCGGCCGAGCTGATCTACCCGGTCGATCGCGCTTACGAGGCGCTGCGCGATGGCGCGGTTGATTTTGTGGGCGGCGCGGCGCATGGCGCGCTGGCGGCGTTCACCGAATGGCGCGGCGTCAAGCTGTTGGGCGCCCTGGCGCAGGGAATGTACTGGTTCCTGGTGATGCGCGCCGAGCTCGGCATCGCGCGCGGCGACCTGGCGGCATTGAAGGGCCGCCGCATCGGGGCCGCCCCCTGGGTCGAAATGGGGCTGCGCGGCCTCCTCACCGCCGCCGGCCTCGACCCTCACCGCAACGACATTCGCATCGCTCCGGTGCCGGGCGCGACCGGCAGTTCCGTCAATTTCGGCCTGACCGCGGCCGAAGCGCTGACCAACGGCGCGATCGACGGGTTCTGGGCCAATGGCATGGCGACGGAGCTGGCGGTCACGAGCGGCGTCGGAACGATCGTCCTCGATGTGCGGCGCGGCGACGGCCCGCCCGGCTGCTTCGATTACACGATGCCAGTGCTGGCGACAACCGACCGGTTGATCGAGCGCTCGCCGGAGGTGGCCGCCGGCGCGGTGCGCGCGTTGGTCGCAGCGCAGAACGCGTTGAAGGCTGACGTCTCGCGCGCCACCCTAGTCGGCGAGAAACGCTTTCCCAAGCGCGAGGCCGGGCTGGTCGCCGGCATCATCCGCCGCGACCTGCCCTTCTACGACGCCGCGATCAGCGAGAAATCGGTGGCGGCGATCAACCGGTTCGCCCGCAGCATGAGCGTTCTCGACGACGATGTTCCCTACGCCGACATCGTCGCGACCCGGTTCCGAGATCTGTGGCATTAAGGCCTATGAGCAGCGAGGGGACGAAGATGCGGACCGGCGCCGAATACCGTGAAGCGCTACGCGACGGGCGACGGGTTTGGGTCATGGGCGAGGGCTTGGTCGAAGATATGCCGACCCATCCGGCAACCAGCGCGATGGTCGAGGAATATGTCGCCTGGTACGACCGCCATTTCGACCCGGCCTGGCAGGAGACGCTGATCGCACCGTGGGCGCCCGGCCGCGAGCCAACCGCCTGGGCCTATCTTCTGCCGAAAACCAGCGACGATCTGATCGGCATGGGCCGATCCTTCGCCAAGACGCTCTTTCTTTCCGCCGGAAACATCACCCATACCCCGGCCTACGGCCATCTGATCTCGATGGGCGTCTTGACCGCGGTCGAGGGGCGAAACGTCTCGCCAAAGCAGATCGCCGACGCCACGGCCTATCGCGAGCTGATCGCCCGCACCGGCCGCTTCCTGACGTTCTGCGGCGGCGCCGCCCCGATCGGCTTCCGGTTGCGAGAGGACCCGGCCACGCGCGCCGCGCTCAAATTGGTGCGCGAGACCGATGCGGGCGTCGTCATCAGCGGTCGGCTCGGCATGCATACGAGCCCGGCCTATGCCGAGGATGTCTATGTCGGCTCCCTCAACGGGGTCGAGATCGACGGGCACCGCGCCAGCTTTATCGTCGAGGTCGGCGCGCCCGGGGTCACCACGATCTGCCGCAAGATCGCGGCGCGCAGCCCGAGCCGGTTTGTCGCGCCGCTTTCCTCCCGCTTCGACGAGCTCGACGGCCAGATGTGGCTCGACAACGTGTTCGTGCCTTGGGAACGAGTGTTCCTCGTCGAGCCGACGCCCGAGCCGATCGCCACCTGGCTCTTATGGCATCACCTCTACGGCTGGCTCGCGAAGGCCGAATTCGCGCTCGGCCTCGCGCTCGCCCTCGCCGATGCGATGGGCCTCAAGGAACACGAGCAGACGATCGAATACCTCGTGGATCTGGTGGTCGAGGTGCAGACCGTGCGCAGCTGCCTCACCGCCGCCGAACGCGACCCCGCCTTCACCGTCGCCGGGAATTGCCATGCCAACTACATTCATCTGATGCCGGGCGGGCTGGCGATCCTGAAAGCGCGCCAGCGCATTTCCGAGATCCTGCGCATCGTTCCCGGCTCGTCGTTGGTGGTCGCACCCGCGGACAGCGATCTCGCCGATCCGCAGATCGCGGCGGGGCTGGAGGAAGCGTTCGGCGGCGGGGGCTATACGGCCGAGCAGCGCGCCGCGTTGCTGCAGCTCGCCGCCGACCATGTCTCTTCGGCGCTCGACGGGCGCGAATCCGCCTTCGAGCTGCATGCCAGCGGCGGCGTGCCCGTATGGCGTGGCCGATTGCGCCGCGAGTTCCCGAGCTATAACGAGCTCGCCAACGCGGTCTTGCGCGCGATCGCCATCCCGATGCCGGAGATCGATGTCGGCGTCATTCCCGCCGCCCCGCTCGCGCCGCGCCGCACCAATGTGGTGCCCCCGCCGCCGCTCAAGACCGGAGCGTGAGGATGCGCACCGGCGCCCAATACCGCGAAGCCTTGCGCGACGGCCGCAAGGTCTGGGTGATGGGCGAGGGCAGGGTCGCCGATGTGACGACCCATCCGGCGACAAGCGCGATGGTCGACGAATACGTCCGCTGGTACGACCGCCACTTCGATCCCTCCTGGCAGGAGACGCTGCTGACGCCTGCAGCAGGCGGCGGCGAGCGCGTGCCCTGGGGATTCGTGCTGCCGCGTACCGCCGAAGACGTCACCGGCATGGGCCGCTCGTTCGCGAAAACCACCTTCCTCTCGGCGGGCAACGTCACCCATGACGCGGCCTACGGCAATCTGATCGCGCTCGGCGTCCTCGCCGCGGTCGAGGCGCAAAACGTCGCGCCGGAGCAGGCCAGGAACGCGCTTGCCTATCGCGACGGGATTGCCCGCACCGGCCGATTCCTCACCTATTGCGGCGGCGCCCCGATCATCGGGCAGCGCATGCGCGAGGATCCCAAGGACCGGGTGGCGTTGAAGCTGGTGCGCGAAACGGACGCCGGGGTTGTCATCCGCGGCAGGCTCGGCATGCACACGAGCCCCGCCTATGCCGAGGACGTCTATGTCGGGGGCCTCTCGGGCGTCGATATCGGGGGCAATCGCGCCGGGTTCATCGTGCCGGTGGGCGGGGAGGGGGTCACGGTCCTCTGCCGCAAGAGCGCGGCGCGCCACGCCAACCCGTTCATCGCGCCCTTGTCCTCGCGCTATGACGAGCTCGACGGTCAGATGTGGCTCGACGACGTCTTCGTGCCGTGGGAGCACGTGTTTTTCGTCGGGCCCGATCCCGACCCGATCGCCCGCTGGCTGCGCTGGCACCACCTCTATGGCTGGCTGGCGAGGGCCGAATTCACCCTCGGCCTGGCGCTCGCCCTCGCTGATGCGATGGGATTGAAGGAGCACGAGCAGACGATGGGGTATGTCGTCGATCTCGTCGTCGCGGTGCAGACCGTGCGCAGCTGCATCCTCGCCGCCGAGCGCGACCCCGAATTCACCCCGTCGGGCTATTGCTACCCCAATCACCGCCATCTCGCGCCCGGCGGCATCGCCCTCTTCAGGGCGCGCCAGCGAACTTCCGAGATCCTGCGCATCCTCCCCGGTTCCTCGCTGGTCGTCGCCCCCGCCGACAGCGACCTTGCCACGCCGGAATTGGCGGCCGGGCTCGAAGAATCCTTTGGCGGCGGCGGCTACACCGCGTTGCAGCGCTCTGCCCTCCTGCAGCTCGCCGCCGACCACGTCTCCTCGGCGCTCGACGGCCGCGAATCCGCCTTCGAGCTCCACGCCAGCGGCGGCATGCCGAACTGGCGCGCGTGGCTCAGACAAAACTTCCGCGATTACAACGAGCTGGCCAACGCGGTGCTGGGTGCGATCGAGATGGCGATGCCGGCGATCGACGTCTCCAACATACCGGCCGCCCCGATCGCCCGCCGGCGCCCCGTTTCAGTGCCTACGGGTCGATAACCTGCCGCCGATCGGCGCCCGCGCTAGATCGCCTCCATCAGCAATTTCTCGAGACCGAAATATTGGGCACGCGGCAGGAACGCAGGCCGAATCCCCGTTGGCTGGAACGAACCGCGCAATTTTCCGTCGGGGCCTTCACTCTCGAACTTGAAGATGAACAGGTCCTGCAGGGTGACGATATCGCCCTCCATTCCCACCACTTCAGTGATGTGGGTAACCCTGCGTTGGCCATCGCGCATGCGGCTGACCTGGCAGACCAGTTGGATTGCTGAGGCGATTTGGGTGCGGACTGCCCGCGACGGCAGATTGATTGCGGCCATGCCGATCATGTTCTCAAGCCGGCTCAGCGCGTCGCGGGGGGTGTTGGCGTGAATCGTCGACATCGAGCCGTCATGGCCCGTGTTCATCGCCTGCAGCATGTCGAAAGCCTCTTCGCCCCGGCACTCGCCGATGATGATCCGGTCGGGCCGCATGCGCAGGACATTCCTCAATAGATCGCGGATAGAAACTTCGCCGGAGCCTTCGAGATTGGCCGGGCGGGTCTCGAGCCTGCCGACATGTGGCTGCTGTAGCTGCAGTTCGGCGGCATCCTCGATCGTCACGGTCCGCTCGGCGACGTCGATCATCTGCGACATCGCGTTGAGTAATGTGGTTTTGCCGGAGCCGGTGCCGCCGGAAATGAGGATGTTGAGCCGGCATCGCGCGGCGACCTTCAATACCGTCGCCATTGCCGGGGAAATGGAGCCCTTGGTGACCATTACGTCGAGCGTGATGGTCTTCTTGGAGAATTTGCGGATCGTTATCATCGCTCCATCGAGCGCCAGCGGGGCGATAATGATGTTGACGCGGCTGCCGTCAGGCAGGCGGGCATCGACCAGCGGATGCAGTTCGTCGATCCGGCGCCCGATCCGGGTGACGATCTTCGTACAGATATTCATCAAGTGCGGCTCGTCGCGAAATGTCGTGTCGGTCAATTCCAGCTTGCCACGGCGCTCGACGTAAACGTGTTTGGGCCCGTTGACCATGATGTCGGTGACGGTCTCGTCGCTCAACAGCGGCTCCAGAGGGCCGAGCCCCAACATGTCGGCAACCAGCGCCTCGACGAGCGCACACTGCTCGGTAAAATTGAGCTGGATCTTCTTTTCAGCGAGAAGTTCCCGGACCCATCTTACGAGCTGTGCCTCGAAGGCGGGGCGCGGCAGGTTAGCCGCCGCGCCGACATCCATATGTTCGAGGATGAGGGGCTGGATCGCGGCCTTGGCAACTTCGACCGCCCGCAGCGGTACTCGCGACTTTACCGAACTGCTGCGGGTGCCGGGCGGGGCAAGCAGCGCCTGCATAATGTTGGTCACCAGATTGCGCCGCGTGAACTTTCCCAGGTTCAGCGCGCGGCGGATGAGATACGCGTCTACCGCCGTGCCGACGAGTTTGGCAATCTGCGGTCGGCTCAGGACGGCGTGCTGCTCTGCGGTGATTTCCGACTGCAAGACACCGATCAGTTCCCAACACGCGGCCGAACAGCGATCATCGATCGAATTCTCCGGGCGGGAATCTGGTACCGACGGGATCACCTGCAGCGGCCCGCCTGTGCTGTTTCCCGCCGGCGCAGCGACCGGCGCCGGCCGGCTGGCTGGACCCTTGGCGACAGATGCATGCCGGTTGGCCAGGCCCGCGATCCGCGCCTCCAGCCCGCTCTCGTCAGTCGGTTCCCTCAGCGTTGCGCCGCTCATTCTGCACGACCTATTCGGGTATAATTGATAGATTCTATCGTATAAGACCTATAACATATTCAAACGCGAGAGTAAGTCAATTGCGCGCTATGCGCCCCAGCCGCGCGGTGCGGTCGGGTGGGCGACTTCCCCGCCCCGGCAATAACAATTAAATCCGGTCGCCTGCCGAGCTAAAGCACCGCACCCACCGGCGCGGTGAATTCGGCGTCGACGACACTGCCGGTGTTGAGGACGCCCGAGGGCTCGATGAGGATGATCTCGGCCTCCTCGTCCGCGCCGGTGCGGTGCTCGACCCCGCGCGGCACGACGATGCACTCTCCGGGGCCCATCTCGACGATCCGGTCGCGAAACTCGACGCGGAACCGGCCCCGCCACACCATGAAGAATTCGTCGGCGCTATCGTGATGATGCCATGGGAAGAGACCCTCGACCTTGACGAGCTTCACTTCCTGCCCATTCGCCGCCGCGATCACCTTCGGCCGCCAGCGCTCGGCGAAGAGGCCGAATTTTTCCGCAAGATTGATCGCCGCGGTCATGCGCGTACCGGCTTTCGCGCGAGAAAATCCTTAAACCCTTCGCGCGGATGGCCGGCCGAGAGCCAGGTCGCGCGCGCGTCGTCCTCGAGGTCGTAGCGCCCCCGCCAGTCGAGCCCCATCCCCTCATGCAGGAGGCGCTTGATGCCCTGGACCATGCGCGGATCGTTCTTGGCGATCATTTGCCCCATCTCGATCGCCGATTCGAGGAGCTTCGCCGCCGGCACGATCCGGTTTAGGAGGCCGATCCGCTCGGCTTCCTCGGCGGCGACGACACGGCCGGTGTAGAGGAGTTCTTTGGCCTTGGGGATGCCGACCAATGCCGGCAGCGACCAGGTCGAATTGACCCGTCCATAGCTCGCCGCGAGAAAGCAGAACTGCGTCTTCTCGCAGCCGATGCGCAGATCGAGCGAGGAGGAAAGAAGCGCCGCGCCGCCGTAAGCGAGGCCATTGATCGCGCCGATCAGCGGTTTCTGGTAGCTCGCGATATGCCAGCTGATGTTGCCGCGGGTCTCGCTGCGCTGGGCCAACTCCTCGGAACTGAGCCCCGCCATCTCGTGAATGTCGGCGCCGGCGGAAAAGGCACGCTCGCCGGCCCCGGTCAGGATGACGGCCTTGATCTCGTCATCGGCCTCATACCCGGTCAGCGCGTCGCCCAATTTCTGCATCAACGGGAAGCTCAGCGCGTTGAGCTTTTCCGGCCGGTTGAGCGTGATCACGGCAACCGCGCCCTGGCGCTCGCTTAGGATGTATTGATAGGCCATCGCTCGGCTCTCCTTCCCTCCCGGTGTCGCCCGGCGCAATATGGTACCTGAAACCGACTAGCCGGTTCACCTTTTCGGAGCGGCGCGATGAGCGGATCCCTCGATGGCATCAGGGTATTGGAATTGGCGCGCTACCAGGCAGGCCCACGCGGCGGCATGATCCTCAGCGATCTGGGCGCCGAGGTCATCAAGATCGAGAAACTCGGCGGCGAGGAGACCCGTAAATCCGAGCCCATGGTGCGCGGCCAGAGCGTCTATTTCTCGGTCTATAACCGCGGCAAGAAGAGCCTATGCCTCGACATGCGCACCGAGCGTGGCAAGGAAATCTTCGCCGCGCTGGTGCCGACCGCCGACATGGTGCTGCAGAACTTCCGGCCCGGGGTCATGGAGAAGATGGGCTTCGGCTATGACGAGCTCTGCAAGCTGAAGCGCGACATCATCCTCATCTCGGTCTCGGGCTTTGGCCAATACGGTCCCTATCGCGACCGCCCGGCCTTCGATCCCCTGGGCCAGGCGATGAGCGGGCTGATGAGCCTCACCGGCGCCCCCGTTGGCACGCCCTTGGGCGCGGCCACTTCGCTCGTCGATCGCTATACTTCGCTCCACGCGACGATCGGCGCGCTCGCCGCCCTCCACCACCGCGACAAGACCGGCGAAGGGCAGGTCGTCGATTGCTGCCTCCTCGATTCCGGGTTCACGATGGTCGAGATCCCGCTCTCCTACTATCTCGCGACGGGGCAGGAAGGTGGCGAGGGCGGGCGGCCGCCCTATAAGTGCAAGGACGGCCACGTCGTCATTTCCGCCTCGGGCCGGGCGATGGCGACCAGGCTGATCCAGATCGCCACCGGCGACGACAGCGCCGACGTTGCCGGGTGGACCAGCCGCGCCGGGCTTGCCGATCCGCGCAAGGTGGCGGTTTCCAAATGGTGCGCCGAGAACACCGTCGACCACGTCTGCGCGACGCTCTTGGCCGCCGAGATCCCGGTCGCGCCGGTCAAGACGATCCCGCAGGCCGCCGAAGACCCGCACCTCTGGGAGCGCGAGATGCTGGTCAAGATGCCCGACGCGCTCGCCGGCGAGATCCATGTCCCCGGCGCCACGATCAAGATGTCGAAGACCCCGGGCCGGGTCGGCCATGTGCCCACACCCGGCGAGCACACCGACGAACTGTTGTCGTCGATCCTCGGCTACGACCGCGCGACCTTGGCCGAATTGCGGGCGGGCAATATTATCGGCTGACCGCGCCACCCAAGGGCGACGCGATCAGCCGATCTCTTCCGGCCGCGGCGTTAACGCGCCGCCGGCCGCTCCGCTCAGCTCGCAACCGCCTGAAGGTCCTGCTCCAGCTGCGCCATGTTGAAGCCCGGGGCGAAATCCGGCTTGGTCGCCTCCGGCGGCAGGATCGCATACGCCTCGTCGACGCATTCGTCCCACCACGCCCAGGTGCCTTTCTGGGTATTTCCCCAGGTAAGCACGGTGACGCTGGTCGCGTCGTACCCGACTGCAAAAACGGCATGGCCGTCGTTGGTCAGAGGTCCCGGCGTCCAGGGCTTGTGCGCATCGAAATCACTGATCGCGTTCTGCTGCACCTGGAAGCCGAGATAGACGCCGTTGAACAGGTTGATCGCCTGCTGGACATGGGTGTGGTTTTTGGGGTCGATGCTGATGTAGGCGAGGATCTTGTCGTGCGAAACGGCGGTCTTGCGCCAGTAGCTGAGCACGTCGGCCTCGTTGAGCCCGCTGTCGACGCCGCCGGTCAGGTGCATATAAAGCTTCACCACGGGTCGCTGGCCCATGATGTACTTGGTGCCGACGACGCCGCGATAGGTCGTGATGGCATGCGCCAATGCGGCGATCGTGCAGTCGCCCAGCCGGTCGTTCCCATCCATCGGGAACAACTCGGTCGGGGGAATCGGGCCGAGCTTCGCAGCGACCTTCGCGAGAATATCCGCTGAAGCGGGGGGCGGTCCCAAATCTCGAGTCAGATAGTCGCGAAAGCGCAACGTGCGATAGTCGACTTTCGGGGGGTGCTTGCCAAATCGGTAGTTCGCCATCTCTTGGCACTCCTTGTGGGTTGCGCGAATTGAATGCCGCGTCATTCATCGACTTATGAAGATTTTCGTTTCTTACGCGTGATGGCGCTTTATTGGGATTATGTTATACCCGTTCCGCCCGGCGCAGAGTGAAGTGCCTCACACTGCCAGCAAATCGATTTCGCGGACGGCCGACGGATCGGTCAACCCGGCGTTTTCAACCGCTTAGTGACCCGCAATTTCCCGACATCGACGTCGCAGAGGACGCCATCGGCCAAGCGCCGAATTCATGAGGGCTATTTCGGCGACACCACCATCGTCATCTGGCGGCCTTCCATGCGCGGGGTCTGCTCGACCTTGGCGATCCCGTCGAGATCGTCCTTGACCCGCATCAGGACGTTCATGCCGAGTTCCTGGTGCGCCAGTTCGCGCCCGCGGAAGCGCATGGTCACCTTGACCTTGTCGCCTTCCTCGATGAACTTGTTCATGCTGCGCATCTTGACCGCGTAATCGTGGATGTCGATGCTCGGGCGCAGCTTGATTTCCTTGACCTCGATGATTTTCTGCTTTTTGCGAGCTTCGTTTTTCTTCTTCTGCTCTTCGTATTTGAATTTGCCGAAATCGAGGATCTTGCACACCGGCGGGTCGGCGCCGGGGGCGATCTCAACGAGGTCGAGGCCGGCATCGGCGGCCATGGCGAGCGCTTCGCTGCGCCCGACGACCCCAACCATCCCGCCGCGCTCGTCGACGAGGCGCACGCGCAGGACCGAGATCTCCTCGTTGATCCGAGGTCCCTCGCGGGTGGGGGTCATGTTCATCGGTGGTCTGGGTATGTAGGCTCTCCTCTCAGCGGTTACGTAAGCCCGCGGTCGCTGTCGCGCCAGCGGTTAAGGCTAGCCGGGCGGGGCTGCCTCCGCCTTCAATCTAGCAACGGCTTCGGCAAGCGCAAGGGCTTCCTGCGCCGGGCTGCCGAGACGGCGCAGCGAAACGCCGCGTCCCTCAGCCTCGCGCCGGCCGACGACGAGCATCACCGGCACCTTGGCGAGGGAGTGCTCGCGCACCTTGTAGCCGATCTTTTCGTTGCTCGTGTCGGCCGCGACGCGCAACCCGGCGGCGGCGAGCTCGCTTACTACTTCTTCGGCGTAAGCGGCCGCCTCGTCGGTGATCGAGGCGACGACGATCTGGAGGGGAGCGAGCCAGAGCGGGAAATTGCCGGCGTAATGCTCGATGAGGATCCCGATGAAGCGCTCCGCCGAGCCAAGAATCGCGCGGTGCAGCATGACCGGGGTGTGGCGCCCGCCATCTTCGCCCACATAGCTCGCGCCGAGCCGCCCGGGCATCGAGAAGTCGAGCTGCAAGGTGCCGCATTGCCAGTCGCGGCCAATGGCGTCCCGCAGCACGAATTCGAGCTTGGGCCCGTAGAACGCGCCCTCGCCGGGGTTGAGCGTGTAAGCGAGCCCGGCGGCCTCTACCGCAGCGCGCAAATCCGCTTCGGCGCGGTCCCACACCGCATCATCACCGATGCGCTGGGCCGGCCGATCGGCGAACTTGATCGCCACGTCATCGAAACCGAAATCGCGGTAGATCGATAAGAGCAGCCGGCAGAAGGCAATCGCCTCCGCGGTCACCTGGTCCTCGGTGCAGAAGATGTGCGCGTCGTCCTGGGTGAAGCCGCGCACCCGCATGATGCCGTGCAGCGCGCCCGACGGCTCGTTCCTATGGCAGCTGCCGAACTCGGCGAGGCGCAACGGCAGCTCGCGGTAGCTCCTGAGGCGGTTGCGGAAGATCAGGACGTGCCCCGGGCAGTTCATCGGCTTCACTGCGAGCATCCGCTCGTCGCGGCTTTCGGCGATGAACATGTTCTCGCGGAAATTCTCCCAGTGGCCGGTGGCTTCCCAGAGGCTGCGGTCGAGGAGCAAGGGGCCCTTGACCTCGAGGTAGCCGGCGGCGTCGAGGCGCCGGCGCATGTAGTCCTCGATGATCCGAAACAGTTTCCAGCCCTTGGGGTGCCAGAAGACGCTCCCGACCGCTTCTTCCTGGAGGTGAAAGAGGTCGAGCTCGCGGCCGAGCTTGCGATGATCGCGGCGTTCGGCCTCCTCGAGGCGGAAGAGATACTGGTCGAGCTCCTTCTGGCTCGGCCAGGCGGTCCCGTGAACCCTCTGGAGCTGCGGGTTGTTCGGGTCGCCCCGCCAATAGGCGCCAGCGACGCTCATCAGCTTGAAGGCCTGGCCGAGCCGGCCGGTTGAGGGCAAATGCGGCCCCACGCACAGATCGACGAAATTGCCCTGGCGGTAGAGGCTGATCTCCTCTTCTGCCGGGATCTCGCCGATATACTCGGCCTTGTAGGATTCGCCGATGCCGGCGAAGAACGCCTTTGCCCGGTCGCGGTCCCACACCTCGCGGGTGATCGTCTCGTCGCGCCGCACGATCTCGCGCATCCGCTCCTCGATGCGCACGAGATCTTCCGGGGTGAACGGCACCGCGCGCGCGAAATCGTAATAGAAGCCGGTTTCGGTTGCCGGGCCGAAGGTGACCTGGGTTTCGGGATAGAGCTCCTTGACCGCCTCGGCCATGACATGGGCCGCATCGTGGCGCAGGATCTCGAGCCCCTCGGGCATCTCGCGGGTGATCACGGCGACATTGGCGTCATGATCGATGATCGTCGCGAGATCGCGCGGCCGGCCGTCGATCCTGATGGCGAGCGCGGCCTTGGCGAGGCCGGGACCGATCGCCGCCGCGAGGTCGGCGCCGCTTAGGGGACCGAGGAATTCGCGGCGTTTGCCGTCCGGCAGGGTCACCGCGAGGGGCGGGCTCATTGCGCCTGCACCCAATGGTCGGGCACCGGAGCGTGCCGGGAAATCGCCACTGACATCGATAATCTCATCGCGCCCTCAACTCCGTCGATAATGCCGCTCCGACGGACGAAAGGGACAACAAAAAACCCCGTCCGGCGCCGGCGGGGTCCTTCCGGTTCGAGCTCTACGGCCCGATCAGCGCGCACGACCTCCCCGCACCCCGCGACCCGCGGTGCTGGTAGTCGTGCCGATGATCCGACCGATGCCGCTCATGCTGCGAATATCGCGATCCGGCGGGCCTGCGTCAAGACGGGGACGCCAGGGCCCAATCCGGCCAAATCGACTCACTCCTCCCGGCGTCTTGGCCGGGCTTGGTCCGGCCATCCACGCGAAGCCACTCGTGGATCCCCGGGCGAAGCCCGGGGAAGACGGACTGGGATGCGCGAGCCTCGATGGATTGTGCTCTAACGCAACGCGGCGGTCTGACGCTGCGAGCGCGCCGCGGCGATCTCGGTGACCAATTTACGGGTGATCGCATCGGCGAAGGTCGCGAAGTTCTCGACATGGAACAGAAATGCCCCGGGCCCGCCGATCACGTTCTCCTCGAAATATTTGGGCAGACCGCCCGGCGGCTGGGTGTGAAAGGCGTAGCCCGGGTTGGCCTGGGTGTTGGTGATCGCGAGGCCATTGATCGTGACGCCGGCGGCAACCGCCTGGTCGCGCGCCTCGGTGATGGCGCGGCCGGCGTTGTTGGTGCCGTCGCCCGAGATATCGATGATCCGCTTTTCAGCATCGACCGGCGCGGCGGCAAAGCGCTCCATCGCGAAATCTATGGCCGCGCTGATCGAGGTGCGCCCGAGGAACGAGCGCGGCTCGGCGAGCATCTTCGTGGCGACGCTGTCGGCAGCCTCCCCGTCGCGCACCACGGTCCAGTCGACGACGATCTTCTGGTCGACCGCCCCCGACCATTCGATGAAGGTGACCGCGATCGCGTGATGCCGTCCCCCGACAATGGCGCGCACCACTTCCGGGTCGGTGATCGCCGCCGCATAGCCCTTGCGCTGCAGGTTGAATTCGTCCTCGTCGATGCTGCGCGACACATCAGCCGCGAGCACGAGCATCAGATCGACGGTTTCGGCGCGCGCCCCGGTGGCGCCGAAACCGGCGCCGAGGATGCCGGCGACGAAAGCTGCGACGATGGCAGTCGTTCTCATGCGACCTACCCCTCCCGGTTCGCGGTCAAGATAAGCCGCGAGGGCGCCCCGGGAAAATATTTAACGCCGATGACGCAAAGGATACAAAATATGGGCGACGGAATATATGCCATCGCGTTCTCTGCGCATCTCCGGGCCGCGCTTTCTCACTTTTGAGATCACCCGGCCAGTTCGCGGCGGACGATTGCGGCGCCGTCGGCCAGCGCGCGCAATTTGCCGAAGGCGCGCTCACGCGGCAGGTATTTCATCCCGCAATCGGGCGCGGCGACGAGACGCTCGGCCGGGATATGCCGGAGCCCCTGGCGCAGCCGCGCGGCGACCTCGTCGGCGGTCTCGACCGCCGGATCATCGAGATCGAGGACGCCGAGGACGATCGTCTTACCGGATAATTCCTTCAAGACACCAAGATCGAGCCGCGGTTGCGCCGCCTCGATCGAGATCTGCGTCGCGGTCGCATCGGCGAGTTGCGGCAGGAACGCGTAGCCGGCCGGCTTGTTGCGGACCATCGCGGCATAGCCGAAGCACAGATGCACGATGGTCGGCCCGGGAACCCCGGCGAGCGCCCGGTTGATCGCCTTCAAACCCCAGCGCGCGGCCTTCTCGGCGGCGGTGCGCACCCACGGCTCGTCGAGCTGCACGACATCGACCCCGGCCGCCTTCAGCGCGCGCAATTCCTCGTTGACGGCGATAGCGTAATCCATCGCCATCTCTTCTTCGTCCGCATAGAAGGCGTTTTCGGCCTGCTGCGACAGGGTGAAGGGGCCGGGGAGGGTGATCTTGGTCGAATGGCTCGCATGGGCGAGGAGGAACTCGGCGTCGCGCAATTCCACCGGGCCCTTGCGGCGGATCTTGCCCACCACCCGCGGCACCGGGGTCGAACCGCCGCCGCTGCGCCCGACCCGGCCCGGGTGCTCGGCATCGATGCCGTCGAGCGCCAGCGCGAAACGGTTGGAATAGCTCTCGCGGCGGATCTCGCCGTCGCTGACGATGTCGATGCCGGCCCGCTCCATCGCGCGGATCGCGAGGTCGGTCGCGTCATCCTGGGCCGCTTCGAGCCAGGGCTCGGCAACCCGCCAGATGTCGGGCGCACCAACCCGCGGCACGCCGTGGCCAGCGAGCGCGCCGCGGTCGACGAGCCAGTCGGGCTGCGGGTAGCTGCCGACAACCGTCGTCGGGATCAAGTGGGTTGGATAGGTCATGGCGGTGCTCCTTGGATAGGTCATGGCGGTGCTCCCATGATCGTCATGTCGAGGAGAGCATACAGGTTTCGGTTCGCGCCGATCCCATTCGTGCGCTCTGCACCCCCTTTTTTGCAGCGGGCGGGGAAGAGCACCTTGAGAACGCGCGGAAATCGTCGCGGGGGAGTGAAATTCGCCGATCTGGCTCTATGATCTGAAAATGGAGCGTCGCCGGCGGGGTGCGGGACCAGCCCCGAGGCGGGGACGTGACGCGCGGCGGCAGGAGGAGCTGATGGACACGATAGCCGAAACTACGGGCGCCGAAGCGACGCGCTTGCCGGCCGATATCGAGGCGCAACCGGTGGTGCAGAACGCCGCCGCACTGCGGCCGGTGCTGCGCCAGTACCATGAGGAGATCGAAGCGGAGCAGCGCTTCCCGCCGGCCTTGCTCGAAGAGCTGCACGAAGCCGGTTGCTACCGGATGGTGATCCCGCGCGCGCTCGGCGGTCTGGCGGTCGACCCGCTGACCTATCTGCGCGTCGTCGAACTGTTGGCCGAGGGCGCGGGCTCGGTCGGCTGGAACCTCGCTAATAACAGCATCGCGCAATTGGTCACGCTCGGCCTGCCGGATGAGGGCGTTGACGAGCTCTATGGGCACGGCGGCCGGACCGTCGTCGCCGGCACCGCGGTGCAGGGGGGCGGGCAGGGGGTGCCGGTCGCCGGCGGCTACCGGGTCAGCGGGCGCTGGAGCTTTGGCAGCGGCTCCCGCCAGGCCAATTGGATGCTGGGCAGCTTCCAGATTGTCGAAGATGGCAAGCCGCGCCTCAGCCCCGAGGGCCGGCCGCTCTATTGGCGCGGGATCTTCGCGCGGGCGGAAGCCGAGATCGTCGCGGGGAGCTGGGACGTCGCCGGACTGCGCGGCACCGGCAGCTTCGACTGGACGGTCGAGGACGTCTTCCTCCCGGAGCGGCGCACGATGGTCCATGCCGGAGCCCCACTCGACAACCAGTGGAACCGCTGGCCGGGGGTTACCTACGCCTTGCCCGCGCAATGCTGGGTGGGACCGCACCACAGCGCCGTCATTACGGGGATCGCACGGGCCGGGATCGACGCGCTGATCGAATTGGCCGGCGGCAAGACCCCGCGCGGCCGCACCGGACTCTTATGCGACAATCCCCAGGTCCAGGACGCCGTCGGCCGGGCCGACACGATGCTGAACGCCGGGCGCGCCTATAGGAGCCAGATGATCGCCGAACTGTGGACGACGCTCGCCGCCGGCAAGGAAACGACGCTCGAGCAGCGCGCCCGCTGCCGGCTCGCCGCGATCTACGCCGCCGACAACGCGCGCGAAGCGATGGATCTGATGTACCGCCACGGCGGCAGCACCTCGTTCAAGCGCGAGAGCCGCCTCGCCGAATGCTGGCGCGACCTCCACGTCGTCGGTCAGACCGTGACGATCGCGCCGGAGTGGTATCCGATCGGCGGCCGGGTGTATCTCGGGATCGACGCCGGCCCGCGCCTGCGCTAGCGCGCTGCGGCGCCTACGCTCGGATTATCGAAAGTAGCCCGGCCGCCGACCGCGGTAATCGTGATGTGGCCCATCGTCGTATCGGCCTTGGCGCCATGCCAATGGCGCTCGCCCGCCTTGATGTGCACGACGTCGCCGACATTGATCTCGCGCTTTTCATGCTCGGTGGCGACCATGCCGGAGCCCGAGGTCACCACCAGGATCTGGTCGCAGGTATGGGTGTGCCATCCGGTGGTGCAGCCCTGGCTGAAGTTGACGACGCTGCAATTGTAGTTTGCAGAATCTCCCTGCTCGATGATCGTCTGGCGCGACCGGGATACCGGGCCGCTCCAGCCTTCGATCCGCTCGGCGCCTTCCACCGGAACATTCGGTATGTCTTTCAGCGTGACGACCTTCATGATGGCTCTCCTCGTGTTGACGGGGTTGATCTCGTGCGCGGAATTTTGAGAGCGCGCGCCTGTCCGCCCTCCCGGGCCCTGATAATGCGCAAATGGCGGCGCCGGGTCGATAGCCGGGATCAGCGCGGCAACCCGCGATAATTGTGCGGGACAAGACGTATGTCCTGGACGAGATCGGGCGGCACCTCGCCCACGCCGTCCCCGCGCAGGGTGAGGGCGTCGACGAGCCCGCCAAAGCGCTCTTCGATCGCACCGACGATCTGGTCGTGGCGGCCGACCGCGGCGAAGAGATGCGCGACATCGTCGGGCACGTCCCCGGCCAGCTCGCTCCATTTGCCCTGGCGGACCAGCGCGTTGAGTTTCAAGCCGAGGTCTTCGAGGCCATGCACCGCGAAGACCGGGTAATAGGCCGGGGTCGAGCCATAAAAGGCGACGCGCTGGCGCACCCATTCGAAGCGCTGGGCGACGCTCTCGTCATCGGGGCCGGTCGCGAGAAACCCGCCACCCGAGATCTCGTACTGCGCGCGGCTCCGGCCGGATTTGGCGAGCCCCGCCTCGATCCGCGGCATGATTTCGTCGGTCAGGTATTTCCTTGTGCAGAAGCCGTGGAGTTTGACCCCGTCGCATTCCTCTGCGGCGACTTTGAGCATCGCCGGGCCGACCGCCGCGATCATCACTGCCGGTGGCGGCGCGGCTATCTTCGGCGGCGTGAAGTTCGGGGTCATCAGCGTGAAGCGGTAGTGCTGGCCCTCATAGGCAGGCTTTTCGCCATCCTCCCAGCAGCGCCAGATCGCGCGCAACACCTGGACATATTCGCGCATGCGCGGGGCCGGCGGGGTCCACGCCACCGAAAAGCGCCGCTCGTTATGGGCGCGCACCTGGCTCCCCAGCCCGACGACAAAGCGCCCGCCGGTCGAGCCGGCCATGTCCCAGCCGACCTCGGCCACCGCCATCGGGGTGCGCGCGAAGGCGATCGCGACACCGGTGTGGAGTTCGATCCGTGTCGTGGCCGCGCCCGCGACAGCGAGCGCAAGGAACGGGTCGTGCTGGTTCTCCGGCGCGACTATGCCGTCGTAGCCTTCCGCCTCGGCGGCCTTGGCCGCGGCGCCGACCCGGCGCAGATCCTCCTGCGGCACCGTCGTGAATACGCGCATCCTGGCGCTCCTTTCCGTTGCGCCGCGATCGGGGCACAAATTCGCCCGCCGGGGCAACCCCTGTTTCGCCTATAATTGATCGATGATGCGCAACCTCCTCGCCTGGCCGGGCGCGCCGCTGGCGATTTTGTCGGCGGCGCTCTTCGGCGCGAGCACGCCCTTTGCCAAGGCGCTCCTGGGAGGCGGGGTCAGCCCGTGGCTCTTGGCGGGGCTCCTTTATCTGGGATCGGGCGTGGGCCTCGGCATCGTCGAAATTGCCCGGAGAGCGGCGGGGCGGGCGCCCACCGAGGCGCCGCTGCGCCGGGGCGATCTTCCCTGGCTGGCGCTTGTCGTGGTGAGCGGCGGGGTGGTCGGGCCGGTCCTTCTGATGGTGGGTCTCGCGGCGACGCCGGCCTCGACGGCGAGCCTCCTCCTAAACCTCGAAGGCCTCGCGACGATGGCGATCGCTTGGCTGATCTACCGCGAGAATGTCGATCGCCGGCTGCTGATCGGCGCGGCGTCGATCCTCGCCGGCGCGCTCATCCTCTCGTGGCAGGGCGGCCCGAGCGGGTTTGGCTGGGGCACCGTGGCGATCGCCGGGGCCTGCCTCGCCTGGGGCATCGACAACAATCTGACCCGTAAGTTGAGCGCCGCCGACCCGGTGCAGATCGCGCTGATCAAGGGGCTTGCGGCCGGGGCGGTGAAC
>JBARKH010000557.1:0-1506 GCA_049801295.1 Allostellaceae bacterium | reverse complement strand
GCGTAGGAGCCGCCTTCGGCATATTCGAAGAACGCGCGCGGCACCCGCCGGCGGGCGGTTTGCCGCAGGTCCTCGATGCAGGTCATGGTTTTCATGGTTGGCAATTCCCCGGATTCAGCACTCCTCGATAGCACAAACTCGCGCGACGCTCTCAGCCGACGTTCTCGACCGCCGCAAGGAACGCTGATCGCAGCGGGAGCGTTACCATGCCAGGCGCCAAAGGGGGACAACGCGCGTCAGGACCAACACCATGATGGACAAATCGAACACCACGCGGTCGCAAGCACGGAACCACCGCGATTCCGAGCAGGACACGAAAGAGGCCGGCAAGGACCGCGAGCGGACTGAAAGGTGCAAGCAGAGGCTTGACGAGAGCCTCGACCGCGCTCTGGAGGACACATTCCCCGGTTCTGACCCGGTTGCCGTCACCCAACCGCCGCCCAGCGTCCACGATAAACGCGTGCCCTAGGCGAGGAAAACGCCGATTCCTCGAATCTGCACGCCCGGCAGCCACGCATGTGCTTGATTTAATGCGCATTTTGGCGACCGTGTGGTAGAGAAAGCCTTACTCGGGGCAGTAAGATTACTGAATATTTTTTGAGGCAGATGTCACGCGGAACAGGTTAATATCGCCACCGTAAAGACAGGGCGGCGGGGAAACATGGTTCGCAAGTATTTTGGCACCGACGGCATTCGCGGCCGCGCCAATGGCGTCATCACACCGGAATTGGCGCTCAAGGTAGGGCAAGCCACCGGCGTCGTCTTCCGCCGCGCCGGCGAAGATCGCCACCGCGTGGTGATCGGCAAGGATACCCGGCTCTCCGGCTACATGATCGAGACCGCGCTGATCGCCGGTTTCACCTCCGTCGGCATGGACGTGCTGCAGCTCGGGCCGATGCCGACACCCGCCGTTGCCATGCTCACCCGCTCGATGCGGGCCGATCTCGGCGTCATGATCTCGGCGTCGCACAACCCGTTCGACGATAATGGCATCAAGCTGTTCGGGCCGGACGGCTACAAGTTGTCGGACGAGGTCGAGCACCGGATCGAAAGTCTGATGGACAGCGATATGACCAAGCGCCTGGCTAAAAGCCGCGAACTTGGCCGCGCCAAGCGTATCGACGGCGTCCACGACCGCTATATCGAATTCGCCAAGCGCACGCTGCCGCGCAACCTCTCACTCGAAGGCCTCCGCGTCGTCATCGACTGCGCCCAAGGCGCCGGCTATCGGGTGGCGCCGGCGGCGCTGTGGGAACTTGGCGCCGACGTCATCGCGATCGGCGTCGAGCCGGACGGCTTCAACATCAACCGCGAATGCGGCTCCACGGCACCCGACGCCCTCTGCCACAAGGTGCGCGAGATGCGCGCCGATATCGGCATCGCGCTCGACGGCGACGGCGACCGCGTCGTCATCGCCGATGAGCAAGGCCACCTGATTGACGGCGACCAGCTGCTGGCGGTGATCGCCGAAAGCTGGCGCGACGACGGGCTATTGACCAAGCCGGG
>JBARKH010000556.1:0-12526 GCA_049801295.1 Allostellaceae bacterium | reverse complement strand
GGGCCATGATCGCACCGACGAGAATCTGCAACAAAAACACTGCCGCGACGACGAGAAAATACTTGCCGACCTTGCGTTGACTGGCGGTCAGCGGCCGGAACGACACGAGCACCGGGTCCATCGGCGCGGTATCGTCATCGTTCAGATACCGTTCGTAGATGAACAGCACCGCACCGAAGGCGAAGAACGTGAAACAGAAGCTGATCCAGGTCCACTCGAAGGTACTGGTGGTCGGCGTGTTGCCGACCAGCGGCTCAAACGGCCAGTTCTGAGTCCAGGACGCCTGCGTACCCGGACGCCGCGCGACGGTAGTGAGCGAGGAATAGATCAAAAAGGCGGCGGTCTGCCGCGCACTCTGCTCGTCGAGGGCGTAAGCCTTGGTCCATCCCTTGGCAAAATCATGCCGGAGCAGCTCATCCGTTATCCGGCCTTGCAAGACTGTGATCGCGCCAGCGAGCGCGTCGGGAATCACGGCCACCTGTTTGGTTAAATCCACGCCTTGCAGTTCGGCCTGCATGGTCACCTTGACGCCGGCCTGCTGTTCCGGTGCGAGGTCGGCTAGGTTCTTTTTGTGCTCCGCCTTGGCGATATTGTCTTCGGTCAGCGTGGCAAGCCGGACCAGATTCTGGGCCGTGTAATCCTCGCCAAAGTACGAGCCCATGCCGTAGAGGCTGCCATAGTCCATGAGGTCGGCCTTCTGAAACCCGGATTTGCCGGCATAGATGTCCTCCGCAGACATCAGAACGGCGCCACCCGTGGTGACAAACCGGTCGGGGAATGGCGGGGCGGTCTGATACGTGACCACGGTGGTCCAGCCGAGAAGCCCGAACGTCGCGATGGCGACAGCCAGCAATATCCATTTGAGCACGTTGCTGACCGGGTCTTCACCGGTCTGATCGACTACGCCCGCTTTCATCGTGATCACATTCTCCTTGCTGAGATATTTTTCTTTGCCCCTTGGAGGGGTCGCATAAAGATGTATATTGGATATATCTTTTTGAAACAACAGCCAAAGTCTGATTTCGAGTGCCCGCGTGGCCTGCGCTGAGGAAGATTGCGATGCGCCTTAAAACCTACACCGACTACACCTTGCGCGTTCTCATCCGTCTCGCCGTCCAACCCGATGGGCTGACGACGATTGCCGATATCGCGAACGGTTATGGCATATCTGAGAATCACCTGATGAAGGTGGTCCATCAGCTTGGCCTCGCCGGTTATGTCGAGACTGTACGGGGAAGGAATGGGGGGCTCAGGCTCGCCAGACCGCCTGCCGAGATCAATATTGGCGAGGTCGTCCGCCGGATGGAACCGGATTTCGATATCGTTCCGTGCTTCAACGCGTCCGGCGCCTGCATCATCCAGCCGGCTTGTATTCTCAAGGGTGCGCTCGATGAAGCTCTCGACGCGTTCCTCGCCGTGCTCGATCGCTATACGCTCGCAGACCTTACCAAGGCACGGCGCAAACTTTTCGCCATGTTCCCCGTCGAGAAAGCGGGGACGGCATGAGCCGGATAGGCGACCCCGAGGCCATCGAGCTGACTGCCGAGGAAAGGCGCCTCCGCCGCGCACGGCTGCCCGCGGTGCTCGACTACGCCTTCCGTCCGATGTTTCTCGCCGCCGGAAGCTGGGCGGTTATCGCGCTGGCACTGTGGCTCGCGATGTTCTTCGGCTATGTGCAATTGCCAACCCGGTTCGATCCGCTGGCGTGGCATGTCCACGAGATGCTGTTTGGTTTTGTGATGGCGGCGGTGGCCGGCTTCCTGCTGACCGCGATTCCCAACTGGACGGGCCGGCTGCCGGTGCGCGGGCTCCGCCTCGCCGCGCTCGCCGGCCTCTGGCTGCTGGGGCGTCTTGCTTGCCTGATCTCGGCGGACCTTCCCACGTGGCTCGCGGTCCTCGCCGATCTGGCGTTTCCCACCGCGCTCTTGGCCGTCGCCGCCCGCGAAATCATCGCCGGACGCAACTGGCGCAACCTGCCGATGACCGCGCCGCTCGCGCTCTTCATCATCGCCGATCTGCTGATGCACCTCGAATCGCTCGGCTTCGCCGTGCCCATAGGGCTCGGCTGGCGCCTCGCCGTCGGCGCGCCCATCGTGCTGATCTCAGTCATTGGCGGGCGCATCATTCCGAGTTTCACGCGCAACTGGCTGTTCAAGCGCAAAAGTCCTCGTCTTCCCTCACCTCAGGACATGCTGGATACCGCTGCCGTCGCTTTGCTTGCCGCCGCGCTCATCCTGTGGGCGTTTCTCCCTGACCATCGCGTGACCGGCGCACTCCTGATCGCCGCCGCCCTGCTCAATGCTGTACGGCTCGGACGCTGGGCAGGCATAGCGAGCTGGCCGGAGCCGCTGCTCTTCATTCTGCACATCGGCTATGGCTGGGTGGCACTCGGCACGGCTTTGCTCGGACTGTCCATTTTCAACATCGGCGTTCCGGCCGCTTCGGCGATTCACGCGCTGACGGCGGGTGCTACCGCCGTGATGATCCTCGCGGTCATGCCGCGCGTGACGCTCGGTCACACGGGGCGTGAGCTGATGGCCAACCGCGCCACGGTGGCCGTCTTCGTTCTTATCAACGCCGCCGCCATCATCCGCGTCTGCGCGTCATGGCACACGGAATTCATGACGATCCTGCTTCTCGTCGCAGGCGCGTGCTGGATTGCGGCGTTCGGCCTGTTTGAGCTGATCTACGGCCCGATGCTGCTGACGCGGCGGTCCGCGTCATGAGCAAACAGCCTCCGCCGCAGGAAGCGCACTGGCCGGAAGGCGCTGTTTTTACCGTTGGCCATTCGACGTTGCCGATCGAGAATTTTGTCGCTCTTTTACACACCTATGGCATTGCATGCGTCGCTGACATTCGTACGGTGCCGCGTTCGCGTCATAACCCGCAATTCAACGGCGACGCGCTTGGCCGAGCGCTGAAGCCGGAGCATATTGAATACGTTTCCTTGCCCGCGCTCGGCGGTTTGCGCCATGCGCGCAAGGACTCCTCCAACACCGGCTGGCGCAACACAAGCTTCCGCGGTTATGCCGATTACATGCAGACCGAAGCGTTCGCTGAGGGGCTCGAAACTCTCATTGATATGAGTCGCCAGAGACGTACTGCCATCATGTGCGCGGAAGCGGTGCCGTGGCGGTGCCATCGTTCTCTGGTGGCCGATGCACTCAGTGTGCACGGCATCCCGGCGGTCGAGATTTTATCGGAGAGCAGCTATCGCCTGCATAAGTTGACGCCGTTCGCGCATGTGGACGGAACGCACATTACCTATCCGCCGGAACAATCTACATTACTGTTGTAAGGCCCGCTGTTGTACCTCGGAGAAAATGCGCAAAACGCTCCCGCAAACATGCCCGGCCTCGGAATTCCAGGTGACGTGACCGCCGATTTTGAATCGTTTTCCCATTTCATTTGTTCAACGCGCAACCGTGCAAATCAGTTCAGGAGGGCACCAGCCGCATGGCGGAGCGCCGTAACTGCCGACCGATACGCGTCGCAATTCCAACACGGTTGTTGGTTGCAGGATGATTTGAACCTACGATCTAAGTAACTGATTTTATTGGTGGGTGATTCCGCGCAAATGCGAAAGCCCCATAATGCATTGAGATTACGTGGCTTTCAGCTAAGGTTGGTTGCGGGGGCCCGCAACCGTCTTGATTTGCTGCTTAACGCGAACATTCGCGCTGTGCCTGGCCGAGGATCAGATCCCACTTTTATCGCGCTCGGCCACCAGGTCGCCACGGACCAACTGACGCCCGAGCAGGCCGAGCGCCGCCGGCGCATGATGGCCGCTGCCCAGATCCCTCTCGAAGCACCGCCGATCAAGCCAGCTGCAGAGTGATAACTCGCGCGGCCGCATCTGCCTGACCAAACTTCCCGACGAACGGCGAAGTCTGCCGCACGAAGACGCGTTCCCGCCGCTGAAGCTGAGCGACCGCTGTCGCTTCGGTAAGCCGACCTCCGCCGGGGCGGATGCAACGGGCAAGATGCGCCGAAAACGGACCCACCTCCGGGTCGCGAGCAACCGGCCGGGCTCGACCCATTGGGTGCGGCTACTCTTCCGGCTAAGGTTTCAGCAGCACCTTCCCAATCACTTCTCCGGCCTCAAGCATTGCCTGCGCGCGACCGGCCTCGGCGAGTTGAAGTCGGGCGTGGATCAGCGGCGCGATGCGTCCGGCCGCGAGATGGTCGACCAAGATGCGGGTCGCGTGCGCGCGAATGTCGGGACGTGCGTCGAAGCTGTGGATCGTGAAGAAGCGTACGGCCGGGCTTAATTCGTGGTGCTCGCGCATGTCCGCAACAAAGTTGGCGTTTGGCCGGCCAGCTAGCGCGCCGTAAGAGACGACGAGTCCCAACGGCGCCAGCATCGCGAAATTGCGCCCGAAGCCGTCGCCTCCGATGGGATCGAGGATCAGATCGACTCCGCGCCCGTCGGTCGCCTCACGCACCTGGGCGGCAACGTCGGCGGTACGGTAATTGATCGCGCGATGCGCGCCCAACGCCTCTACAGCGCGGCATTTGGCGTCGGAGCCGGCGACACCAATCACCTGCATGCCGGCGATCAATCCCAGCTGCACTGCAGCGCTCCCAACACCGCTGGCGGCGGCGTGAACCAGGACGCTTTTCGCCTCGACGCCGCGCGCTGCGGTGTGCAACACGTGATAGGCAACGTGGTAATTCGACAGGCAAGCCGCCGCTTCGAGGTCGCAGCCCGGGGGCAAGACATGGGCGGCGGCGCTCGGCACCGCAATATAGTCGGCGTAGCAACCGGCGCGCACCGGCAAGTCGCGCGCGCTGACAAACACTTGATCGCCGATCCTGCGATCCTCGACCCCATCGCCGCATTCAACGATAGTGCCGCTCATCTCGATTCCGGGAATCGTCGGGAGCGGCGGCATCCAATTGTAAGTACCGCGGCGCACCAGCACCTCGGGTCTGCTGACGCCGATCGTATCGGCGCGGACCAAGACCTCATTCTCACCCGGTACGGGCGTCGGGACCTCCCTGTATTCGAGCGCCTCAGGCCCGCCGGGTTTGCGTAACAGAATCGCTTTCATGGCCTCAATGCTCCGATTGCCTCGCCGCGCGCCGGTTGGCGATCATAGGTGTAACGGGGCCGGCGGGTCACGGGACGACGAAGATGAGTCCGATCAGCGCGCGCAGTCCGGGCACACCTTTCCGCGCGTCTTGCTCCAATTGTCGGCGTACAGACAGTTTGCGGACCTTGGTTCAATGCCAAGAGCCGGTAACGATGCGCCGAAAGCGGTCAAACAAGACAGGCCACGGATTGACTTGTAGAGGGAGGCCGATCAGGTTCATAACCGCCCGTTGGACAGGCTGTTAATGCTGTGAAATAGGGCAGGTAACGGCGGCGCGATGGTCGACTTCAGGAGCCGCGACGAGGCGCGGCGCGCTGGTTCGCAGCGCTGGAGGCCGCCGCGCCGGACCTGACCGACAGCGGCGATCATGTCCGGAAATACAGGTTGCCCAAGTTCCCGGCGCTGAGGTTGGCTACGTCGTTCAGCGTAACCACCGCCGATTTGCTGTACAGTGTGCCGTTGCCGTCTTTATCATAATAGAGCGTGCCGGTCGTCGTGTCGTAGGCAAAGCGCTGGCCGGCGGTTGTGAACACCCCGCCCGCATCGGCGACAAACACGCCTGGATCGAGGTGTTGCGGCGTCGCAGTGCCGAGGGCATTGTCGACGCCCAGATCGAACCCGCTGTTGCGAAACAGCAGGCTGTTGCCGGCGCTGCCGCCAAAGTCGGTGATCGTGCGCGTGCCGATATCGGCGAAGGTAAACTGGTTGTCGCCGGCGCCGCCGGTCATTGTGGCGAGCGTGCCGGGCTGGACATAGTCGTCACCAGCACCGCCGATGAAGATCAGGTCATTCGGCCCAGTCACCGACGAAGCATCGATCGTGTTGCTGTCGGCGCCGCCGTTCACCTGAATTGTCGGGCCGGTCACGCCGTTAAAATTGAGGTTGCTCAGGGTGAGTGTGTTTCTGGCGCCGCTGGCGAGCTGGTAGACCTCGACCCCCCTCACCCCGTTGACCCACACCGTCCCAGCCGAGGTCATCAACAGCGTGTCGGTGCCCCCGCCTCCATTGACCCAGTCGGCGCTGTTCAGGTTGGCGGCCGAGAAGACGAACGTGTCGTTGCCGGCTCCGCCGGTGAACGAGTCGGGGCTCGAGTTCCCGTAAAACGTGATGCTGTTTGGGCTGCCGAGGCTGACCGTCAGTTGGTCGGTGGGGGACGCCGTGCCGACGGTGCCGGACGGATCGGTCTGCTTCGCGCTCAGGCTGTGCGTGCCCGCGCCGAGCGGCGAAGTGGCGAGGCTCCAAAAGCCGTTGACCGAAACCGCCGCCGTCCCGACCACGCTCGTGCCGTCGTACACCTTGACTGTGTCGCCGGCCGTTCCGCTGCCGTGGACCAGCATCGTATCGCCCAGCGACCCCTGGTCCTGGGAAACGCCAATCGCGACATTGCCAGGCGCCGGCGGCGGAGGAGGTGGTGGTGGTGGTGGTGGAGGCGGAGGCGGAGGTGGCGATACCGCTGCACCTGTCGTTTCCGGCGACCACGGATGTGAGGTGCTTAGTGCCGGTTCGCTGGTGAGGAACGTGTTGTTCGACTGCGTATTGGGGCCGTAAGCGATCTGGCCTGCGGTCAGCCCGTAAAACTGGTTGCCGGTGATCTGCGCGGTGGCGGTAGTGTAGTTAGCGACTGCGTTGGAACTGCTTGAGGTATCGTCGTTGACGATGGTGTTGCCGCTGACCGTGAGGCTCGTGCTGGGATGGATGCCGCCTTCCTCGCCCTCGATAATGATGTGCGGGTTTTCCGACAGCGGCCCCTGCTCGATGATGTTGTTCGTGATTACCACATTGCCGCCGTTCGGAATGTCGATGCTGTAGCTGGCGGTGCTGGTCGGACCGTCGATGATCCGGGTGTTTTCGATCGTCGTGTTGAGCGCCCGGCTCTTGATCTCGTGGCCGATTAACGCATCGTGGAAATAGCTGTTGTCGATCGTCAGCTGCGCGACATTGCCGACATAAAGATTGTGGTCATACTGCGTGTCGCTCGGATTGGCGACGCTGTTGTTGGCGAACTCGGAGTTGTTGATGGTGATCGTGCCGATGCCGGTGTCGAAGCCGCCGAGGAACCCCATCTGGTTGCCGAAGAAGGCGCAGTCGTTGAGCGTCAGATTGCCCGCCTGATAGCGGATTCCGGCACCGTTATAGTCAACGGCGACCCGTGCTCCGGAAAACGAGAAGTTGTTGATCGTGACGTCGTTGTTGGTGATAAAGATCCCCTTACCGTTGGGGATCAGCTCATCGCACACCATGTTGACCATGCCGTCGACGCCTTCGAGCGTGATCTTGGTGTTGATGGAGGCAAAATCGTCGACATAGGTGCCGGCCTGCACCTCGATCGTGTCGCCGTCACGGGAGGCGGCGATTGCCGCCGCGATGGTCGAATACTCCTTGCCCGGGCCGACCGTCAGCACGTTGCCCGATGGCGCCACCGAGAGCGTGGCGGCGCCCAGACTGCCATACCCGGCAGGATCGGTGACGGTGTAGCTGAACTGTCCGCTCTCGGCGACGACGCCTGCGCTCGGCGCGAATTTCAGCGACGTCAGCTGGGTTATCGTCAGCGTCTCGCCGGCGGTCACCGGGGTCACGCCATCCGCCAAGAACACCGAGCCGTCCTCGGGCAGCCCCAGCACTTTCACCGTTGGGCTCGTCGCCGAATAGTTGGGATCGGTTGGCGTGGCGATGCTAATAGTGCTCGGGGTGCTATTGGCGGCGACGCTGAGCGACGCCGGTGTGGTCTGCGGATCGCTGGTGTTGGCGGTGACCGACAGTGTTGCCGTGCCGGTGGCGGTGGTCCCGGCCGGGTCGGTGACAGTGTAGCTTAACTGCGAGCTTTGCCCGGCGGCGGAAGAGCCGCCGGCGAAGGTGAGACCGCTCAATTCGCTGGCCGTCAGCACCTCGTCCGGCACCAGCGGGGTGACCCCGTCGGCAAGGTAGATCATACCGTCGGTCGGCAGTGCGGTGACGACGATTTTCTGCTGCGATGACGAATACTGGGTGTCGGAGGGCTCGATGATACCGATCGCGGTCGGGACGCTGGCCGCCGAGACCGAAAGCAATGCAGGCGTGGTTTTCAAAGACATCCCAAGGTCCTCTCAATCACAGCGACAGATTCAACAACGGTGCGCAACGGTAGCGCGAGCCAATCCTTTTCCCACCAGAGCAATCCGACCGATCCAAGTCAAGCGCTATTGCAATCGATTTCTCGACAATTATCGATTAAAACCCTTGAGGTTCGCTGGCTCTTCGATTTGAAATGAATAAGGCGATCGGAGATTGGCAACCGCCGTCCACGCCGATGCCGCTGTCATTTCCTGGTGTATGAGACCCGCCAGATCGATGATTCGTCGGCAATCATCAGGCTGCCGTCCTTGGCGATCGCGAGGCCTGCGGGCGATCCCCAAATCTGCGGCGGACGGGTGTTGGCGAGCATGAAGCCGGTGACGAAATCCTCGTAGCCGCCACCGGTTTTCCGTCTTTGAACCGGACGCGGACGACCTTGAATCCGTCGGGCTTGTGGTAGGGGCCGGTGGCGTGAAAGGCGACGAATGCGTCTCCCTTGTATTCGCGAGGAAATTGGTTGGCGTTGTAGAACACGATGCCGAGCGGCGCCGAATGCGGCTCGAACGGTACCTGGGGCATCTTCGTCTTCTCAACCAGATCGGGGCGCTTGCTGCCGTAAATCGGGTCGGGGTGCGGACCGACCTAGGCATACTGCCAGCCGAAGAAGTCGCCGTCCTCGATCCCCCAAGTGATCGGGCGGCAGTCCGGCGCCTAGTTTGTCGCGCTCGTTCACCGTACCCCACAGCTCGTCGGTGACCGAATTGACAGCCATCCCGACGACGTTGCGCAAGCCCTTGCAAAGGTGCGCATGCCGCCGTCGGCTAGGACCCTCTGGGAAGCCTGCGAGGCAATGGCCGAAACGGGGCAATTTTATCAATTCATCATCGCGAGGCCGGGCGTCGGCTATCGGATCGGTCAGTCGACATTCTCGGAGGTCGCCCGCAACGGGCATGATGCGACGAGGAACGAACCCGCTTGCGCGGGAGGGCGCGCGTGACGGGCTATGCGTATGGGCGGAGTGAGCGGTAAGGCGTGACGGTCGGGGCATCCGATCATCCCGAGCATCGAAGGTTCAGCAACCTCCAGTTCGGGAGAGCCCCTCACCTCGCCAATTAACCCGCTGCGGGCACGCATGATCGAAGACATGAGCGTGCGCGGCTTCAAGAAGGACACGCGGCGCGATTATGTTCCGCCATGTGCGCCGCCTTCGCGGCCTTTATCGGGCGCCGCGGCCCGCAGCGACGCATGCTGGGCGATCTGGCCGTTCGCCAGACCGTCCGCGTCGACCGCCGCTAGCGCTTGATGCCTGACAGGCCGTGCTGGATCCCGGCCTTCGCCCAAGGACCCCACGGCATGGTGAAGAACTTGAACCCCTTCTGGACGAAGAAGTTCGGGTCCATCTCGGGCGGGATGAAATACATCCCAGCGGCGACGCCGCGCTTTGCGGCGGCTGCCGCGATTTTATCGAGCGCTCGCTGATAAGTGTCGCAGGAGTAGTCGAGCGGCACCCCCAGCTCGATAGAAAGATCGGACGGGCCGATAAGCAGGACGTCGACGCCGGGGACCGAGGCGATGGCATCGAGGTTCTCCAGCGACTGGTTCGTCTCGATCATCGGCACGATAGCGAGCTCGTTGTTCACGGTATCGAGGTAATCCCGGTAATTCTTGAACTCGCCCCACTCGCCGCGCACCCCGGCGTTGCTGCGGTTGCCGAGGGGAAAATAGCGGCAGGCGCGCACGGCGGCCTCCGCCTCCGCGCTGGTATTGACCATCGGCACAACGATGCCTCGTGCCCCGGCGTCAAGCGCGAAGCAGATCTGATAGGCCTGGTTCGCGGCGACGCGCACCAGCGGCGCCGCCTGCTTGCCGCGCAGCGTCTGGATCGACGGCTGCAGCTGCTTGATCTCCCAGGCGGAGTGCTGGGTATCGAACAGCAGGAAGTCGTACCCGGCGTCGGCCAGGATCGACACATCGACGTTCGGTCCCGCAGTCGTCCCGACAACGGTTCTACCTGACTTGATGCAGTCTTTGATGGCGTTCATCTGGCGTCGATGCCTCCCTCAGTAGCTTTAGCACCGGTTCAACCCACCAACGGTGACGGGTGCGTTGGCGCGGCATTATACACATCGGCGGGCAGTCGCCGCGCCGCATGGCAATCGGACCGCCTCCGACCGGATCGTCTCGTTCGGGGTGCTCGCGTGTAGTCATCGCGCGGGAACGATGGCACTTTCGTCACGACATCGAACGAAGGGGAGACGTCATGGCGATGCGCATTCTCTGGCCGAACTTACCCGCCCGGCTTGTACCGGTCGCAACCGAAGCAGTCGGCCCCGGGTTCGAGATGGAATTCCGCGAAAAATTCGAGGACGTCACCGACGAGCAATGGGCGAACGCGGACGCTGTCGTCGGCGGCTGCCCTCCGCAATATATCGATAAGCTGCAGGCTTGCCGAATCTTCGTCAAGTACGGCGTCGGCTACGACGATGTCGACATCGAGCGTTTCGGCAAACTGGGCATTCCGGTCTGCAATGTGCCGGATTACGGCACGCGGGAGGTCGCCGACCACGCGATCGCCCTGATGATGACCCTCGCGAAGAGCGTCGCCTATCACGATTCGGAATTACGCGCGGACCTGAAGGGCAACTGGCGTCCGGCGCATAATCCGTTCGGACGCCGTTTGTCGATGTGCACATATGGGGTCGTCGGCATGGGCCGGATCGGCACCGCCGCGGCGCGCCGCGCGAAGGCCTTCGACATGGACGTGGTGTTCTACGACCCGTACCAACCCAGCGGCTATCAGTTCGCGATCAGTGTGCGCCGCGCCGACACGCTGGCCGAACTGATGGGGCAATGCGACTTCGTCAGCATCCACACGCCGCTGACAGCCGAGACGCGCGGCCTGATCGGCGCCGAGGCGTTTGCCGCCGCCAAACGGGGTGTGATCCTTATCAATACTGCGCGCGGCCCGGTGGTGGACATCGACGCGCTGTACGATGCAATGAAGGATGGCACGGTGCTGGCGGCCGGACTCGACGTGCTGCCGGAGGAGCCGGCGAACCCGCAACGGCGGCTGATCGCGGCATGGCAGAAGAACGAGGACTGGATCCGCCATCGCCTCCTGCTGACACCGCATTCGGCGTTTTACACGCCCGAGAGCCTGCGGGATAACCGGGCCTTTGCGGCCCGCACTGCGGCGCGCTTTCTGCGCGACGGACGGCTGGAGAACTGCGTAAACAAGCAATTCCTGGTCCCTAAAGTGTAAGGCCGCGGCAGGAACGGGAAGGGGCGATGGTCTGACGCCAACCGCGACCATCGCTGGGGCTAGGCCGATGCAGCGCCGTCGATGGCGATCTCCGCCCCGGTGATGTAGCTGCTCTCGTCAGAAAGCAGGAATGCCACCAGCTGCGCAACCTCCTCCGGCGTTCCGTAGCGGTGCATCGGCACCTGCTTCATCCGCTCCTCGCGCTGCTCGGGCGTGCGGAATGCGATCATGTCGGTGTCGATTGGACCGGGATGAACCGAGTTCACCCGGATTTTGCGGCTGCCGAGATCGATCGCCGCCGACTTGGTCATGCCCCGCAGCGCCCATTTGGTCGCGGCATAGGCGAAGGACCCGGGCGAGCCCTTGAGGCCGGCGACTGACGAGATATTCACGATGGACCCTCCGCCCGAGCGCTCCATCGCCGGCACTACCGCCTTCATGCCGAGGAAGCAGCCGTACTGGTTGATCTGGATGTGCCGCTGCCAGAGCGCGTCGTCGGTCTCCATCAGCGCGGCCGGCTGGTAGATTCCGGCGTTGTTGACTAGGCCGTGCAAGCCGCCGAGCTTCTGGGCGGCTTCGACGGCGCGGGCCCAATCGGCTTCCGAGGTCACATCGTGCCGGACGAAGGATGCAGCCGGCCCGAGCTCGACAGCCAGTGCCTGGCCCTGATTGTCCAGCACGTCGCCGATTACCACCTTCGCACCTTGCGCTACCAGCAGGCGGGCCTCCGCGGCACCTTGGCCGCGCGCCCCGCCGCTCACGAGCACCACCTTGCTGTCGAAGCGCGCCATGGTCCACTCCCCCGATTACCACAAAGGAAGTTTGGCAGATCGGCCGGCTTGGTTCAAAATCTGTTGTGCACTGCGCAAACGATGCTAGGCCGGGTCCGAGCCACGCAGCTTACCAGTTGCGCGAGAAGCCCCAAATCGGGCGAGAGGCGCAGGGAATCACCCGGCTCCATCGTGCGGATGCTCGAAGGCGAAAAAGATATGAGGAAGAGGCAGAGGCATGGGTGAGCTTTCCGGCACGGTGGCGATCGTCACGGGTGGCGGCCGCGGCATTGGTGCGGCAGCCGCGGCAGCGTTGGCGGAGGCCGGTGCCGCGGTGACGGTGCTTG
>JBARKH010000555.1:0-1629 GCA_049801295.1 Allostellaceae bacterium | reverse complement strand
ACCGCACCCTCACGGGACCGGGCGCGCGGCTCCTCGCGGAGCAGCTTGCCGCCCCGTTGACCCAGCCCGAGGCGATCGGCGCGCGGCTCGATGCGGTGCAGTTCATGTCCGACCGCGCCGATATGCGCGCATCGTTGCGTCAGCGCCTGCGCCGCTGTCCCGATATCGAGCGCGCCCTGACCCGATTGAGCCTCGGGCGCGGCGGCCCGCGCGACCTCGCCGCGTTGCGTGACGGGCTCGCCGAGACCGCCCTTATTCGCGGCATTCTGATTGCGCCCGGCCTTGTGCCATTACCCGAGCTTTTGGCCGGGGCCGAAGCTGGGCTCGGCGAGCATGGCGCGCTTGTCGACCGGCTCCATCGCGCACTCGCCGCCGACCTGCCGCTGGTCGCGCGCGACGGCGGGTTCATCGCGCCAGGCTACGCCGCCGAACTCGACGAATTACGCGAATTGCGCGACGCCAGCCGGCGCACCATCGCCGCCCTCCAGGCGCGCTATGCCGAGGCGACCGGAATCGCCTCTCTGCGCATCCGCCACAACAACGTCATCGGGTATTACATCGAAGTCTCGGCGGCGAATGTCGAGCGGCTGGGAGGCACGCTCGGGCCCGATTTCATCCACCGCCAGACGATGGCTGGGGCGTTGCGCTACACCACGGTCGAACTTTCCGAGCTCGCCAGCAAGATCGCCAACGCCGCCGACCGTGCGCTCGCCCTCGAACTGCGCCTCTTTGAGGACCTCGCTGGCGACATCATCGCCGCCCGCCCCGAGATCGCCGCCGCGGCAGCCGCGCTCGCCACCCTCGATCTGGCCGCCAGCCACGCCGAATGCGCCGCCGGATCCGGCTGGATCCGGCCCGAGGTCGAGCACGGCCCCGCCCTTGAGATCCGCGGCGGCCGGCACCCGACGGTCGAGGCCGCGCTTGCCGGGAGCGCGAGCTTCATCGCCAATGACTGCGTCCTCGGCGAGGACCGGATCTGGCTGGTCACCGGCCCCAACATGGCCGGCAAGAGCACGTTTCTGCGCCAGAACGCCCTCATCGTCATCCTCGCGCAGATCGGCTCGTTCGTTCCGGCGCGGCAGGCGCGGATCGGCATCGTCGACCGGCTCTTCAGCCGAGTCGGCGCCGCCGACGACCTGGCGCGCGGCCGCTCGACCTTCATGGTCGAGATGGTCGAAACGGCGGCCATACTCAACCAGGCCGGCCCCAACAGCTTTGTCATCCTCGACGAGATCGGGCGCGGCACCGCGACCTATGACGGGCTCTCGATTGCCTGGGCGGCGCTCGAACACCTCCACGAGGTCAACCGCTGCCGCGCCCTCTTCGCCACCCATTACCATGAGCTGACCGCGCTCGCCGCCAAGCTCCCGGCGCTCGCCTGCCACACGATGCGGGTCAAGGAATGGCAGGGCGATGTGGTGTTTTTGCACGAGGTCGCGCCGGGCACCGCCGACCGCTCCTATGGCATCCATGTCGCCAAGCTCGCCGGGTTGCCGGTCGCGGTCACCGGCCGCGCCGAGGAGGTATTGGAAATCCTCGAAAAGGGCGAAGAGAGCGGCGCCCTCGCCCGGCTCGCCGACGATCTCCCGCTCTTCCGCGCCGCCCGCCGCGCCACCCCCGAGTCGGCGC
>JBARKH010000554.1:0-1687 GCA_049801295.1 Allostellaceae bacterium | reverse complement strand
GGCTGGGGCTGATCGGCGGCGGCGGGAGCACCGGCGGCCAAGGCCGCAACGGCCGCGAATGGATCGAAGCCGAGTTCGCCGCCGCCGGCAACCAGCGGGTCGGGTGCGGTTTCATCACCTGGACGCTCGCCCGACGGCCGGACCTGTTCGACGTCGCGTTGGCGCACGCACCGGCTGCGATGATGCTCTCCTTTGGCGACGCGCGACCGTACATTCCGCGCATCAAGGACGCGGGCATTCCAGTGATCTGCCAGGTGCAGACCCTGGCGATGGCGCGCGAGGTCCTGGACGAGGGCGCCGACATTGTCATCGCCCAGGGAAACGAGGGCGGTGGTCACGGCAGCACGAGGCGCGGCACGGTGGCGCTGGTGCCGGCCGTGGTCGATATGTTCGAAGCCTCGCCCCGGGACGTGCCGGTTGTCGCAGCTGGCGGCATCGCCGATGGACGCGGCCTGGCCGCCGCGCTGATGCTCGGCGCTTCGGGGATCCTGATGGGCACGCGGTTCTGCGCATCCGACGAATGGCTGGGAACGCGTAATGCGCGAGCGGCTCTGGTTTCTGGCAGCGGTGACGATACAGTGCGCACCCGGGTCTTCGACATCGCGCGCGACCATCCCTGGCCGGTCGAATTTCCCGGACGCGGCCTTGCCAACCGCTTCACCGAGAAGTGGCACGGACGGGAAGCCGAGCTGCAAACCGCGACCGCCGACAAGGCGCGGTATGCCGAAGCCGTGGCAGCCGAGGATCTCGAAACCGCCGTGGTGTGGGCCGGGGAGAGTGTCGACCTTATCCATTCGGTCGAGCCGGCCGGCGCTATCGTGAGCCGGATCGTTGCCGAGGCAGAGGCCGCCCTCGGGCGCCGCTTTGACTGATCGGCGCGAGGATGGATAGCGGGCTGGCGGGGCTCAGTGCCGCCGAGACGGTGCTGAGCCACAGCGATGGCGCGCGCGGGATCCTCTGGGTGCGCGGCCACACCTTGCCTGAACTCGTCCTCGATTTCGGCTATGAGGGCGCGGTCGGGCTCTTATGGGAAGGGTTCGCCGGCGCCGGCCTCAGCCGCGCGGCGGTGCGTGCCCAACTAGGCGAGGGACGCGAGCTGGCCTTCACCCGCCTCGGCGATTGGCTCGACCGGGCGCGGACACGACCCTTTGTCGAAGGTGTCCGCCTCGCCCTCGCCGTCCTGCCGGAGGAAAGCGCGCCCGCGGCGATCCTCGCCACCCTGCCGATGGCGATCGCAGCCTTGTTGCGCGACCAGGCCGGCGCCGCGCCGCTCGCCCCCGACCCGGCGCGAGGCACCGCCGAGGACCTGTTGCGCATGGTGCATGGCCGGCCGGTAGAGCCGGTCATGGCCGAGGCGCTCGACGCCTATTTCACCGCGGTCATCGATAACGGCCTCAACACCTCAGCCTTTACCGCCCGGGTCATCGCCTCGAGCGAGGCGTCCCTGGTATCAGCCGCGCTCGGCGCCTATTGCGCGTTTACTGGACCCCTCCATGGCGGCGCGCCGGGACCAACGCTCGACATGCTTGACGAGGCGGCGGCGAGCGGCGATGTCGCCGCCTGGGCCGAGAAGAAGCTCGCCGCCGGCGAGCGGCTGATGGGGTTCGGCCATCGCGTGTTCCGCCTCGGCGACCCGCGCGCGATGGTGTTGCGCACGGCGCTGGAGCGGCTTGGTGCAGAGCTTGGC
>JBARKH010000553.1:0-16379 GCA_049801295.1 Allostellaceae bacterium | reverse complement strand
CCGCATCGCGCCGCCGAACATGCGGCGCGCGCGCACCGCGCGGGCGATCTCGGCCGCGCCGCCGGCAATGACACTGCCGACCGGGCAACCCAGCCCCTTCGACAAGGCGACGGAAACCAGTTCGAAGGGCCGCGCCAGCTCCGCAAGGCTCCTGCCCGAGGCGACCGAGGCATTAAACAGGCGGGCGCCGTCGAGATACGAGGCAACCCCGGCGCCACGCGCAGCTTCGCATATCTCGACCGCGTCCTTCTGCGGGAAGACGACGCCACCGCCAAGATTATGCGTGTTTTCGACCGCGACGAGCCCGGTCGGCGGCAGCACGATATGCCCCCGGGGTTTGCAGGCGGCGCGGAAATCCGGGGCGGTGAACAGGCCGCCCCGACCGATCGCGCTGAACTGGACCCCCGAATTGGCCGCGCCGGCGCCGGATTCATGCCACATCATGTGGGCGTCATGGCCGACCAACACCTCGTCGCCCGGCCGGGTCAGCAATTTGAGCGCGATCTGGTTGGCCATCGTGCCGCTCGGCACGAAGAGCGCGGCCTCCTTGCCGAGGAGCCCCGCGATGCGCTCCTGCAACCGGTTGACCGAAGGGTCTTCGCCATACTGGTCATCGCCAACCGGCGCCTCGGCCATCGCCCGGCGCATGCCCGAGGACGGCCGGGTCACGGTGTCCGAACGCAGATCGATTGGTTCGGTAGTTTGGGTCATCAACGCCTCCCGCGACAGCCGATCCCGAGCCTCAATGCCATCAAAAGACGATTTCAGTCGGGTTGCAATCGACGGTGAAGCATGGTGTCATCACCTATGACTGTCTCACCGCGTGAGACGAGACTGGTGTGGCATAGCTGGCGCGGCCTCGTCTGCGCCAGTTTGTTTTTTGCGGCATTGCTCGGCGCGGCGGTGATGGCACAGGAGCCGCGTTTTTTCCGCATCGGCACAGCGGCAACCGGGGGCAGCTTTTTCGAGATCGGCGGCTTGGTGGCCGGCGCCATCTCGAGCCCGGCCGATGGCCCGCCCTGCGGCCGTGGAGGCAGTTGTGGTGTGCGCGGGCTTGTCGCGGTCGCCCAGGCGACGCCCGGCTCGATCGAGAATCTGCGCCTGATCAACAGCGGTCAGCTCGATTCCGGTTTCGCGCAGGCTGATTTGGCCGGCTGGGCCTATAGCGGGGTCAACGTATTCGCCGAAGGGGGCCCGCTGCGCCGGCTACGGACGATCGCAAGCCTCTTTCCCGAAGCCACCCACCTCGTCGTCCGGGCGGAGAGTACGATCCAATCGCTCGCCGACCTGGCAGGCAAAAGCGTCTCGCTCGGCGACGCGGGCTCGGGTACCGCAGCCGATGCCGCCGTGCTGCTTGCAGCAGCCGGGCTTGGCGAGAATGATGTCAGTCGCAAATATCTGCGGCCCGGCCCTGCTGCCGAGAAACTCAAGGACGGATCGCTCGATGCCTTGTTTCTGGTAGGCGGCTACCCCATCCCGGCGATCAGGGACCTCGCCGCAGACATCCCCCTCCGGCTGATCCCGATCGAGGGCAAGATCATCGACGCGCTACGGGCCGATTTCAATTTCTACAACCTCACCGTGATCCCGGCCCACAGCTATCCCGGCATCGATGTCGACACACCCTCGCTAGGCTTTTCCGCTTTGTGGTTGGTCAACGCCGATATCGATTCCGATCTGGTTTATGCGATAACTCAGTCGCTGTGGCATCCGGCCACGGCACGATTGCTTACCGCCCGCGACCCGATCGGCAACCGCATTCTCTTCTACCGGGCACTCGACGGTCTTTCGGTCCCGCTCCATGCCGGTGCGGCGCGCTTCTATCGCGACGCGGGCCTGAAAGTCGACCGCGTGCCCACCGCAGCGGCCGAGCCGAACGACCACAAAGGGCCGTGAGCCGAGCCGTCGATACAAGCTCGCCCGCTGCCGCGGCAGCACATTGGACGAACCGAACGATGAGTTTCTTCCAGATTTGGCACGATTACTGGTCGCCGCGTGAGGCGATCGACACCTCGCCCAAGATTTCCGACGAGGTGAAATGCACCACCTGCTACATGTGTGCCTGCCGGTGCGGGATCAAAGTGCACCTGAAGGGTGGCGAGATCCGCTTCATCGAGGGCAACCGGAAACACCCGGTCAACCGCGGCGTCATCTGCGGCAAGGGCGCCTCGGGTATCATGCAGCAGCAATCGCCGGCCAAACTGCAGAAGCCGCTGATGCGCGTCGGGGAACGCGGCTCCGGCGAGTTCCGCGAGATCGAATGGGACGAGGCGATCAATACGGCCTTGGGCTGGCTGTCTAAGATCCGCGCCGAGGATCCGAAAAAGCTCGCCTTTTTCACCGGCCGCGATCAGAGCCAATCGATGACCGGGTTCTGGGCAACTCAGTTCGGCACCCCCAATTTCGCGGCGCACGGAGGGTTCTGCTCGGTCAACATGGCGGCGGCCGGGATGTATACGATCGGCGGCAGCTTCTGGGAGTTCGGCGAGCCCGATTGGGAGCGCACCCGCCTCTTCCTGATGTTCGGGGTCGCCGAGGATCACGATTCGAACCCGATCAAGCTGGCGCTCTCGGGACTGCGCCGGCGCGGCGCCAAATTCATCTCGGTCAACCCGGTGCGGACCGGCTATTCGGCGATCGCCGACGAATGGATCGGCATCCGCCCCGGCACCGATGGACTCTTTGTCCTTTCGCTGATCCATGAGCTGTTGCGCGCCGACAAGGTCGATTTCGCCTATCTCGGCCGCTACACGAATGCGGCCTGGCTGGTGATCCAGGCGCCGGGCAGCGCCGATGACGGCCTCTTCGCCCGCAATGAGGCCGGCCAGCCACTCGTGCTCAACGGTGCGGACGGCCTGGCGAGCGCGATGCAGCTGGGCGTCGAGGCGCGGGTCGTTGGCGAGGCGAGCCTGCCCGATGGACGCCGCGCGGTGCCGGTGTTTCAGCTCATCGCCGAACGCTATCTAGATCCGACCTATGCGCCGGACGCGGTGGCGGCGACCTGCGGCATCCCCGCCGAGCGGATCCGCAGCCTCGCCGCCGAGATCGCCAAAGTCGCGTTCGAAGAGGAGATCGAGATCGCCCAGCCGTGGACCGATTGGGCCGGGCGGCAACACGAAACAATGCGCGGGCGACCGGTTTCAATCCATGCGATGCGCGGCATCTCGGCCCATTCCAACGGTTTCCAGACCTGCCGCGCGCTTCATCTGTTGCAGATCCTCATCGGCACAATCGATGTTCCAGGGGGCTGGCGCTACAAATCGCCCTATCCGAAGCCCGCCCCGCCCGGTCCGAAGCCGGCCGGGAAGCCCGGGCAAGTCGCGGCCGGCAAGCCGCTCGCCGGGGCGCCGCTCGGCTACGTCCTTAGCCCGGAGGATCTGCTCCTCGATGAGGGTGGCCAGCCGTCGCGCATCGACAAGGCGTTTTCGTGGGAAGCGCCGATCGCCGCGCACGGGCTGATGCAAATGGTGATCCGCAACGCCTGGAAGGGCGATCCCTACAAGATCGATACGCTCTTTATGTACATGGCCAACATGGCGTGGAACTCGGCGATGAACACCACCGAGACGATGCACATGCTGACCGACAAGGACCCGGCCACCGGGGAATACAAGATCCCGCGGATCATCTATTCCGACGCCTACTACTCCGAGACGGTGGCCTATGCCGATCTGATCCTGCCCGACACGACCTATCTCGAGCGCTGGGATTGCATATCGCTGTTGGACCGACCCATCGGCGGCGTCGACGGACCAGCGGATTCGATCCGCCAGCCGGTCATTGCGCCCGACCGCGACGTGCGCCCGTTCCAGGACGTGCTGATCGAATTGGGCACCCGGCTCGGGCTGCCCGCTTTTGTCGACGCCACCGGCGTACCGCGTTTCCCCGCCGGTTACAAGGATTACATCGCGCTGCATGAGCGCCAGCCCGGGATCGGGCCACTCGCCGGCTGGCGCGGCGAAAATGGCGAGGCGAGCGGCAAGGGCGCGCCGAACCAACGGCAGCTCGAACGCTATGTCGCCAATGGCTGCTTCTGGAAATACCAGCTGCCGCCGGAGCAGCTGTTTTATAAGCACGCCAACAAGGCCTATCTCGAAGGGGCCGTGGCGATGGGCCTCATTCCGGCCGCCGAGCCGATCGTCTTTCAGCTCTATGTCGAGCCCTTGCAGCGCTTCCGCCTCGCCGCGCAGGGGCATGGGGCGGTGGTGCCACCCGAAAAGGACCGGGCGCGGATCGAGACCTATTTCGACCCGCTGCCGTTCTGGTACAAGCCGTTCGAAGAGGCGCGCATCGATCCCAGCGCCTTCCCATTGCACGCGATCACCCAGCGGCCGATGCAGATGTACCATTCCTGGCATTCGCAGAATGCCTGGTTGCGCCAGATCCTTGGCCAGAACCGCCTGTTCATGAACCGCGTGACGGCGCGCGGGCTGGGGCTCGCCGATGACGACTGGGTCTGGGTGTCGAGCCATGCCGGCCGAGTGAAGGCCCAATTGAAGGTGATGGACGGGGTCAACCCGGACACGGTGTGGACCTGGAACGCGATCGGCAAGCGCAGCGGCGCGTGGAACCTGGCCGCCGACTCGCCCGAATTCACCCGGGGCTTTCTGTTGAACCACCTGATCACCGAAATGCTGCCGGAAGGCGACGGCAATGGCGGCATGAACGCCGATCCGATTACCGGCCAGGCGGCCTGGTACGATCTGCGCGTGCGGGTCGAGAAGGCGCTGCCGGCCGAGGTCGGCCACAGCGCGCCGAGCTTCGCGACGCTGCCCCGCCTGCCCTCGCTGACGCCTCCGCCGGACATCCTGCGCTACGGGGCCCCACGCTCCGATAGCGGCGAGTCGCGGGAGGGTGCGCCGTGACCGACCTGCCGCTCGCGCATCCCGGCCAGAAAAAGCTCGGCCTCGTCATCGACCTCGATCTCTGTGTCGGCTGCCATGCCTGCGCCACCGCCTGCAAGGAATGGAACACCGGCGGCCACATGGCGCCGCTCCCTGATTTCAATGCCTATGCCGACAATGCCTGGGGGGTGTGGTTCAACCGCATCCACTCGTTCGAAGAGGGCGAGGGCGCCGGCGCGCGGACCGTGCATTTCCCCAAATCCTGTTTGCATTGCGACGAGCCGGCCTGCGTCACGGTGTGCCCGACCGGCGCCTCCTACAAGCGCACCGAAGACGGCATCGTGCTGGTCAACGAGAGCCTCTGCATCGGTTGCAAGCTGTGTTCCTGGGCCTGTCCCTATGGCGCGCGCGAGTTCGACGCCGATGCCGGGGTAATGAAGAAATGCACGCTGTGCATCGACCGCATCTACAACGAGAACCTCGCGCCCGACGAGCGTGAGCCCGCCTGCGTCATGGTCTGTCCGACCAAGGCCCGCTTCTTCGGCGATCTCGGCGACCCGAATTCGGCCGTGTCGGAGCTGGTGGCGGCTCGCGGCGGCGTCGACCTCCTGCCCGAGCTCGGCTACCGGCCGGTCAACAAATACCTGCCGCCGCGCCGCGACCGCCGGGCATCCGAACCGCTGGACCTCGTCGCGCTTGCCGCGCCCGAGCCGGAAACCGCCGCCAACGGCCTCTTGCGCTGGGTCGACCGGCTGCTGTCGAGGTAGGGCGCTGGACCATGCACCCGGCCCTTTCGATCGTTTTCTTCACCACCGCGTCCGGCGCCGGGTTTGCGCTCCTATTGCTGGTCGGCCTTGGCGTTCCACTCGGCTTGCTGCCGGCCGATCCGTTGTTCGGACTGAACGCGCTGGCGATTGCGGCGGCGTTGGCGGCCGGCGGACTCGTCTCGTCGGTCTTCCACCTCGGCCGGCCGGAGCGGGCGTGGCGCGCCTTTTCGCAGTGGCGCTCTTCGTGGCTGTCGCGCGAAGGGGTGCTGTCGGTCGCGACCTTTGTCCCCTCGGCGATCTTCGCGATCGGCTGGATTTTGTTCGGCGCCACCTCGGGCGTGATCGGGTTGTGCGGCATCCTCGCAGCATCGCTCGCTGCCGGGACGATCTATTGCACGGGCATGATCTACGCCTCGTTGAAGCCGATCCACCAGTGGCACAACCCTTGGGTCGTGCCGAACTACCTCGCGCTCGGGCTGATGAGCGGGTTCCTGCTGCTCGACCTGATCGTCCGGGGTTGGATGTCCCGGCCGGCCGGCACCGCGACCCTGACCCTCTTGGCGGTCATCGCGGCGTGGTCCTGCAAGGAAGCTTACTGGCGCTTCATCGACACCACCTCCGCCCCGAGCAGCGTCGCCAGCGCGACCGCGCTCGGCCGAGGCGGACGCGTGCAAATGCTCGAGCCGCCGCACACCGAAGAGAATTACCTGCTCCAGGAGATGGGCTATCAGATCGCGCGCAAGCACCGGATCCGGCTGCGCGCCGTGGCCCGGGTCGCCGGCTTCGTCTTGCCCGTGTTGTTGACCCTGGTCGCGCTCTTCGCCTCCGGCGGCATGGGAGCGCTTGCCGCGGCGCTGGCGGTGGCGAGTGCGGCGCTCGGCCTCGTCGTCGAACGCTGGCTGTTCTTCGCCGAGGCGAAGCACACGGTGATGCTTTATTACGGCGCCGCCGCGGTGTGACGCCGTATCGGGAGGATGGTGCGCCTAGCGGTTTAGCCAGCGCCGGGCAAAGCCCAAAAGACCCTGCGGCAGGAAGATCACGATGGCGATGAAGATGATTCCGACCGGGACCAGGTAGCTCATCCCGGCCAGCCCGCCCAATCCCAGCGCGGCCAGGTATTTGATCGTGAACAGGCGGGAAAATCCCTCGCGCAGCAAGAGAAAGAACCCGGCGCCGGCGAGCGGTCCGACCAAGGTCCCCACGCCGCCGATGACGTTGTAGATCACGGTCTCCCCGGACACGACGAAGAACACGAAATCGGGCGCGGCGAACTCGTTCTGCAACGCATAGAGCACCCCGGCGAGACCGGCGAACAGTCCCGACAGCATCACTGATACGATCTTGTAGCGCTCGACCGGATAGCCGACCGCCCGGGTGCGCGCCTCGTTCTCGCGGATCGATTGCAGCACCATCCCGAACGGCGATTGGGTGATCCGCCGCAGCACGAGATAGGACCCGGTCACCACGGCGAGGACGAACCAATGGAGGGTCGTGGCGGTGAACTTCAGCGAAAACAGGAAGGGGATCGCGAGCGCCGGCCGGCTGAAGGTCAGCCCGTTCTCGCCGCCCGTAAGCGAGGTCCAGGTGAAGATGATCACATAAAAGATCTGCGAGAAAATGAGGGTCGTGATCGCGAAATAGATGTCGCGCAGGCGGGTCGAGAAATAGGCGACAAAGGCCGCCACCGCGGCTGCGGCGATGAGGCCGGAGGCGAGCGCCAGCCACAGATTTGGCGGGTTCGAGTTCAACAGCGCCGCCGCCGCGCCGTACATGCCAAGGCCGAAGAACGCCGAATGGCCGAACGACACCATGCCGGTGTAGCCGATCAACAGATCGGACGACATCGCCAGCAAGCCCCAGATCAGGATCTCGGTCAGAAGACGGCGCCAGAACACCGGCAGGACAAGCGGCGCCACCGCCAACAGCGCGACAATGACGCCAAGCCCGATCCAGAAGACCACCCTCTGGCGCGATCTCATTTAAGCGTCGGGCTCATTTAGGGGTCGGGGCAAAAAGGCCGGTCGGCCGGAACAGCAATGTCAGGATGAGGACGACAAAGGAAACGATGACCGACTGGGACGGGCTGACCCACAGTGACGAGTAGGCTTCCAGGAGGCTGATGAAGATCGCCGCGGCGATCGAGCCGCCGAGATTGCCCATGCCGCCGACGACGACGACGATAAAGGCTCTCAGGATCCAGTTGACCCCCATCGCGTAATCGACGCCGACCAGAGGGGCGAACAGCACCCCGCTCGCCGCCGCCATCGCCGAACCGATCGCGAACACCCCGGTCAACACCCACGGCACCGGGATCCCCATCGCCTGGGCCATCACCCGGTCCTGGGTGGTGGCGCGGATCCAGATCCCGTAAGTGCCGAATTTGAGGAACAGCCACAGCCCGCCGATGATCGCGGCCGCGAGCCCGGCGATGATCAACCGGTACCACGGGTAATCGAGGTAGAAGAGCGTGAAATGGCCGCTGAACGGCTCGGGAATCTTGCGCGCCACCGGACCGAACTGCCACAGCGCGTAATTTTGCAATACGAGCGAGATGCCGAAGGTAGCAAGGATCGTTGTCAGCGGGTCACGGCCCAGGAGCGGACGCAGCGTCGTCAGGTAGACCGCGGCTCCGAATATACCGATCACGACCGCGGCAGCGACGAGCGCCAGCCAGAAACTGCCGGTCGCCGCCAGCGTGATGACGCCGACATAGGCGCCGAGCATCAGGAATTCGCCATGGGCGAAATTGACGACGTCCATGATGCCGAAAATCAGCGTCAATCCCGAAGCGACCAGCGCCAAGATCATGCCGCTGACGATGCCGTTCAGCGTCTGGATCACGAAATGCGCAAACGGAACCCCGCCCATGTCAGACGCCGAGATATTGGTGGATGACAGCGTCGCCGACGTGCAGCTCCGCGGCCGGGGCGTGATGGCGCACGACGCCCTTCTCGATGATGTAGATCCGTTGGCTCGCCGCCAGGGTCAGCGGCACATTCTGCTCGACCAGCAGCACTGCCACCCCATCGCGGTGCAGCGCCTCGATAATCTGGCTGATCTGCGACACCATGCGCGGCATCAGCCCTTCGGTCGGCTCGTCGAGCAGCATTATTTTCGGTTCGAGCATCATCGCCCGCGCGATCGCGAGCATCTGCTGCTCGCCGCCCGAGAGGGTGCCGCCTGCCTGGTAGCGCCGCTCGGCGAGCACCGGGAAATACTGATAGGTTTTGTCGAGCAGCTCTTGTTTCTTGGCCTTGCCGACGCCGTGGCGGTCTAGCCCGGTGCGCAAATTCTCGGTCACCGTCAAGAGCGGAAAGATCCGCCGGTCCTCTGGAACATAGCCGATGCCGAGCCGCGCCACCCGATGCGCCGCCATCCCAGTCGTCGACTGGCCATCAAACATCACCTGGCCGGCGCTCGGATGGACGAGCCCGGCGATTGCTTTCAAGGTCGTACTCTTGCCGACGCCGTTGCGACCCAAAAGCCCGACCACCTCGCCGCGGCCAACCTCGAGTGAGATGCCGTGGAGGATGTGGCTCTTGCCGTAATAACTGTGGATGTCCTCGACCTGGAGCAGCGGGTCCATGGACACCGCTTCTCAGCCGCACAAAGACGCTGCGGCCGACACCGCGCGAATCCCGTGAAGGTGCATTGGCTTAAATCTCAGCTGATCGAGCGCCACTTGCGGCCGTCGCGCGCCAGCAGCTGATCGGCGACATCCGGCCCTGCGGTGCCGGCCGGATAGAATTCGAGCGGCGCGTTCTTCTCGTTCTGCCACAGATCGAGGATCGGCTGCACGACGGCCCAGCCGGCCTCGACGCTGTCGGCGCGTTGGAACAGCATCGCATCACCGATCATGCAGTCATAGACCAGTGTTTCATAGCCGGTGCTCGGCTCGGTGTGGAAATAGTCGCGATATTTGAAATCCATGCGCACGCCGCCGAGCCGGATATCCGGGCCCGGCTGCTTCGCGCCGAATTGCAGCGATATCCCTTCATCGGGCTGGATCTGCAAGGCGAGGACATTCGGGGTGAGGCTGTCGACCGGCGTGTCGCGGAACAGGGCGAACGGCACCCGCTTGAACTGGATCGCGATCTCGGTGGTGCGCCGCGTCATCGATTTGCCGGTGCGCAGATAGAACGGCACGTCGGCCCAGCGCCAATTGTCGATGCCGAGCCGCATCGCGACATAGGTCTCGGTCATGCTGTCAGATGCGACGCCGTCCTCGTTCCGGTAGGCCTTGACCGGATGGCCGCGCACGATCCCCGCGGTATATTGCCCGCGCACGATGTTGCGCCGCGTATCGTCGCCGGTAAGCGGGACCACGGCTTCAAGCACCTTGTCCTTTTCGGTGCGCACGGCATCGGCGGCGAAGGAGTTGGGCGGCTCCATTGCGGTGAGGGCGAGCAACTGGAAAACATGGTTCGGCACCATGTCGCGCAACGCGCCGGTCGCCTCGTAGAACGCGGCTCGGCGCTCTACCCCGACGGTTTCCGCGACAGTGATCTGCACATGGTCGATATGGTCGCGGTTCCAGAGCGGCTCGAAGATGCCGTTGGCAAAACGCAGCACCATGATGTTCTGGACCGTCTCCTTGCCGAGGAAATGGTCCATCCGGTAGATCTGCGACTCGGCCAACACCTTGAGGAGCCGAGCATCCAGGGCGTGCGCCGACGCAAGATCGGTGCCGAACGGCTTCTCGATGATAACTCGCCGCCAGTGGCCGTCCTTCTCCTCGGTGAGGCCGGCTTCGGCAAGACGCTCGACGATCGAGCCGAACAGCGAGCTCGCCACAGCGAGATAAAAAATCACGTTGCCGCCGGTACCGTGTTCGGCTTCGACCTTTTTGAGCGCCTTCGCTAGGCGGCGGTAAAGCTCCGGGTTGGTCGCGTCGCCATCGATATGGCTCATCCGCGACGCGATGACATCCCAGCTGTCGGCATCGAATTCCTCGGCGACGGACCCCGCCGCAGTGTCCGAGACAAAGCTGCGTACCCCCTCGGCGAGGTTCGCGCGAAAATTCTCGTGCGACCACTCGGAGCGGTCGATGCCGATCACCGCGAAGTTTTCGGATAGCCGGCGCGCCTTGGCCAGATTGTACAGCCCGGGCATCAAGAGGCGCTTGGTCAGGTCGCCGTTTGCGCCGAAAATCACCATCGCACAGGGCGGCGCCCTGTGCCCGCGCCCAACCCGGCTTGCCGCGGAATCCTGCGCGTTGTTCATGGACTATCCTTTCGGCGGCTCTCGGTGTCCGCCGAACTGTTTGCGCATCGCCGACAGGATCTTTTCCGCGAACGTGTGGTCCTGGCGCGAGCGAAACCTTGTGTAGAGCGCCGCCGACAGCACCTCGGCCGGCACCGCCTCTTCGATCGCCGCCTGGATCGTCCAGCGTCCCTCGCCCGAATCTTCGACATAGCCGGAGAATTCGCTGAGCTCGACATCTTCGGCCAGCGCGATCGCAGTGAGGTCCAAAAGCCAGGACGAGACCACGCTGCCGCGCCGCCAGACTTCGGCGATATCGGCGAGGTCGAGCTTGTAGCGCCGGTTTTCCGGCACCGCCGGCGAATTGACGTTGCGCAGGATGTCAAACCCCTCGGCATAGGCCTGCATCAACCCGTATTCGATGCCGTTATGCACCATCTTGACGAAATGCCCGGCGCCCGCCGGCCCGCAATAGAGGTAGCCCTGCTCGACCCGCTTGTCGCGGCCCTCGCGCCCCGGGGTCCGTTCGATCGAGCCGAGGCCCGGCGCCAGCGCGGCGAAGATCGGGTCGAGATGCAGGGCGGCATCCTTGTCGCCGCCGATCATCATGCAATAGCCCCGCTCCAGCCCCCACACGCCGCCAGAGGTGCCGACATCGAGATAGCGGATCTGCTTCCCGTTCAACATCTCGGCGTGGCGCACATCATCCTGGAAGTTCGAGTTGCCGCCGTCGATCAGGATGTCGCTTGGCTCAAGGAGCCCCGACAGCTCGACGATTGTGCCATGGGTGATCGCCCCCGCGGGCAGCATCACCCACACCGCGCGTGGCGTCTCAAGCTGGCGGACAAAATCGGCGAGGTCTCGGCTGGGCGCGGCCCCCTCACCCGCCAGTCCGCTGACCGCCGCGGCACTCTTGTCGTAGACGACGCAGCGATGCCCCGCCTTCATCAGGCGCCGCACGATGTTGCCGCCCATTCGGCCAAGGCCGATCATCCCGAGCTGCATGTCGCTTCCTCCGCCGAAAACTGAGCTGGCTGTGGTTATGACAAAGCCTGTTCGAGCGCGCGGCCAAGGGTCTTAAGCCCGACATCGAGATCGGCCGGCAGATGGATGCGCAACAGCCGCCGGCCGCGTTCTGCGAGGACGTCGAAATCGCCGCGCGCCTGCGCCGCCTTGACCACGCCAAAGCTGTAGGCCTGTCCGGGCACGGCAAGATCGGCGGCATCCTCACAGGTGATCTGCAAAATCACCCCGCTGTTGGGCCCGCCCTTATAGACCTGCCCGGTCGAATGCAGAAAGCGCGGCCCGAAGCCGAGGCACGTCGCGGTATGAAGCCGGTCGCGGATCGCCCGCCGCACCGCCTGCAATGCTTGGGTATGCGCCGGATTGCGGTCGATATAGGCGAGGAGCGCCACGTAATCGCCGGCGCCGGCCCGAGCGAGATGCGCCCTCAAGACGCCGGCGAGGGTCGCCGCCCCGGGTTTGAGCGCCGCCGTGTTCGCCGGATCGGCGTAGAGGGCGACCCCGTCGGCGGTGAAGAACGGCGCCTCCGGCGGCAGCGCGCCGGATTTCTCGTAGGCAGCGGTCAGCTCGCGGGTCTTGACCTTCTGCGCCTCGACATCGGGCTGGTTGAACGGGTCGATGCCGATGATCGCGCCGGCCACCGCAGTCGCCATCTCCCAGCGGAAGAATTCCTGCCCGAGCTGCATCGCCTCCGAAATGGTAATGCGCACCACCGGCTGGCCGGCGGCTTCGAGCGCCGCCACTTCCCTGTCATGCTCGCCATCCTGGTCGGACAAGAGCCGCAGATAGGCGAACACCCGGTCAACGCCATAGACCGTCGGAGCACCCACCGGTTCGGCATCGATCGGCACGATGCCGCGGCCGAGCTTGCCCGTGGATTCGGCGAGGAGTTGCTCGAGCCAGGCGCCGAGCGAGGCAACCCCCGGGGACGTAATGATTGTCAGCTTGTTGCGCCCGTGGCGCGCCGCGACGCCGAGGATCGCACCGAGGATGACCCCAGGGTTCTCAATGGGCGGCGCGCTCGCCGTGCAGGAGCGCACCATCTCAGCGGTCCGCGAGAGAAAATCGCGGGTCTCCAAGCCGATCGCCGCCCCCGGCACCATGCCAAAATCCGACAATACCGAATAGCGCCCGCCGATCGTCGGCACGCCGTGGAAGACACGGCGAAACCCTTGCGCGCGCGCCATCTTCTCGACCGAGGAGCCGGGATCGGTGATCGCGACGAAATGGCTGGCCGCTTCCGCTTCGCCCAATGCGGCCTTGGCGCGCTCGTAGAAATATTGCTTGAAGATGTTGGGTTCGAGCGTGCTGCCGGATTTACTCGAGACGATAAAGAGGGTGCGCTTCAGGTCGATCGAGCCTTCGATCCGGCGGATCTGCGCCGGGTCCGTTGAATCGACGATCTGGAGGCGCGGGAAGCCCGGCCGGTTGCCAAAGCTTTGCGCGAGCACCTCGGGCCCGAGGCTCGATCCGCCCATGCCGAGCAACAGGATGTCGGTAAACCCGGCCGCCTTGACCTCGGCGGCAAACGCCTCGAGATGGCCGGCCGCCTTCAACTGGCCATCGACAACCGTGAGCCAGCCAAGCCACTGGCCCTCATCGGTTTCGGTCCACAGCGAGGCTTCTCCGGCCCACAGGCGCCGGACCTTGCCGCCGCTGCGCCACTCTTCGAGCGCGGCATCGACGGCCTCACCCAAGTCTTTCGGCAACTTGTAGCTCATCGCGTTGAGCTTGCTGCCGAGGACCGCGCGGCGCTTTTTCTGCACGGACGCGTAGAGTTGGTCGGCGGCGTCGGCGAAAAGGCGCACCCCGTCCTCGACGAGCCGCGCGGTAATGGCGTCAATCGAGATGCCGGCGCCGGGCAGCGCCGCCATCACCGCCTCGGCTGCGGCAACATTCTCTTCGAGGCTGGCGCGTGGCTTCCCGTGATCGCGAAAGCCGTCCATCGTCGCCGGCGGTATCGTGTTGACCGTGTTCTGCCCGATCAGCTCCTCGACATAGAGGACGTCGCTGTAGGCCTTGTTCTTGGTGCCGGTGCTCGCCCACAAGAGGCGCTGGGTCTGCGCGCCGCTTTGCGCGAGGCGCTGCCAGCGCTCGTTGGCGAAAAGTTCCTGGTAGAGCCGATAAGCGAGCTTGGCGTTGGCAATCGCCACCTTGCCCTTCAACGCGGCGAGCCGCTCTTTGTCGCCCGGAGTCGTCGCGGCGGCGATCCGCTGATCGAGCGCCTCGTCAACGAGCGTATCGATGCGGCTGACGAAAAAGCTCGCGACGCTCGCCACCTTGTGCGGGTCGCCGCCCTTGGCGACGAGATCCTCGAGCCCGCTGATATAGGCGTCGGCGACCGCGGCATAGACCTTCTGCGAGAATAGAAGCGTGATGTTGACGTTGATGCCCTCGCCGATCAGCGTGCGGATCGCCGGAAGCCCCGGCCCGGTAGCCGGGACCTTGACCATCAGGTTGCGCCGGCCGACGTTGTGCCAGAGCCGGCGCGCCTCTTCGATCGTCTCGTGGGTCTGCATCGCCAGATAGGGCGAGACCTCGATCGAGATGTAGCCGTCGCGCCGCTGGGTCTGCTCATAGACGACGTTGAGCGCGTCGGCGCCCTCCTGGATGTCGCGGATCGCAAGATCCTCGAAGAGCGCTCCGGGATCGAGATCGCCCGCGGCCTCGGCGGCGGCGATCAATTCGTCATAATCGTCGCCATGCCCGATCGCCTTCTCGAAGATCGACGGGTTCGAGGTGACGCCGCGCAGCCCGTCCTCGGCGATCAGCCGACCGAGCTCGCCGCTCTTCAAGAGATCGCGGCTGACAAAATCAAGCCACACCGATTGCCCGTATTCCTGAAGCGTCCTCAGCGGATTGGTCATCTCGCCACCTTCCTGCCGCCAGGCCGGTCTCCCGCCCGTCCAGGCTCGTCAATGTCAAAGGATATAACATCGGCAGGGCGCAGACGCATCCCCAGCGGTCCACCGCATCGAGTTAATCGGCGTAATCCGGTTCGCTCTTGTCGAGGAGGCGTTGCAGCGCGGCGAAATGGTGCTCGCAGGCCGGCTTCCCGCCATAGACCGGCGAGTCGGCGTATTGCCGCAAGGTGTGCGCGACGACCTGCGGCGGCACCTCCTTCAAGGGGCGCCCGGTCCACATCGCGTAGAGCTGCACCTGGCAGGCGCGCTCGAAATAAAAGAGGCGATCGTACGCCTCCGCGACCGTCTCGCCGCAGGCAAGAACCCCGTGATTGGCCATCACCAGAACCGAGCGCTCAGGCCCCAGCACCCGCGCCAGCCGCTCGCCCTCGGCGGGGTCAAAGGCAAGGCCGGTGTAATCCTCGTCATAGGCGACCGTGTCGAGGAAGGCGATCTCGGTCTGGCCGATCGCGAGAACGTGCGGCTCGGCGAGGCGCGCGAGCGCGCTGGCGAACGGCATGTGGGTATGCAGCACACAGGCGTGCCGCGGAACGAGGCGATGGATCGGCGCGTGGATGCAGAAACCCGAGCGCTCGACCTCGCCCTCCCCGCTCAGCACAGCGCCGTCATAGCCGACTTCCATCAACGAGCTCGCCGTGACCTCCGACCAATGCAGGCCGAACGGGATCTGGTAGTAGCGGTCGTCGCGGCCCGGTACGGCCAGCGTGAAGTGATTGAAGATGCCCTCGCTGAAGCCATGCCCGACGGCGAGACGATGCGCTGCGGCGAGATCGACGCGCGCCTGCCACTCCGCCTGATCAGTGGCGCTCCGATCGCGCTTGGTTTCAATCAGTTGCATTATTGGGCTCCCTTTTTCGGTGTCATTGCGAGCGAAGCGAGGCAACCTCGTGCCAATGGGACTCGATCCGCCGAGATTGCTTCGCCGCTGGGCTCCTCGCAATCACCGTCTTCAGGCGGCGGCCGCAGCGGCGAAATAATCGTCGATGGCGCGCGCCAGCCCGTGCGCGAGATGCTGCCGATACGTGCGCTGCTGCAGCAATCGCTCGTCCCGGGGATTGGAGAGGCACCCGAGCTCGACCAGCGCGGAGGGCATGTCGGGGGCTGTCAGCACCGCAAATCCCGCCGCGCGATGCGGCCGGTCCAGCAGCAGCACGGTGCGGCCAAGCTCCTCGACTATCGTCCGCGCCAGAATTAGCGACGAATTGTCGGTCTGCCGGCGCGCCAGGTCGAGGAGGATCGCGCCGATCTGGCGCGGCTGATCCGACAGGTGAACCCCGGCGATAAAATCGTCCTTGTTCTCGCGGGTAGCCAGCGCCGCGGTCACCCGGTCGGAAGCCTCGTTCGACAAGGTATAGACCGACAGCCCGCGCATCGCGCTATCGGGCAGCGCATCGGCATGGATCGACAGGAACAGCTCGGCCCGGTTCGCCCGCGCCCGCGCGACGCGCTCACGCAACGACACGAAGCGGTCGCCGCGCCGGGTCAAGAGAGTGCGATAGCGGCCGGTTACCTCAAGCTGGCGCGCCAGCTCGCGCGCGGTCGGCAGCGTCAGATCCTTTTCGTAGACCCCGCGCGGACTGATCGCGCCGGGATCGACCCCACCATGGCCAGGATCGAGC
>JBARKH010000552.1:0-10432 GCA_049801295.1 Allostellaceae bacterium | reverse complement strand
GGGCTGGCGCTGACCAAGCGCGCGCTCGACGCGGCCGAGGCCAATACCCTCGACAATCAGCTCGATCTCGAACGTCATCTGCAGGAGGAGGCCGGCGCCACCCCCGATCACGCCGAAGGGGTGCGCGCCTTTCTCGAAAAGCGCCCGCCGATCTTCACCGGGCGCCGGCACTGAAGGAGGGACAAGCTATGCGAGGCCCATTGACCGCAATCGTTCTCCTGGTCGCCCTGGCGACAGCGAACACCACATCCGCCGCAACGAGTCTGAGAAACGTCGCCGGGTTCGATGCGTCGCTGCTGGCCGGCAAAACGTGCCAGGGAGCGTTCAATTCGGGCAAGAAGCACGAGACCAGCGTGGGCGCCTTGCAACTCCGCTTCGCGGTCAACGGAGATGTTCTGGGCGCCCATTTGTGGCGGCTTGTCGGCCAGGCGGCCTACGACCAGGCTGCATATGCGCTCGCCCGGTCGGCACAGGGGATCGACCTGACCCGGTTTGAGGATCTCGGCGAGGTGCGCGACCTGAGCATCGCCGGCAACCAGGTGCGCTATGTCGATCCCCAAGGGGCACGGGTCCAGCTTTCCTACGACCGAGGGCGACTGAACGGCCAGAGCGATCCCAGAGGGCAATCCATCCCCGGGATGACCCGGCTCGCCTTTATCAGGATGATTTGCCGGTGATGCTGAACGGCGTTCATAATGCCGCATGTCAGCCCGGCGATTTCTGCGCGGAAGCTCGGTAAAACCTGCGATAGACTGCACGTGTTCACTTTGCCCGATGGGGAGGATTGCGAATGGCTCGGCAATACCGGCGTATCTCGGCAGACTGTCATCTCGACATGCTGTGGCTGCCGCCCGACCTGTTCACCTCGAACGCGTCGAGCAAAATGCGCGACCTGATGCCCTACGTCGCCGAGAACTCGGACGGGGTGAAGCGCTGGACCGACAACAACGGCGCCGAGTACGGCCTGTGCGGCGGCGTCGGCGCAACGGGCACACCGCATGTCCCGGGCAAGCAATTGCGCGCCGATAAGATGGCCGAAGCCGGGCTATACAGCGACTATTTCGAAAAGGGTCTGCGCCGCCCCGGCGACCCGCACCTGCGCGTCAAGGATATGGACCGTGACGGCGTCGACGCCGAGGTCATTTACGGGATTCTCGCGGCTTGCGCGAAGATGAAGGACCCCGAAGCGGCCGACGAGATGCTCCGCATCTACAACGACTTCATGCACGATTTCAGCAGCACCTATCCGGACCGCATGATCGGGCTGGCGTGCCTGCCCTACAGCAACATCCCGGCCGCGGCCGCGGAAGTCCGCCGCGTCGCCAAGAAGGGCATGAAGGGCGTCGAATTGTCGTGCTCATGGCACATGACGCCGATGTGGCACCCGATGTGGGATCCGCTCTGGGAGGCGGTCAACGAGACGCAGCTGCCGCTGCATTTCCACACCTTCCCGGCGACCGATCCGGAGCTCCGCAAATCATTGGAGCCGTCGATCGCGCGGCGCATGACGTATAGCGGGCTGGTTCGCTTCCAGATGACGCTGGCGACGATCCTTACCGACCTCATGGGCGCTGCAGTGTTCGAGCGCTTCCCCAACATCCGCATGGTGCTGGGCGAAAGCGGCATCGGCTGGATCCCTTACGTCCTCGACCGCATGGATTTCGAGTACCAGGACCAGTACCAGGACATCAAACTGAAGAAGCTGCCGAGCGAATACTGGCGCGCCCAGTGCCGGGCGACCTTCCAGTACGATCGCGTCGGCACCAAGCTGATCGAGGAAATGGGCGTCGAGACCCTGATGTGGGGTTCGGACTTCCCGCATCCCGACGGGGTGTGGCCGGAATCGAAGAAATACATCGACGAGCAATTCGCCCACTTGCCGGCCGAAACCACCTACAAGATGACCTGCGAAAACGCCGGCAAGTTCTACGGCCTGATCAATTGACTTGAACGGCGGCTCTCGCCACCGCTCAAGTCATCCCCGGCGAAAACCGGGATCCACTTCGGTAAAACGCGCGTCCACCAGGGCGCGCGTTTTGCTTTGCCACGAGCGGTGCCCGGCGCGACAGTGTGGCGTTTGGCAAACCCGGGGGTGTCGATGGCGGGGTCCCGCATCGCCCATGGCGGCAAGACGCTTTACGGCGCCAGGGTCGGCATCCTGATGCTCGAGACCCGGTTCCCGCGCATCCCCGGCGACATGGGGAACGGGCTGACCTGGCCGTTTCCGGTGCTCTACAAGGTCGTGCCCGGCGCCACGCCCGACCGCGTCGTGCATCACAAATCGCTAGGACTCGCCAACGCCTTTCTCGATGCCGCGGCCGAGCTGGTGGATCTCGGCGCCGACGGCATCACCACGACCTGCGGGTTTCTCTCGCTCTACCAGGAGGACCTCGCCGCCCATGTCGGCGTGCCGGTCGCGGCCTCCAGCCTCATGCAGGTCCCGCTCGTCGAGCGCCTGCTGCCGAGGGGCAAGCGGGTCGGCGTCTTGACGGTCAGCGCCGCGAGCCTCACACGCGAGCACCTGATCGCCGCCGGCGTCGACCCCGAGATCCCGGTCGTCGGCACCGATAACGGGCGCGAGTTCAGCCGCGTCATGCTCGACGAAAAGCTTGACCTCGACGCGGAGGCGGCCGAAGCGGACATTCTCGACGCCGGCGATCAGCTCCTCGCGCAGCACCGCGATATCGGCGCGATCGTCCTCGAATGCACCAACATGACGGCCTTTGCCCGTGCGCTCTCCGAGCATCTGCGCCTGCCGGTCTTCAGCATCTACAGCTTTGTCACCTGGTTCCACGCCGGCCTGGCGCCGCGCGATTTCGGCCCACCCGGCAGCGGCCCCCGCGAATGGCGCGAGCGATGACGGGCGCGATCGCGATCCGCTTCGCGGGGCCTGAAGACTGCGGCCTGTTGCTGCGGCTGATCCGCGAGCTGGCGAATTATGAGAAGGCGCCCGAGGCCGTGGTCGCGACCGAAGCAGATTTGCGCCGGCACGGCTTTGGCCCGGACCCTCAATTCGAGGCGATCCTCGCCTTTCTCGATGGCGAGCCGGCCGGCGCCGCGCTGTTCCATGCCAGGTTCTCGACCTGGCTCGGCCGCCCGGGGCTGTATCTCGAAGACCTCTACGTCACCGAGAAGGCGCGCGGCCGCGGCATCGGTCGGCGGCTGATGGCGCGGCTCGCCGCGATCGCGGTCGAGCGCAACTGGGGCCGGATCGATTTTCAAGTGCTCGAGTGGAACCCGGCGCGCGAGTTCTACCACCGGCTCGGGATGGCGCAGGTCGGCGAATGGCTGCGCTATGGCGCCGATGAGGCGGCGCTGCGTCGGCTCGCCACGGAGGATCGGCCCGAAGGCGATTGAATACAGGTTCCCCGAAGGAGATTTTGATCGCCCGCCTGGAACAGGGCGCCGGCAATCAGTCGGAGCCGGAACCGTCGGCGGGCATGCAATAGTTAACCAGGCACTCGGGCTGGTCGGTCGTCGGGACGCTGCGTAGCTGCACCAGCGATCCGCGACTGCAATGCGAGACGTCGGCGACAACGAAGTCTCCGAAGGCCGGGCTGCTGATGAAAATGAAGCCTTGCGAAATGATCAGACTTTGCAGAGCAGGACAAGTATAGGTCCGCGAATCTATTCCGGCGGCAAAACTCGGGAAACTGAAGACCAGCGCGCCGAGGATCGTCGCGAACAACCCCGTGGTTGCGACAGGCGCCGGCCAGGCCCGCCCGGCGCCCGGTTTCCGGCGCTTCATCTTCTGCCTCGGCGATCCCACTGTCGGCCCTCATCTCTTCGTCATCAGACGCCTTGCCATAGCATGAGGTTGTCGAACTTAATACGCCCGGTCGCGCAATGCAGCCGGAGGATTGGTGATGCTTGAGGTCTTGACCTGGGGGACGCCCAACGGCCACAAGGTGCATATCGCGCTTGAAGAGCTCGGGCTACCCTACAGGGTCATCCCGGTCGATATCGGCGCTGGCGACCAGTTCAAGCCGGAATTTCTCAAGATCAACCCTAATCACCGGATCCCGGCGATTGTCGATCCCGACGGCCCGGGCGGCAAACGCTTTACCCTCTTCGAATCCGCGGCGATCCTGATCTACCTGTCGGAGAAATCCGGCGGAAAGCTCATTCCGAAAGACCCGGTCGGGCGTTACAAGTGCCTCGAATGGATGATGTTCCAGATGGGCGGGATCGGCCCGAATTTCGGTCAGTGGAACCATTTCGGCGCCTACGCCAAGGAAAAAATCCCCTACGCGATCGAGCGCTTCACCAATGAGGTGGCGCGGCTCAGCCGGGTGCTGAACCATCGCCTCGAGGATGCGCGCTGGCTGGCGGGCAATGAATATTCGATGGCCGACATCATCACCTTCCCGTGGATCCGCACCGCCACCGAGCCGTCGCCCCGTTTCGATGAGCGCGGCTATGTCGATCTCGGCGAATATCCGGCGGTGAAGCGCTGGTATGACGAGATTGCGGCGCGTCCGGCGGTGCAGCGCGGTGTGGCGGTGCTGGCCGGCGGCCCGGGCCAGCGGCCGATCACCGACACCGAGCGCGAGAACACGTTCGGCGCGACGCAGTTTGCAGCGCGCTGACACACTTCGTCATGGCCGTCCCCGGACTTGATTGACCCGGGGATCAACCCGGCCATCCACGTGGATCCCCGGGACAAACCCGGGGATGACGAGTTGGGATGGTTGAGCCGAATTCACCTGAGTTGAGCCCGAGGGGGAGGTCGCGATGGCGAAAGAGAAAATAGGGGTTGTCGGTGCCGGGCTGATGGGGGCGGAGATCGCGCTGGTCTTCGCGCTCGCCGGTCACGAGGTAGTGCTGGCGGATACCGCCGAGGACCGGCTCGCCGCCGCGCTCGCCCGCCTCGGCACGGTCTTGGACCGCGGCATCCCGCGCGGCTTCTTCAAGGAGGAAGATAAGCCGCTCGCGCTCGCGCGGATCGCGACGAGTGTCGCGCTCGATCCGTTCGCGACCTGCGATTTCGTCACCGAGGCGGTGTTCGAGGACCAAAGGGTCAAGGCCGAGACCTACAAAAAGCTCGACGCGATCTGCCAAGCCTCCTGCATCTTCGCCAGCAATACCTCGACCATCCCGATTTCCACGCTCGCCTCCCATGTCGGCAAGGGGCGCCGGCCCAATTTCATCGGCACCCATTATTTCTCGCCCGCCTCGCGCATGAAATTGGTCGAGGTGATCCCCGCCTTCGACACCGCGCCCGCGACGGTCGAGACCGCGATGCGCCTGATGCGCGAAGCCGACAAGACGCCGATCCGGGTCAAGGACGTCGCCGGCTTCGCGGTCAACCGCGTGCTTCTCGCCTTCATGAACGAGGCGGTGCGCCTCGTTGACGAGGGCGTCGTCACCGCGGAAGACCTCGACACCGCCTGCAAGCTTGGCCTCGGCCACCCGATGGGCCCCTTTGAACTGATGGACGCGACGACCTCGAAACTCTGCCTGCAAGCCTCCGAAATCCTCTTCGAAGCCTACGGCGAACGCTTCCGCCCGCCCGCCCTCCTGAAACAGCGCGTCCGCGCCGGGTTCATCGGCGGCCGGGGAAACCGCGGCTAACGCGACAGGCAGTCTTGAGAGCGCCGCGATCGGTCCGCACCGCCGAGGCGTTCGGGCGCGCACGGCTGTCGCGCTCGTTCTTCATGCACGATTTCCTGCATAGCGAGATCGCCGACATCCACGGCATCAGCAATCTGCCCGACGACCCCGAACTCGCGATCGAGGCCGGAAGCCGGCTATGCGAGGAATTGCTCGAGCCGCTACAGGCCACGTTCGGGCGGATCGCGGTGCGCTCGGCCTATCGCTCGCCGGCGGTCAACGCCTATGGCAACACGCACTACAACAATTGCGGCTCGAACGAGCGCAACGCCGCGCGCCATATCTGGGACCGCCGCGACGCGCACGGCTTCATCGGCGCGATGGCCTCTATCGTCGTGCCGTGGTTCGCCGACCGGTACGCGGCCGGCGCGCCCTGGCAGGCGATGGCGTGGTGGATCCACGACCATTTGCCCTACAGCGAATTGCAGTTCTTTCCGAAGCTGGCGGCCTTCAACATCGCCTGGCATGAGCGGCCAAAGCGGCGGATCTACAGCTTCATTCCGCCGCGCGGTCTCTTGACGAAGCCGAGGATGAGCAATCACGCCGGCACTCACGCCGATTTCTACGCCGGCTTTCCGGAGCCCGTCGCGCGCGAGGTCAGCAATCGGGAACCACTGGGGCGGACAAGCGTGTAAAGTGGCTAGGTCGAGTGCCTCTCCACCACCGCGATTGCCCCATGGATAAAGCGACCAAGCAGCGCCCCGCCGAGGTAGAGGCCGCCGCGCCGCACCTCCGCCTGCACATTCCGCCGCATCATTCGGCGCCCGGCGAGCGGCCGGATTTCAGCTATGTGCGGCGCTATGCGGCCGGCGTCACCGAGCGCCCTTCTGTCGACGTGCCGGCGCACCAGACGCATGAGCTCGCCTACCACCTGATCCGCGTCCTCGATGATGACGGAGCCGCGGTCGGCGCGTGGGATCCTAAGCTCGACCCCGAAACGCTGCGGCGCGGGCTTCGCGCGATGATGCTGACCCGCGCCTATGACGAGCGCATGTACCGGGCGCAGCGCCAGGGCAAGACCTCGTTCTACATGAAATGTACCGGCGAAGAGGCGGTCGGCGTGGCGCAAGCCTTTGCGCTGGCGCCCGACGACATGGCGTTCCCGACCTATCGCCAGCAGGGCATCCTGATCGCGCGCGGCTGGCCGCTCGTCGACATGATGTGCCAAGTCTATTCGAACGCGCATGACCGCCTCAAGGGCCGCCAGCTGCCGGTGCTCTATTCGGCGCGGGAAGCCTCGTTTTTCTCGCTCGCCGGCAATCTCGGCAATCAGTTCCCGCAGGCCGTCGGCTGGGCGATGGCCTCCGCCTATAAGGGCGACCATCGCATCGCCGCCACCTGGACCGGGGAAGGCGCGACCGCCGAAGGTGATTTTCACCACGCGCTGACCTTCGCCTCGGTCTACCGCGCGCCCGTGGTGCTCAATGTCGTCAACAACCAGTGGGCGATCTCCTCGCACCAGGAGGTTGCGGGCGGCGAGGAGGCGACCTTTGCCGCGCGCGCGATCGGCTTTGGCCTGGCGTGCCTCAGGGTCGACGGCAACGATTTCCCGGCCGTCTATGCCGCGACGCAGTGGGCGGCGGCGCGGGCCCGGGCCAACCACGGCGCGACCCTGATCGAACTCTTCACCTATCGCGCCGGCCCGCATTCGACGAGCGACGACCCCAACCGCTACCGCCCCGAGGCGGAAGCCAGGGAATGGCCGCTCGGCGACCCGATAGAACGGCTGTCGCGCCACCTCGTGCATCTTGGCGAATGGTCGCCCGAGCGCCATGCCCAGCTGGCAAGCGAACTCGCCGACGAGGTGCGCGACGCGGCGCGCGAAGCCGAGCGCCATGGCACGCTCGACCAGGGCCCGCATTTCAGCGCCAAGACGATGTTCGACGATGTCTTCAAGGAGATGCCCGAGCACCTGCGCCGCCAGCGCCAGGAACTGGGGGCGTGAGCGGCCGAACCAACCTCCCGTCATTCCCGCGAAAGCGGGAATCCAGCGGGGCCAGAGTCGAGCGGTTGCCCTGGGCCCCCGCTTTCGCGGGGGTGACGGACATGAGGGGGGCTGAGCCATGCCGGCGATGACGATGGTGCAGGCGCTCAATTCGGCGATGGACGTGATGCTCGCGCGCGACCCCGATGTCGTCATCTTCGGCGAGGATGTCGGGTTTTATGGCGGGGTCTTCCGGGTGACCGACGGCTTGCAGAAAAAGCACGGCGACCAGCGCGTCTTCGATGCGCCGATCGCCGAGGGCGGTATGCTGGCGGTCGCGGTCGGGATGGGCGCCTATGGGTTGCGCCCGATCGTCGAAGTTCAGTTTGCCGACTACATCTTCCCCGCGACCGACCAGCTGGTCTCGGCGGCGGCGCGGCTGCGCTACCGCTCGGGAGGCGAGTTCTGGGCGCCGATCACGGTGCGCGCGCCCTGCGGCGGCGGGATTTTCGGCGGCCAGACGCACAGCCAGAGCGTCGAAGCGATCTTCACCCATGTCTGCGGGCTGAAGACGGTCATCCCCTCCAACCCGTACGATGCCAAGGGCCTCTTGATCAGCGCGATCGAGGACGATGACCCGGTCGTCTTCTTCGAACCGAAACGGCTTTATAACGGCCCCTTCGACGGCCATCCCGAGCGGCCGTCGGTGCCCTGGACCAACCACGCGCAGAGCGAGGTGCCCGAGGGCCATTACACCGTGCCGCTCGGCAAGGCGGCGCTCGTGCGGGAGGGCGGCGCGGTCACCCTCCTGGTCTACGGCACGATGGTGCATGTGGCCCTCGCCGCCGCCGAGGAAGCCGGGATCGACGCCGAGATCATCGATCTGCGCACGCTCCTGCCCCTCGACCTCGAGACGATCGTCCAATCGGTGAAAAAGACCGGGCGCTGCGTCATCGCGCACGAGGCGACCCGTACCTGCGGGTTCGGCGCCGAATTGGCCGCGCTCGTCCAGGAGCATTGCTTCTATCACCTGGAGGCGCCGATCATGCGCGTCACCGGGTGGGACACGCCCTACCCGCATGCGCTCGAATGGGCCTATTTCCCGGGACCGGCGCGGGTCGCCGACGGGCTGCGCCGCGCCCTGGAGGGATGAAAACCGTGGACCAGAAGACCTACAACACCCTCACCGCGGTCGTGTTTCTGATCGTGGCGCTGCTCCATCTGTTGCGGATAATCCTCGGCTGGCCGGCACAGATCGGCGGCCTCAATATTCCGATTTGGGCGAGCGGGCTGGCGCTCATCGTTACCGGCGGCCTTGCCTATTTCGGGTTCCGTCAGAACGGACGCGGCGGTCTCGTAGGCTGAGATGGGCCGCTACGTCGTCAAGCTGCCCGATATCGGCGAGGGCACGACCGAAGCCGAGATCGTCCTTTGGCACGTGAAGCCCGGCCAACCGGTCCGCGAAGAGGACCCGCTCGTCGACATCATGACCGACAAGGCGACCGTCGAATTGCCCTCCCCAGTCGCCGGCATCGTCGTCGCGGTCAACGGCAAGATCGGCGAAAAACGCCCGGTCGGCTCGGAGCTGGTCGTCCTCGATGTGGCAGGCGAGGGGAATGTGGTTGCCGCTCCGCAGCCTCGCCCGGCTGCTCAGAATAATGCCCCTTCTGCCGTCGTGCCCGCGAAAGCGGGCATCCAGGAGCAAGCGCCGAGCCCGGCGGCCCTGGATTCCTCCCCGGGCTTGGCCCGGGGATCACGCGGGAAAGACGGGAAGGAGGCGGATCGAGGGGCGGTGTCTGCTGTTCCTCGCCGCCCCGGCGATAAGCCGCTTGCGTCACCGGCGGTGCGGCGGCGCGCCTGGGATCTCGGGATCGCGCTGCAATTCGTGCCCGGCACCGGGCCCGGCGGCCGCATCACTCGCCAGGACCTCGATTCGTATGTGGCCGAGCCCGCGGCGCCCGTCGTCCCGGCATTACAACGCCGCGACGGGGTTGAGGAGGTGCCGATCATCGGGCTGCGCCGCGCGGTCGCCGAACATCTTCAGCTATCGAAGCAGCACATCCCGCATTTCTCCTATGTAGAGGAGATCGACGTCACCGCGCTCGAAGACCTGCGCGCCCAGCTCAACGGTGCGTATCCGGACCGCGAGCATCTGACCCTCTTGCCGTTCCTGATGCGCGCGATCGTCAGCGCCGCCGCGATACACCCCCAGGTAAACGCCCGCTATGACGACGAAGCGGGGGTGCTGCACCGCCACAGAGCGGTCAATATCGGCATCGCGACGCAGACCGAAGGCGGCCTCATGGTGCCGGTCGTCCATCATGCCGAGGCGCTCGACCTCTGGCAGAGCGCGGCCGAACTCAGCCGCCTCGCCGAAGCGGCGCGCGCCGGCAAGGCCTCGCGCAACGAGCTGACTGGATCGACGATTACCGTGACGAGCCTCGGCCGCCTCGGCGGCATCGCCGCCACGCCGGTCATCAACTATCCGGAGGTCGCAATCGTCGGGGTCAACCGCATCGCCGAGCGCGCGGTCGTCCGCGATGGAGCGATAACGGTCCGCCAGATGATGAACCTCTCGTCCTCGTTCGACCATCGCATCGTCGACGGCTGGGAGGCGGCCTCGTTCATCCAGCGCATCAAGGAACTCCTCGAACAGCCGGGGCTGCTGTTCATCGGGTGATCGCCGCAGGCGTCATTCCCGCGAAAGCGGGAATCCAGGGGTCGGCAGCTCCGTCGCGTGCCCTGGACCCCGCTTTCGCGGGGGTGACGCTCCGTTGTTAGGGATAGCCATGCCGGAAACCTTGCGACCTCGCGTACTCGTCGTCGGCGGCGGGCCAGGCGGCTATGTCGCCGCAATCCGCGCCGGCCAGCTTGGCCTCGACACAGTGCTGGTCG
>JBARKH010000551.1:0-19553 GCA_049801295.1 Allostellaceae bacterium | reverse complement strand
GGTTCATCAAACCCAATACCTGATCGAGATCAGCTTTGGCGCGAACGAGGCGGCCTGGGCCTTGGGGTTGGTCAGCCTCGTCGCGGTGCCCGGCCAGATCGGGTTCGGCTACTTGTCCGACCGGATCGGGCGGGAATGGGTGTGGACCGTCGGCAACGCCGGTTTCGTCCTGTGCTGCCTGGCGCTGATCCTGCTGCGCGACCTGCCGACAACGCCATTGCTGTTTGCGATGGTGATCGCGCAAGGGACTCTCGGGTACAGCCTGACCTCGGTGATGGGCGCCATCCCGGCCGAGATATACGAGGGCCGGCACTATGGCAGCATCTTTGGAACGGTGATGCTGGCGGCGATCCTGGGCGGAGCGGCCGGGCCGTGGGTTGCCGGCGTACTGCACGACCGCACCGGCAGCTATGTACCGACATTCTGGATCTCGATCGGTTGCAGCGTGGTCTCCGCCGCGGCGATCTGGTTTGCCGCGCCCGGCAAGGTGAGGGCGGTCGCCGGACGCGCGCCCGCAGCGGCGCGCCGCTGAGACAACCAGCACCGCTGCTTGGCGCGGCATTGGCACGGCGCGCGGCAAGACGCTACGATGGCAACCGGCCGCTCAAGGGGACCGACACGCCCCAGCCACGACGGAGATGCCGAGATGCCCATGCCTTCGATGCCACTCGCCGGGTTCAAGGTCATTGACCTGACCGCCCATCGCGCCGGCCCGACCGCGGTGCGCCAACTCGCCGATTGGGGGGCCGATGTCATCAAGATCGAGGCGCCGGGCGAGCACACCGACGCCACCGGCAGCCGCCGCGACGGCCCCGATTTCCAGAACCTCCACCGCAACAAGCGCTCATTGACGCTCGATCTGAAGACGCCGGAGGGCAAGAAGATCTTTTTCCAACTGGCCGAAAAGGCCGATGTCGTCGTCGAGAATTACCGCTCGACCGTGAAGCACCGCCTCGGTGTCGATTACGAAGCGTGCAAGAAGGTCAACCCGCGCATCGTCTATGGCTCGATCTCGGGTTTCGGCCAGGACGGCCCCTATGAAGGCCGCCCCGGGGTCGACCAGATCGCCCAGGGGATGGGCGGGCTGATGTCGATCACCGGCCTGCCCGGCCAGGGGCCGGTCCGGGTCGGGATCGCGATCAACGACACCTCTGCGGGGATATTGTTGGCGAACGGCATCGTGCTCGCCCTCCTCGAGCGCGAGCGCTCGGGCGAGGGCCAATGGGTGCATACTTCGCTCATCGAAGCGCAGCTCTTCATGCTCGATTTCCAGGCCGCGCGCTGGCTGATGAAGGGCGAAGTTGCCGGCCAGGAAGGCAATTTCCATCCGACCTCGCCCGGCACCGGGATGTTCCAGACCGCCGACGGCTACATCAACATCGCCGCCTCGGGCGACAATCTGTGGAAGCGGTTCTGCGAGGTCGCCGGCGACAAGGAGCTTGCCAGCAACCCCGATTTCGCGACCGTGCCGTTGCGCGCCAAGAACCGCCCGGCGCTGATCGCCCACCTCAACGACATCGTTCGCTCGAAACCCAGCGCCTATTGGGTCGAAGCGTTGAACAAGGCCGGCGTCCCCTGCGGCCCGATCAACACGATCGACAAGGCGTGGGACGACCCGCAGATCAAGCATCTCGGCATGGCCAAGAAGGTCCGGCACCCGAAAATCGGGGAATACCAGGTGGTCGGCCAGCCGATCCATATGAGCCGCTATCCGCAGCCCGATACGCTGCGCCCGACCCCGGACCAGGGCCAGCACACCGACGAGGTGTTGCGCGACCTCGGGTACGATGCGGCGGGTATTGCCGGGTTGCGCGGGCGGGGGGTCGTTTAGCTCACCACCGAAGCGCCGGTTGCCGCGGCACAATCTCGGTGCCGACCGGAAACAGACTGGCGCCGGCCAGCTTCAGGTGTGCCCAGGCGAACGGCAAGCCGATGATCGTGAGCGCCAGCATCACCGCAATCACCAGATGGCCGAGCGCCAGCCACCAGCCGGCGAGCACGAACCAGATGACGTTGCCGAGCGCGCTCAGCACCCCGACGTCGCGGCGGAAGCGCATCTCGTGGCCGAACGGCAGAAACGTGTAAATTGCGATGCGCAGCGCGGCGAAACACCAGGGCAGGCCGATGATTGTGATCGCCATCAGCGCGGCGGCGATCAGCCAGGCGAGCGCAGCCGGCAACCCGCCGCAAACCAGCCACAGCAGGTTGAGGAGAACCGCCAGCGGCGACATCGGTTGCACGCGATCGCGAATCGCCCCCTCCCACCGTCAGGGTAACGTATGAAACCGCCCGGTAGCCGCACGCTGTTCGAGCTTTTACGCGAGCAGGCCGCGCGCTATCCCGGCCATATCGCCGTGAACTGCGGCGAACGCAAGGTAGGCTATCCCGATCTCGCCGACGGCGCGGGCCGGATCGGCGCGGCACTCAGGGCGCACGGCATCGGGCGTGGCGACCGGGTCGGCATCCTTGTCAACAACCGCCTCGAATGGCTCGAAGCGTGTTTCGGCGCGACTGCGCTCGGCGCGGTCGCGGTGCCGTTCAGCACGTGGTCGAAACCGGACGAGTTGGCTTATCTGCTCGCCGATTCGACGGTCCAGGCGTTGATTGCGGTCGAATCGTTCGGCGGGCAGGATTTTGCCGCGGCACTCGCCCGGCTGGCACCGAAATCTCCGCATCTGCGTCTCATCGTCATGCTCGGCGGCGAGATCCGGGCCGGTTGGATCAGTTACGCCGAATTTCGCGCCACCACCGCGCCGCTTCCGAGTGGCGCAGCGAACGCGACAGACGATGCGCTGATCCTCTACACCTCGGGGTCGAGCGCCCGGCCGAAAGCGGTGCGGCTCCAGCATTACGCGATCATCGAGAACGGCTTCGCGATCGGCGAGCGCATGCGGCTCTCGCCCGACGATCGGGTATTGCTGGCGCCGCCCCTCTTCTGGGCCTATGGCGCGTGCAACGCCCTGCCGGCGACCTTGTCGCATGGCGCAACGCTGGTGTTGGAGGGCCGCTTCGATGCCGGCGATTGGATCGGACTGGTCGAGCGCCACCGCTGCACCGTGGCCTATACATTGCCGAGCATCACCGGCGCGGTGTTGCGCCATCCCGAGTTCCGGCCCGAGCGGATGGCGAGTTTGCGCACCGGGCTGATGATCGGCTCTCCGGAAGAGGTGAAGATCGCGGCGCAAGAGCTCGGCGCGGCCGAGATTTGCAACATCTACGGCGCGACCGAAATCTACGGAAATTCCTGCGTTACGCCGTGCGAGTGGCCGCTGGAGCGCCGCATGGCCGGGCAGGGGCCGGCGCTGCCGGGGGTTACCCTGCGCGTCGTCGATCCGGAAAGCGGCGGCTCCCTGCCGGCGGGCGAAACGGGCGCGCTCGAAGTCGCCGGCTATGTGACGCCGGGCTACTCGGGCGCCAGCGCCGAGCATAACGAGGCCGCCTTCACCGCCGACGGCTATTTCCGCACCGGCGACCGCGGATTTGTCGACGAGGCGGGCGGCTTCCACTTCGTCGCGCGCGATACCGACATCATCAAGCGCGCCGGGATCAACGTCTCGCCTTCGGAAATCGAGAGCCTCCTCCTCGTGCATCCCGCCGTCGCCCAGGCCGCGGTGGTCGGCGCCCCTGCGGGCGAGCAGGGCGAAGCAATTATCGCCTTCGTCGTGCCGAACCCGGCCTGCGAAATCACCGGCGAAGCCCTGCGCGAGCATTGCCGCGCCCTCGCCTCGAGCTACAAGGTGCCCGACCATATTGAGATCCGCGCCGCGCTCCCGGTCACCGAAACCGGCAAACTCTTCCGCCGCGCCCTCAGGGAGGAGGCGAAGGCGCTCATTGCAGAACAGGCGCTTTAGGCTGCATGGCGCTGATGGAGGTAGCCGAGCGCCTCGGCGATAGCGTCAGCGTGCCGACTGGCATGTTGAATATCATAGCCTACCGGCTCGCCATCGCTGCCGAGGTCGATCACGACATCATCATCAACAATCCGGTTATCGACAGAAGGCCCTGGCGCTAGCTTGATGTAGAGGCTGTCTGTGATGGGATCGTAATCAAAATCGGCGCTCATTCAACGAAGTCGCGATCCTTGAGTACGTTGTGAACGGTGTGGCCATCAGCCAGAGTGACGACACGAATATACGTCCCGAGGCGTGGAATGTAAGCCCAATATCGAATACGCCCGTCCGCCTGCCGCTCTCGACGGACAGGTCGCGACAGGGCGTGGACAATGTCGAGTGGATCGATCCAACGCCGATCCGCCTTAGCCATCACGGTCAACGCGAAATATTGAGTGCGCCAGAACGGCGGTGGCGGGAGGCGCGGCGGTTCAGTCATTAGCTTGGAGGTCTCGTCTCGACGAAGTGTTCTATAATGCCAATTATATTAATCAGATTTTTCGCCAGTTCAATGCGGTAGGATCATTTTTGCTCCCCTGCCGAATTGAAAGTTGGCCTTAGCTGAGCGAGCCACTCGCGCCGTCGCGCCCTTTGCTCTAGTTCTTCAGCTTCGGTCTGCGGAAGCCGCAGCGCGTCTGCTGCGTCGGCTATCGCGGGTATCCTGTACAAGGTGCCGTATTTGACGAGACGGCCCTGGGCTCCCATTCCAGAGATCACCGGCGCGATGGCTTCGTTGACGGCCTCAGGCCAATACCTCTTCTGTATATATCCAATTATCTCTACGGGCTCCAACCCGTTAAATCCGTGATCATGCGCTATGAGAAGTGCGTCATTAATCATTTCTGGGTATGAGGGCAGGCTAGACGGCTTATTGGCACGCTTCTTTTTTTCACGGGGGGGACCCGGCGGTCTACCTCGCCGTTTCGGTCTGTCTATTTCAAGAATTAATTTATCATCAACGACATAATTTGAAAATTTAGACCTTTCGATTTCAATGAGGACGCGTTCTGCAATGTCCAATTCTCTCCGTTTCGCTTCGAGCGCGACGATCTCGGCTTCAAGGCCAGCCATGGCGTCGCGATGCTGGACAATCTCGATATTGATCGTGTCGCGTCGCGCTCTAATCGCCGCTAGAGCGTCGTCGGACGTTGCAGGATGAACCGAATTCATAATAGAGATTAATATAGGGCGAGTCGTCAGCCAAGGGAAGCCGGAATCGTGAATAATTACTCCTTGGCGCGGGGCCCCGGATCAGCCACATACGGCACAGCACGAGAGCGGAGCGGATGCGGATGAGTGCGGTTGATGCGGCGGTGGAACCGGGGCGCGATTTCATCCGCGACATCATCGCCGCGGACCTCGCCGCCGGGCGCGCTGGCGAAGTGGTCACCCGCTTTCCGCCCGAGCCCAACGGCTATCTCCATATCGGCCACGCCAAGGCGATCTACCTCAATTTCGGGGTCGCTGAGGAATTTGGCGGGCGCTGCCATCTGCGCTTCGACGACACCAACCCTATGAAGGAGGAGCAGGAATACATCGACGCGATCGAGCGCGATCTGCGCTGGCTCGGCGTCGATTGGGGCGCCCATCTGCACCACGCCTCGGACTATTTCGAGCAGCTCTACCTCTGGGCCGAACATCTGATTAGCTCCGGCCACGCCTATATCGACGACCAGCCGGCCGAGGTGCTGCGCGCGGCGCGCGGGACCCTGACCGAACCTGGCCGTGACAGCCCCTATCGCGAGCGCAGCGCGGACGAGAACCTCGATCTCTTCCGGCGCATGCGCAAGGGCGAGTTCCCTGACGGCGCGCGGGTATTGCGCGCCAAGATCGACATGGCGTCGGGCAACATGAACCTGCGCGATCCCGTGCTCTACCGCATCCTCCACGCGGCGCACCCGCGCACCGGGACGGCGTGGTGCATCTATCCGACCTATGATTTCGCGCACGGCCAGTCCGATGCGATCGAGGGCATCACGCATTCCCTGTGCACCCTCGAATTCGAGGACCACCGCCCGCTTTACGATTGGCTGCTCGACCACCTCCCAATTGAACAAGAACTTGGGCCCTCGCGGCCCCGGCAATACGAATTCGCCCGGCTCAACCTCGCCTATACGGTGCTGTCGAAGCGGTTTCTGACGCGGCTCGTGCAGGAGGGTCATGTCGCCGGCTGGGACGATCCGCGGATGCCGACCCTCGCGGGGCTGCGCCGGCGCGGCGTGACGCCCGAGGCGATCCGTGAATTTGTCCGCCGGATCGGCGTCGCGCGCGCCAACAGCCTCGTCGACGTCGCGATCTTCGAGAGCGCGGTGCGCGACACCTTGAACCGAGGCGCCCTGCGCCGGATGGCGGTGCTGCGCCCGTTGAAGCTCGTCGTCGAGAACTACCCGGAAGGCCGCAGCGAAGACATCACCGCGATCAACATCCCGGACAATCCGGACGCCGGCACGCGGCCGGTCCCGTTCGGGCGCGAGCTCTATATCGAGCGCGAGGATTTCGTGGAGGACCCGCCGCGCAATTTCCACCGCTTGGCGCCGGGGCGCGAGGTGCGGCTGCGCTACGCCTATTTCGTCACCTGCCGCGAGGTGGTGAAGGACGCCGCCGGCGACATTGTCGAATTGCGCTGCACCTACGATCCAACGACCCGCGGCGGCAACGCGCCGGACGGGCGCAAGGTGCGCGGCACGATCCACTGGGTCTCGGCCGCCCATTCGCTCCCCGCCGAGATCCGGCTTTACAACCCGCTGTTCACCCGCCCCGATCCCGGAGCCGAGGGCGACATGATGGCCGATCTCAACCCGGATTCGCGCGAGGTGCTGGAGGGTGCGCGGGTCGAGCCGGCGCTTGCCGGCGGCAATTCCGATGCGCCCGTACAGTTCGAGCGCCAGGGCTATTTTGTTCGCGATCCCGATTCGGAGTCGGGCCGGCTCGTCTTCAACCGCACGATCGGGCTGCGCGACACCTGGGCGAAAACCCAGGCCGGCGAACGCTAAAGCATCATCGATTCAAGTTGAGTCGCCCCTTTTATTCGTCATGGCCGGGCTTGACCCGGCCATCCACGTGGATCCCCGGATCAACTCCGGGGACGTGGATGACGATTGGATAGTGATCTCGCGTGATCGGATACGGCTCAAATCCTTGCGGCGGCCGGTCGCCGGGCGGTCTGCGGCTCGCGTATTCACGCCGGACTTTCGTACATGCTAAGCTGAAGCGAATAGCGCTGGCCGGTAGGGAGGCTCGAGATGGATTCGGTCACGACGCTGATATCGCTCGCTATAGCGGCCTTTGTGGTGCTCGTCCTGTTGAGCGGGAGTTTCTTTCTGGTCGAGCAGGCCCAGGTGGCGATGATCGAGCGGTTCGGCCGGTTCGCCCGCATTGCCCGCGCCGGCCTCAACACAAAGATCCCGCTGATCGAGCGCCGGGCCGGGCGGCTCAGCATGCGGGTCCAGCAATTGAACGTCAAAATCGAGACCAAGACCCAGGACAACGTCTTTGTCGATGTCGTCGTCTCGGTGCAATACCACGTTGTCGAGGGTAAGGAGTTCGAGGCCTTCTACAAGCTGACCGACCCCGAGCAGCAGATCACCGCCCATGTCTTCGACGCGGTGCGCTCGCAGGTGCCGGTGATGACGCTCGACCACGTGTTCGAGAAAAAGAGCGATATCGAGGACGCGGTCAGCTCCGGGCTGAAGACCAAGATCAACGCCTACGGCTATGACATCGATGGTTCGCCCGTGACCGACATCCAGCCCGACGACAAGGTGCGCGCGGCGATGAACGAGATCAACGCCGCCAGCCGCCTGCGTGAAGCCGCCGAGCAGCAGGGCGAAGCCGTCAAGATCAAGACCGTGAAAGCGGCCGAGGCCGAAAAGGAGAGCAAGAAACTGCAGGGCGAGGGCATCGCCGCCGAGCGCATCGCCATCGCCGAGGGGATCAGGGCCTCGGTCGCCGCCCTGCTCGACGTCAAGGAGGGGAGCGTCTCGCCCGAGGAGGCGATGCGCACGCTGATCGTGACCCAGTATTTCGATACGCTACGCGCGATCGGGGCGCAAAGCCGCGCTACGACGGTGTTCCTCCCGCATTCGCCGGGCGGCGTCGCCGATCTATCGCGCCAGATCGCCGAGGCGATCATGGTCGGCAACCAGGCGCCCAGCCCGCACGATCCGCAGACCGGCGGGAGCCCGGCGAGTGTACCGGCAGTGCCAGTCCGCGCCGCCTGACACAGCTTCCTCCTGCCTCGCGCGCGCCGGTACAGGCCCGCGCTTACCGACCAACATAATGCCGGGCGCTGCGTCCGCCGTGTCGGGAGAAGCGCCAGGCCGGCCGGTCCTTGTCGACAGCCAGCACGATCATCTCGCGCGGGGTGATCTCGAGGGTGCGCACCCCCATCCCCGGGCCGGCGCGCTGGATGAGGGCGATGACGGCCGCTCGCGCCTGCGCGGTTTCCAGCATCGTATCGGTGTCGCGGACGCCGACCAGCCAACCGATGGCGATGGCAGGGACGATAATTGCGGCGGCCACGCATAGGATCAGTGCGACGGCGATCCCCGGTCCGACCGAAGCGACCAGCGCACGCCGGCCGCGGCCGAGCCGCCCCAGGAAGTCCCGCGTCCGGGACCGGTCGATCAAACGCACCGGCATGACGATCAGAAACCCGCGCCCGGCCCCGGCGATACCGAGCCACATTCCAACGCCGGCATTCGCTTTATGCAAGGGGTCAACCCGTTTGCCCAGGTCCCGCCCACCGCCGCGAAACGCAGCCCCGCCTTGCATTCGCTGAGCGGCCGAAGGGGATTACTGCGCGGGTCGCCCTCTGTTAGGCTGCGGCCATGACGCCGTTACGGGAGGATCTGCGATGAACGACACGATGACGCTGAGCCAACGGGCCGATGCGCTCGAACAGAAGATGAGCGACGAGCTCGACTACATCGTCATCAAGTCGCGGCTCTACAGCACGGCGGAAGGCGATATGAGCCCGGCGCCGAACGCCGCCGCGCTGATGGCGAAGAACCCGCGGGCCCGGGTCCTGATGGGCGACGATCCGCGCCTGCCGGCGATGCCCGCGAAGCCGACCCTCATGGATTTCTTCAAATACCGTTTCGGGCCGGCCGCGCACCTCCTACAAAGCGCGCGGCACGCGGTCAAGGGCGGGCTCAGTGAGAAGATGGTGCTCGCCTGCCTCTTGCACGATATCTCGACGATCGGCTTCATCCGCGGCGACCACGGCTATTGGGGCGCGCAGCTGGTCGAGCCCTATGTCGATGAGGAAGTGACCTGGGCGATCCGCGCCCATCAGGTGCTGCGCTTCTATCCCGACGAATCGGTCGGCTACGAGTACCCGGCATCCTACGTCAAGACGTTCGGCGCCGATTACCGCCCCGACGATTATGTCGCGGAAGACTACAAACGGATGCGGGATCACAAATGGTACATGTCAGGCCGGATGATCACCGTCCATGACATCTACTCGTTCGACCCTAACGTGAAGGTCGAACTGGAAGAGTTCACCGACGTGATCGGCCGCAACTTTCGCCAGCCCGAGGAAGGCCTCGGCTTCGACAACAGCCCGGTCGCGCATATGTGGCGCGCGATGATCCGGCCGGCGAAATACCTATAGGGCCGGATACCCTTTAAGCCAGCCCGGCGGACGGCATTCGCGCCGTCCGCCACACTGCCTGATCCGGCTGCCCGGCAGGCCCCGGAATTAGCAGGCGTAATAGTTCCGGTAATACGGGTTCCAGCAGCTCCGCGGCGCGGGGTAATAGGGCGCCGGCGGATAGTACGCGGCCGGCGGATAGTAGGCGGTCTGCGGATAGTAGCCGTATCCATACCCGTACGGGTATGCGTACGCCCCAGTGCTTAGCGCGCCGAGCGCGAATGCGCCGAGCCCCAGGCCAACCGCGGCCCCGGTGCCGATCCCGCCGGCATAGGCGGTGTTTGGCGTCGCGCTCAGCGACACCACCGCGGCGAGCGCCGCTGCTGCGGCGAGCCCGCGCCCGCTGCGTTTCGCTATCTGCATGATGGTCATATCGGTCCTCCACTCCAACGAACCAGCGCCGAGCCTGTTGTAGGTCGGCACTGGTTTATAAAAATACAACGGCGGTCAACCGGCGCTATTCCTCAAAACGCCGAGTGCTGCGCTAAGTTCCCGCGATCGCACTCCGAGCAGCGACCCCGCCCTATCGGCTGACGGTTAGCGCTTCAGGCCGCTTTCTTCGCCAGGATGCGGCTGTGCAGATTGTGCACGATGAGACCGGTCAGCCGCTCGTCATGGACGAAGAGGCGCTGGCCGATCGGGTAGGGATCCTGGTCGGTGACCGGGACCTTGCCCTTCAGGATCTCCTCGGGTCCGACGCCGCGATCGACCTCTTTTTCGACAAAGCCGATCCAGTTCTCGACGATCTGCGCCTGTTCCTTCAAATAGGCCTTGCCGCAGGGTTCGCCGTGCCCCGGCAGGATCGTCTCGACATCGAGCGCAGCGATGCGGTCGAGCGCAGTCAGCCACTCCCAGGGGTCGCATTCCTGCAGCCAGCTGCGGCATTTGTGGAAGACGTTGTCGCCGGTGAAGACGACCCCCTCCTCGGGGACGTGGACCGAGGTCTGCGGCGCGGTGTGGCCCGGCATGTGGATGATATTAAAGGTGTGGTCGCCGACATGGAGGGTGAGCGTATCCTCAAACGTGAGAGTCGGCGGGTTGGAGACCGGGTAATCGGGATGGCCGAGGAGCCAGACGCTGTCCGGGTCGGTTTGTTTGAAACGTTCGCGCTTTTCGTCGATCGTGCCGAACGCATTGAGGTAACGATCGAAACACTCCTGCAACTTGACCTGGCCAACCACGGTCGTCTTGGTGAAATAGGCATTGCCGGCGATGTGGTCGCCATGCGGCTCGGTGTTGATCAGATAGCGGATCGGCGCCTTCTCCTCGAGCATCTCGCGCCAGCGCACCGCGTCGATCGGCTGCTGCGGCGAATCGATCATCACATAGCCGTCGCTGGTTTCGACAAAGCTCGGGTTACAGCCGGCGAAATAGATTTCGGTGAAGCTGTTGCGTCCGATCCGGCGCATGATCTCCTCCTTTCTTCGGGGCTTCTATTCGGCGGCGTCCTGCTGATGGGCGTAGTTCCGGGCGATGAACCAGGCATAGAACTCGCCATAGGTCTGCGGTGGGTATTTCGGCGGGTTGCCGGGTCCCTGGCAGGTCGAGAGGCACTCGATCATCGTGTCGGTGTTGGGGTCGTAGAAGAACGGCATCGCGTAGCGCTCGCGCGCCGAGTTGTTACTGGCGCGGTGCGGGGTCGAGAGAAACCGGCCGTTGGTCCACCGGTTGAGGGTGTCGCCGGTATTGACCAGATAGCTGCCCGGCAATGGCGGCGCGGCGAGCCACTCTCCGGCCCGGGTGCGGACCTCGAGACCGGGCACCGCGGATTGCGGCAGGAGGGTCATGAAGCCGGCGTCGGCGTGCGGAGCGATGCCGAATTGGTTGTCTTCGGCCGCCGCGTTCGCCGGATAATGCGACAGCCGCAGGTTGATGTGCGCGCCCTCGAACAGCGGCAGGAAGAACTCGCGCGACAGGTCGAGCGCCAGGGCGTAGATCGGCAGGAGCTTCCGCGCCAGCGCCTCCATCGTGCGGAAATATAGGAGCATGGTGTCGCGGAACCCCGGCAGAGCGACCGGCCATTGATTGAGGCCGCGCCAGCGCTTGCTGCTCACCACATCGGGATCGTCAGGCATGCGCTCGCGACGGATGAACAACGCTTCGTTGAGATCATGCCTTGTGTTGCGGTTGATGGTGGAACTGCGGAAGGTGCTGTAGCCGAGCGGCAGGTAGCCGATCATGTGGTCGTTGATGAGGAGCGCCATCTTGTCCGCGAGCGGCTGGGCGTGAAACCGCGCGGTCTCGGCAAAAGCGGCGTCAATGAGGCTCTGCGGCACGCCGTGATTGGTGATGAAATAAAACCCGATCTCCTCGCAGGCCCGGCGCAGCTCCGCGGCAAGAAGCGCCTCGGCGCCCGGCCTACCGGCGAGGTAGGGCCCGAGATCGAGGATCGGTATCGCGTCGTCTGCGATCTTCATCGGGGCTGAGCTTGCGTCGCCGCTCCGCTCCCCGCAACGACATTCGATTGTCATCGCGCGCGAAGCGACGCAATCTCGGCCGATGAACGAGCAACCGACCCTGGCCCAGCAGCAGGAGCGCGTCGAGACGCTGCGCCGGGGCCGGGGCGAGGAGCATCCCGAGACGCTGGGCGCGATGCTTGATCTCGCCGAGATGCTGTGGGCGCGCGGACGGCTCGCCGAGGTGCGCGCGCTCGAAGAGCATGTCGTGGCAGTGCGCCGCCGGCTTTATGGCGAGGCGCATGGCGATACGCTGAAGGTGCTGGGCAAGCTGGCGACAACGATCGGCGCCGAGGGCGATCTTGAGGAGGCGCGCCGGCTGCAGGAGCATATCCTCGCCCTCGCGCCCGAGGTGTGGGGCGAGGACGCGCGCGACAGTTTGCGCGCCCGGAACAACCTCGCCGGCACCGTCGCCGCGCAGGGCGACCTCGACGGGGCGCGCGCCCTCCTGGAGAGCGCTATCGAGGCGCTGCACCGCCAATTCGGCGAGGCTGACAGCGACACCGTCGCCGCAATCGGCAATCTCGCGGCGATCCTGTGGCAATTTGGCGAGCGGGGCGAAGCCTATTGGCTGCAGGCGCAGCTGGTTGAAACGCTGCGCCGGCTGCGCGGCGAGGACAATCCGACGACCCGCGCGGCGCTCGCGGTCCTCGCGGCGATGCAGCACGACGGCATGCCGTGAGGCCTCAATAGACCGCGCCCCGGGCGGTGATCGGCCAGAGCGCTTCGACCCGGTCGTTGCGGACCGCGACGTACCAGTCGTAGAGATTGACGGTGGGGTCGCAATGGCCGGGGACAAGGCGGATCTTGTCGCCGAGTTGGAGGCGGTTGGTGGCCGCGGCGATGCCGAGGCGGCCGTGCTCGTCGGAGGCGCGCTCGTAGGTGGCCGCCGGCTCGTCCCACACCGTGGGCGGGCCCGAATCCATTGCTAGCGCCTTCAATCCCGCATCGACAATGGCGCGCTCGTAATTGGGGCGGCTCATCACCGTCGCCCACACGAAAAGTGAGGGCTCGAAGGCGCGGGTCGCGGCGCCGTCCTTATCGAGGTTGCGGCCGTAATCGGCGTCCATGAAGATGTAGGAGCCGCATTGGAGTTCGGTGTAGACCCCGCTTGCCGTCTCGAACTCGAAGGTGCCGGTGCCGGCGCCGGTGATGTTGTCGCAAATAATTCCGTTGGCGGCGAGGAGGTCGCGGGTCATCGCCGCCTTGTCGACCGCGCCCTGGATAGCCTGCTGGCGTTCCGCCCAGCCGCGCAGATGCTGGGCCGAGCCGTGATAGGCCTGGAGCCCGGCAAAGGAGAGATGCGCCATGTCCTCGATGCGGGACGCCAGTTCGAGCGCCGGCTCGCCCGGCTCGACCCCGCAGCGGTTGCCGCCCATGTTGATCTCGACATGCACCGGCAAACTGACGCCGGCCTCGCTCGCCGCGGCCTCGAGCGCGGCCACCTGCGAGGGATCATCGACGCACACTCCGATCCGCGCGGTATGCGCCAGCGCCATCAGGTGGCGGAGCTTTTGCCGGCCGACGACCTCGTTGGTGACGAGCACATCCCGGACCCCGCCATAGACCATCGCCTCGGCTTCGCTGACCTTCTGCACGCACACCCCGACCGCGCCCAGTTCGATCTGTTTCAACGCGATGACCGGGCATTTATGGGTTTTGGCGTGCGGGCGCAGGCGCACCCCGCTGCCCTTCACCCGGTCAGCGAGGCGGCGCAGGTTGCGCTCGAACGCGTCGAGGTCGATCACCAGCGCGGGGGTGTCGACCTCATCCAATGACATGCCGATTTCGGCGGGCGGACGAGTGGTCATCGAGCGGCTCCCGAGGTGAGGTGCGATCGAAGGCTTGCGCAGCCGGCGCAGAAATGCAACACGGCTAGAAGGGAGAAAACGCGGGAGGCGGAAATGGCCGAGAGGCTTTTATCGACCACCGAACATGCCCTGGAAAACCAGCGCATCGGCGGTCTGCAAATCCGGGTCTTGGTGTTGTGCACGCTGATCCAGATCTGCGATGGCTACGACATCAATTCGATCGCCTGGTCGGTGCCGTCGCTGATCAAGCTGTGGCACCTGCCGCCGCCGGCGTTCACGACGGCATTTCTGTGGTCGAGCATCGGCATCCTGGTCGGCGCCCTCTCGGCCGGGCCGATCGGCGACCGCATCGGCAGGAAACCCCTGCTGCTCGCTAGCCTGACGATCTTCGGGGTGGCCTCGCTCCTCTCCGCCATCGCCCCCTCGCTCATTGTGCTGAGCCTGTGGCGCTTCTTTACCGGGCTCGGGATCGGCGGAGCATTCCCCGGGGCGGCCACCCTCACCGGCGACTACGCGCCGCATCGCCGGCGCGCCTTGATGATCATGGCGAGCTTCACCGGTGCGCCGATCGGCGGCTTTCTCGGCGGCCAGATCGTCGCTCTGCTGCTGCCCCATTTCGGCTGGCCGGTGATCTTTGTGCTGGGCGGGGCGTTTCCGCTGATCCTGGTGCCGATCCTGGCGGTGTGGCTGCCTGAGTCACCGCGGTTTCTCGCCGCCAAACAGAACCTGTCGGCACGCGAGGCCGCAGTGCTGCAGCGCCTCGACCTCGCTCCGGGTCAGGGTGAGGTGCAGCCGCTCGACATCGCCGAGGGCAATCCGGTGATGATGCTGTTCAGCCAGGGCTATGCCCTCCAGACCGTGTTGCTGTGGATCATTTTCTTTTGCAGCCTGATGAACCTGTTCCTCTTCGCCTACTGGATGCCGACGGTGTTCAACCTGATCGGCATGACCCCGGCGCAGGCGATCTTTGCCTCGAGCCTCAGGGATTTCGGCGCGATTTGGGCCGTCCTTTATCTTGGCGCGGCGATCGACCGTGTCGGCCCGGAACGCTCGCTGGCGTTTCACTACGCCGCCGGCGCGCTGTTCATCGGCGCGATCGCGCTGCTCGCGCTGCCTTACGCGATCCTCCTGGCAGCGACCTTCTTCGCCGGCATGACGATCATCGGTAGCCAGACCGGCGCCAACGCGACCTGCGGCAAGCTCTATCCGGCGCGCATGCGCACCACCGGGCTTGGCTGGGCGCTCGGAGTTGGCCGCTTGGGCGGTATCGCCGCGCCGGTGCTCGGCGGCTGGCTGCTCTCGCTCGGCCTGGCGCCGACGCATATTTTCTTGAGCGCCTGCGGGTTCGCGGCGATCGCCGCGGTGGCGACGGGCCTATTGGTGTTCCGCGGCAGCCGCGCGCAGCAATTGGCGGTGCAGGAGGCGGCAGAATGAAAGTCTTTGTCTTCGACCTCTTGGCCTATGACGCCAATCTCGACCATCTGAAGGGCGGCGAAACGGAGCTGCCCTATCCGCTGGCCAAGCGGCATTTCGATGCCGCGACCGCCGAGCGTACCTATGAGGAGCATCTCGACGCCTGGGAACTCCTCGACAAGCTCGGCTATGACGGGGTCGGCTTCAACGAGCACCACTGCTCGCCCTATGGGCTGATGAACAGCCCCAACCTGATGGCCGCCGCCGCCGCCCAGCGCACCAAGCGGCTCAAACTCTTGATCTACGGCAATCTGTTGCCGTTGCACGAGCCGTTACGCCTGGCCGAGGAATTGGCGATGATCGACTGCCTGTCGAAAGGGCGCCTCATCTCCGGTTTCGCCCGCGGCATCCTCAGGGAATACCAGGTGCATAACGTGCCGCTCGCCGAGTCGCGCGGGCGGTTCGAAGAGGCCTACGACATCATCACCCGCGCCTGGACCGAGGAAGTGTTCAACTACGAGGGCAAATACTGGTCCTATCATGACGTCGCGATGTGGCCGCGCCCGGTGCAGCAGCCGCATCCGCCGATCTGGCTCCCGATTGTCGGCAGCAAGGAATCGATCGAGTTCGCCGCCCGCCACAATCTGCCGATCACCCCGGGGCTCGGCCGCCATAAGGGCTTGCGCGACGACATCATCCGCTACTACGCCAAGTGCCTCGCCGCGTCCGGCCACCGCATCACGCCCGACCACCTCTCGCTCGGCATCACCACCTATGTCGCCGATACCAAGGCGCAGGCCTTGCGCGAATACGGCCCGCACATCCTCTATTTCAACCGCACCCTCTTTAGCCACGGCAACTTCATCGAGACCGAAAAGCAGCGCGAGAGCGGCTATACGACCCAGGCCTCGACCGATTACGTGCGGCCGGAAAACCTGCGCGCGGCGGCCAATCTGCGCTCCGAATTCCGCAACCTGACGATGCCGCAGCTCGCCGAGCAGGCCGAGACGATGCCGATGGGCACCGCCGACGAGGTCGCCGAGCGGATTATCGAGGCCGCCGAAAGCGCCGGCGCCAACCAGGTGCAGCTGGCGATCAACCGCGGGGCCTTGCCGCACGATCTCTACATGGCGCAGATCGAACGCTTCGCTCGCGAGGTGCTCCCCCGTCTCCAGGCGCACGAGGTGAAGCGCGTCCCGGCCGCCGAGGAGGTGCTGGCCTGACGTGGCGATTGGGGCGCAGCGCCGAAGGCACTCCCGCCGGGATTTGCTCCAGGCGTATCGCCGCGGGCGTTTCTCGCCGCACAACAACAGCGGACGCAGTAGACGCTGACGCAATCGCGACGCGCCGGCGGGGCGCTGGCTTCCCGCTGGTCTTACTCGCTCAGGACCTTATCGGCCCACTCCACTAACGCCACCAAATCCGGAGGAGTTACGAACCGGGCATTCTTGCCTTCGAGGTCGGTATCGCGGACCGCACGGGCCCGTGAACAGGCAGTTCAGATGTTGAGCGGAATTTTATGGGCAAATGTCTTAGGCATTGTTTCAGATAATGGCGGCCATCCAACGGGTGTTACCGCGTTCATTACCTCGGTTTTCATCAAATTTACCGCTTCACCAAGGAGAAATACCTGAACATCATGGCCCGCCTCGGCGAAGGCGTTGGCATGGAGAAAGGCGAAGGCGGCTTTTGTAGACTCGTCGGACCCCCATGCAGTCTTGATCAACACCTTCATATCTGCCCCCATTTACCGGCATCGCGACATTCCCAGGGCTGTCGGGCGTGATTTTCCGTCCCCGAGAAGCCCGTCGCAACGAAATTCGCTCGCTGACCCGTCGTCGACCACCCGCGCCCTTTCTCGTTCGCCTCAGAGACTGACCGGGGCATGATGGTCCCCAGCCACGCAGATCCGAACCGCGAGGAGCACTTGTGGACGACCGCCAGATCAGCGACATCGAAACCTTCGGTATCGGCCGGCCGGCGTGCGGCGGCAAACTGGAGGGGATTGAGACGGGTCGGGCGTAGCGCGTCCTTCGAGACCGCCGCTTCGCGACCTTCTCAGGATGAGGTAAGGCTTTAATGCCACAGACAAATTTACCCCATCCTGAGGAACGACCCGGAGGGGCGCGTCTCGAAGGACGCACGCCGCCGGCGGTGGGCCTCGCCCGGATCTTCGGCGCGTTTATGTGGCTTGGTTGCACCAGCTTTGGCGGCGGCACCGCTGGCTATCTCTACCGCGAGATGGTGGTGAAGCGCCGCTGGATCGACGAACCGACCTTTCTGTCGGACCTCGCGCTCGGGCAGGCGATCCCCGGCTCGATTGGGATCAAGCTGACCGTGCAGACCGGGCAGCGGCTGCATGGCGCGGCCGGCGCGGTCGCCGCCCTCGTTGGCCTCCTCTCCCTGCCGTTCGCGATCGTGCTTACGCTCGGCGCCGTCTATGCCGGGTTCGGCGAGCACCGGATCGTGCACGCAATGCTCGATGGGGTGGCCGCCGCGGTCATCGGGCTGACCTTTGCCACCGGCCTCCACAGCATGACGCAGAGCCGGCCAGGTCCCGCCGGGCTGATGCTCGCCGCCGCGACGGTGCTCGGGGTCGGGGTTATGCGCTGGCCGATGCTCCCGGTTATCGCCGTCTTGGCGCCGCTCGGCATCGCGCTCGCGCTGATCGAACCGCGCCGCCGCTGATATGAGCGAGGGATCAGGCGGCCTCATCGCGCTCGGCCTCGTCTTCGCGCCGTTGTCCTTGTTATCGTTCGGTGGCGGCAATGCGGTCATCGCCGACATCGCGCAGCAATCAATCGCCGTGCACCACTGGACCAGCGAGCGCGAATTCGCCGACCTCTTTGCCCTGTCGCGCGCGACGCCCGGGCCCGGCTCGATGCTCGCGACGCTGATCGGCTGGAAGGTGGCCGGGATCCCAGGCGCGCTCATCGCGACGATCGCCTACTACCTGCCCTCGGCGCTCCTCGTCTTCGCCGCGGCTCGGCTATGGGGACGATGGCGCGGCTCGCCCTGGCACACCGCGATCGAGCGCGGCCTCGCTCCGATTGCCGCCGGGCTCTTCCTCTCGGGCGGGATCGTTGTCTTGCGCGCCTCGCCCTCCGGATGGCCGGTCTGGGCGGCGGCGCTCGTCACCACGGCGGTGCTGTTATATTGGCCGCGCCTGCATCCGGTGCCGCTCCTCCTCGCCGGCGCGGCGCTGTTCGGCGTCGTGGCGGCGGTGTAGGAGGATAGGGCATGAAGACGCTGGCGACCCTCGCCCCCGAGGCGCTCGATTTCGCCCGGCTGATCCAGGCCGGCGACACGGTGTTCTGGGCCGAGGCCACCGCCGAGCCAGTATTCCTCACGCGCCTCCTCGGCGAACAGGCGCCGCGCTGCCCGCCGTTTCGCCTGTTCTTCGCCCTGACCTTCGCCGGTGATTTCGCCGCCGATCACCCCAACGTGACGGTGAGCGCCTTCGGCGGCGGCGGTGCCGGGCGGCGGTTTTTCGCTCGCGATGCCGACAACGTCATCCCGGCCAACATCTCGGCTTTGTGCGGCCTCATTAGCGAGGGCCATCCGCGCGTCGATGTCGTCCTCCTGCAAGTGAGCGGCCCCGATAAGGCGGGCAACTACAATGTCGGGATCGGCATCGAATGCCTGCGCGAGGCGATCGCCGGCGCGCGTCTCGTCATCGCCCAGCTCAACCCGGCATTGCCGTGGAGTTCGGGCGACACGCTGATCGACGGGGGGCTCATCGATATCCTGGTTCCCGCCACCCACCGGCCGCTCGAACTGCCGGCGCGCAGCATCGGCCCCGTCGAGAGTGCGATCGCCGCGCATGTCGCAAGTCTGGTGCCCGACCGCGCGACGCTTGAACTCGGGATCGGCCTCATTCCCGAGGCGGTGACCGCCGCGCTCGGGAAAAAATACGGCCTCGGGATCCATTCCGGCGCGATCGGCGATGGGGTCGCCGATCTGATGGCAGCCGGCGTCGTCGACAACCGCCATAAGGAGATCGATCCCGGCGTGACGGTCACGCTGATGCTGATGGGGACGCGCCGGCTTTACGCCTTCGCCGACCGCAACCCGCGGATCGAGATCCGCTCGCCGCGCTATACACACGACGCGCTCGTGCTGGGTCAATTCCGCCGCTTTGTCGCGATCAACTCGGCACTTGAGATCGACCTGACCGGGCAGGTCAACGCCGAGACGCTGGCCGGCCATTCTGTCGGCCTCACCGGCGGCCAGATGGATTTCGTGCGCGCCGCCACCCGGGCGCCGGAAGGCCGCTCGATCATCGCCCTGCCATCGACGAGCCGCGACCGCGCGCATTCGCGGATCG
>JBARKH010000550.1:0-15845 GCA_049801295.1 Allostellaceae bacterium | reverse complement strand
GTGGCCGGTTGACGTAGGCGTTCGATCTCGGCCTTCAGCGTTCGATAACGAGCTTCGACGCATTCCTGCCGCGCGGGGGGCAGAGCGGCGATGATCTCTTTTAGTGTCCGTCCCATCACCACCACCTTGTCTCTTCGGGGATCGTCGTCGGCGGGCCTGATCGAATAGGACCTACGTGTCAGATTGCTGCAAATCGTCGATAGCGGCTACGGCACCGACAAGTTGACGTCGTAGGCCAGCGAGACTCACCACTACCACAAGGTCGCGCCGGTTGGCGAGGCTGAGAACAGTTTTGAGTACCGTATCGGAACGTTGGATGAGGATGATGAGGTTTTCGCCGCTCGGGCGGTTTTTCCCTTCAAACCAGTTTCGGACAGCCCGCTCGTTGACCGACGGCGCCGAAACCGCGCTCTGCAGCTGCTCTATATAAATGGCGACGTGATGAGGCCGGATCGCTGTGGGCGTCAGACTGCGGTCCTCGCACCACGCGAAGAACCGGTTACAGGCCCGGGCATAGGCGCGGCGTGTATGCGGGTTGCAGATGTTTGCCGTAAAAAAACTCGATATATCGCCAGGCCGCTGCTTCGCCGAGATCGGCGATCAATGCCGGCACGACATTCAACGCGCGCGGATCGGAGGTGACCTCGGCCTGCTGGATAGAAGGGCAGGGGCGACTCACAATTGTTCCGGCAAGTCCTGGCGGCGATCGCCTGAACTCTTACGGCGAAGAGTGAAGCCGATCAGCACAGGCATTGCCAACAGGACTAATGGGAACTGTATCAACAATCCGGCGATGATCGTGATCGCCAATGGCTGCTGAATGGCGGAGCCCTGACCGATTGCCAGGGCCAACGGTAGCAAAGTCAGGATTGCAGCTAGCGTCGTCATCGTGATCGGCCGCAGCCGGTTGCGGCTCGCCTCGTGCAGCGCCTGCCGGGGCGGCATCTGGGCCGCCAGCTCGGTGTATTCCGAAACATAGAAGATCGCCATCTCGGTGCCGATGCCGATGATCATCGTCATGCCCATCAGCGCGGTGATGTTAAGCGGTATGCCGGTGACCCATAATGCGGTGAACACCGCCGTCGTCGAGAGCAATGACGTGCCGATGATGATGATCGGAAGCCAGAATCGTTCATAAAGAAACAGCAACAGCACCAGCTCGGCGATCAACGCAGCCGCGAATACCTTGGTTAAACCGGCAAAGGCGATTTGCTGCTGCTGGTAGAGGCCGCCAAGCTGGTACGCAACGCCCGGTCCAAGCATGCCCGGCTGGCTGAGAACCCGCTGAACCTGGCTGACCGCGCCGCCGATGTTCTGCCCTTCAATCCGACCGGTGACCGCGATCATCGGCTGCAAATTGTCCCGTGTGATCTCCGGCTGGCCGGTATTCGGAATAATTGAGGCAACCCGCCGCAGCGGAAAAATATGGCCATCCGGGGCGCGTATCGGCAAATCCGCAAGATCGATATCGCGCAGCCGTAACGCATCAGGCAAGCGCACCCGCACCCCGATCGATTTTGCGGTCTGCGGCAACGATGTCGCGATCGTGCCGGTCAGCGCTCCCGTGACGCCCTTCGCGACACTGTCCGGTGTGACCCCCTCGAAGCCGGCCTTGACGAGATCGACCTGCACGTCGAGCCCGTCGCCGGCCAGGACCACTCCATCCTTCACCTCGACGATGCCCGCGATCTTTGCGATTGCCGCCGCCACCTTACGCGCTTGAGGGATCAGTGCGGCGGTGTCGGTGGCAAAGAGCTTGATCTCGATTGGCTGAGGGACGGCGGTCAAATCCCCGATCAAATCCTCCATCAACTGCGCCAATTCTACTTTAACGCCCGGCACCAGCTTGCCGACCTGTGACAGCACGTCGGCCATGACGGTCGGTGTCGGACGCGCGTGATTTGGCTTGAGCAGCACGAAGAAGTCGCCGTGGTTCGGCTCGCTCAGGCTGCCGCCGAGTCCCAGTCCGGTGCGCCGTGAGAACGTTTGCAGCTCAGGCATGGCGCGCAGGATCGCCTCGATCTGCATCACCTCGCGATCGGTCTCGGTCACCGAGGTGCCGGGCAGCGTGGTGTAATCCAACACGAAGCCGCCTTCATCCACCGCCGGCATGAAACCGGTCGCGACCTGTCCATATGCGACCCAGCCGATCACCAACAAGGGCACGATTCCGGTCGCGATCAACCAGGGGGCCCGGAACAACCGATCGAGCAGCCGAGCGTGCCAGCCGCCGAGCCAGCCCTTGCCGGCACCGCCCGGGTCCTGCCATCGCTCAAAATTGATCAAATGGCGGGCCAGCACCGGCACGACAAAAGCGCTGATCAGGTAGGAGATGATCAGCGCGGAAGCCATCGTGATCGACAGCGCCCTTGAAAAGGCGCCGGTCACGCCGGTAAGAAAGCCGAGCGGCAGGAATACAATCAGCGTCGCGAGGCTGGAGCCGGTCAGTGGGCGCAAAAACTCGCGGCCGGCCGGCAGCACCGCATCACGCCCGGTCGCATCGCCGGCTGTCGCGGGCGCACCGCCGGCGCGCCTTGCGATATGCTCGACCATCACGATCACGTCGTCGATCACGAGGCCCACCGCCGCGGCGATGCCGCCCAGCGTCATGATGTTGAAACTGAGGCCGAAGAAGCTGAGCAGCAGCACCGTCGTTGCCAACGTCGCCGGCACGCAGAGCAGGGCGATCAGGGTGACGCGCCAATTCCGCAGGAACAGCAGGAGCACAACGCCGGCCAGCACCAGCCCGATCAGGACCGCATCGCGCACGCTTCCGGCGGATTGAAGCACGAGCTGGCTCTGGTCGTACCAGTTAGACAGCGTCACACCGGGCGGCATCGCGAAGCTGGCGAGTTTGGCGCGGACCTGCCCGGCAACCTGCACCGCGTTGCCGTCCGGCTGCTCGTAGATGTTAAGCAACACTGCAGGTTTCCCGTCAGCGACGACGCGGGTCCATTGCGGCATGACCCCGTCCTGAACCGTGGCGACATCGCTCAGGCGGATGATCCCATTCGGGTCGGACTTGACGACCGTATCGGCGACCTGCTGGACCTGGTGAAGGCTGTCGTTGGCAACGACCAGGTAAAGCTTGTGGTGGTCCTCGATCCGGCCAGCCGCTTGAAGCACATTAGTATTGGATAGCGCGGTGACCAGGTCCGACATCGCCAGCCCATATGCGTTCAGCCGCTGCGGCTCAGCTAAGACCGCGATTTCCTCGATGTCACCGCCCTGCACGCCGACCCGGGCCAGACCAGGGATCGACGAGAGCAGCGGGACAATTTGCAATTCCGCCAAATCTCGAAGCGCAATCGGGGAGAGGGTGTCCGAGGTCAGGGCATATGCGATGATCGGAAACACCGTGGGGTCCATGCGCCGGACGTTGAAGCTCGTACCGGGCGGCAGAGCCGCCAAGGTTCGGCCCACCGCCGTGTCGACCAGCAAGGCCGTCGCGATCATGTCGCGCCCCCAGCCGAAATCGATCGAGATTTGCGCTGAACCGCGGCTCGTGGCCGAGCGCACCTCGACGACTCCCGGGACGGAACGGATGGCCTGCTCGACCGGCTTCGTCACCAGGAGTGCCATCTCCGGTGCCGGCCGGTCGCCGGCGGAAAGGTCCACGACGACGCGCGGAAACGAAACCTGGGGAAAGAGCCCGACCGGCAACGATACCGCGGCCGCGATGCCCGCCACCGCGAGGGCGATCATGATAACGACGATCGAGCGCGCGTGCCGCTCGACCGAGGCAGCGAAACTCATTGGCCGGCGCTCGCTGCACGCACGGGCATGCCGTCCGACAGCTGGTAATTGCCTTGGATAACGATCGGAAGCTGTGGACCAACCGGGCCATCGACAACGGTGGTGTCGCCGGTGCTGCCGACGATCTTAACGTTGACGCGCGCTGCGTTGCCCCCCGAAACCTGAAACAGATAGGCGCCCTTGCCATCCGACAGCACCGCATTGCGGGGAACAAGCCAGCCTTGAAATTGACCGACGGTGATGACGGCACGGAAGGCCGCACCCGGCACCAGGCCCGCGGGCGCTGAAATAGTGGTGTCGATGAGGCGCGTTTTGGAATTCAGCATTCCGTCGACGCGGACCACGGTGCCGTCGAGTGCGGCGCCGGTGCCAGTCAGGGGTTCGAGCCGCGCCGGCTGCCCGGCGCTGACCCGAGGGCTGCCCGAAGGCTCGATCCCTACGATAACAGCCAGAGCATCGCCGCGTGCCACCGTGATCAGCGGTGTACCCGCCGCCACCTGACTGCCCTGCGCAACGGGGATTGCGGTGACGATCCCCGCAAACGGTGCCGTCACGATTTGCACAGGCTTGTCGCGCCCTTCCTGCCGCATTGCATCGAGGGTGATTTGGGCATCGGCGACCGCTTTCTCGGCTTGTGCGAGCTGGTCGCGGGTCGCCAACTGTTGTGCCAGCAGCGCAGCGGTATGTTGGCGCTGGGTACGCGCCAGGTTCAACGCGGTCAGCGCCTGCTGATAGGCGCTGAGCGTCGCGGCCAAGAAGGCAAAATCAAGGAGGCGCTGCCCCGGCTGGACCCTCTGGCCCGGAGCTACAGCAAGCTGGAGCACACGGCCATCGCTCGGCAGGCTGAGAGTTGTGCTGCCGTCGACCAACGGTGCCGCGGTCCCATAAGCGGTGATCGTCTCGGGTAGCGTGCCACGCTTCGCCGCGGCGGTTTGGACCGCCACGCTCGGGCTATCGGCTCCAGCAGGCGATAATGACGAGAGCAGGAGACTGAAGCCAATGATAACCGCCGCCGGCTTCATCATCGGTCGGGCTCCTGTCGCTGCTGCAGCATCATCCGCGGCATCCCGGCGCCGAGCAGGGTGGCGATCGCAGCCTGCTGCTCAAGCATCAGTTGCTCGAGGGCAATCAGTTCCTGCTGTTTGGCGATGCGAGCGGTGATCAGGTCGACATAGCTGCGCTCGTCGATGTTCCCAGCCGCGAAAGCCGCTGCCGCACGAGACGCGGCCGCCTCTAATCGGTCGAGCTGAGCGCGGATGGACGGGAGCTGGCGCGCAAGGACGACCTGGTCGGCCAGCATGCCGCGCACCTCTGCGTCCGCTGCCACGAGCCGGGCGGTGAACTCGGTCCGGAGTTTTTCACGGGTCGCCTGTTCGATGGCGACATTGCCCTGGTTGCGGTCGAAGATCGGCAGGTCGAAAGTAATCTGCGGCCCGAGGGTGCGCACATCGCTGGTGTCGCGTCCGCCGGTAGCGCCGATCACGAGCGCCGGGAATTGGGCGAGAATGGCGCCGCGCAATTTTGCCTCCTGAGAGTGGTACCCGAACTGCAGCGCAACAATGTCGGGGCGCCGATCGGGCAATGTCGGCAACAGCGCCGTAACAACGACCGGGTCGATTGACGGCAGGTCCAGTCGACTATCGAGTGGCACCACGACATCGGGCGAGAGGCCGAGCAATGCATTAAGATCGCGACGGCGGGTTTGCTGCTGCCGCTCAAGCGCGTCGATCTGCTTGCGAATGTCGCCCGCGGCGGTCAGCGCCGGTACTACGGTCGTCAGCGTCGCATTACGCTGCAACAAGGCACGCTGTTCGCGGGCGAGCCGGTCTTCGACCACACCCTGCGTCTCGGACAGAACCCGTCGGGTCTTCTCGCCCTCCACGAGATCAACGACGAGCAGGCGCGCCTTGCCGATCGTCTGCCATTCCTGCCAAAGGATGCTCGCATCGATGGCCTGGGCCGCCGCCTTGGCGGCCTGCCTCTTTGCCGGTCGAATGATCAGCGATTTGACATCTTGCCCGATCGAGGCCGTGATCGCGTCGAATGTGCCGGGGCCTCCTAGCAAGAAAGCATAGCCGCCGCTGATTGACGGGTTAGGCAGGATGCCCGCCTGCAACACCTGCGCCTCGGCTACCCCGCGTTGGGTGCGCGCTGCGATCAGATCGGGATTGTTTTCGACCGCCAGCCGGGCGATTTCGCTGACCCCGAGGCGCTGCGGCAAGGCGAAATCGGTGTGGTGCAAAGAGCGCACATCGCTCTTCAGCAAAGTGCTGCGATCGAGCGGCCGCGCTGCGTATTCGGTGCAACCCGAAAGCACGGCGCAAACAACTGCGAGACCTATCGTGGACCGTCCGTAGGTCAATCTTGCCCGATTGCGAATGAACGGCTGACGCATTTCGACGAAGTCACTTGGTTCATTTTTCAAAGGATGGAAAGCTCGGAATGCTGGAGCGGGTAGTTGAGGTCCAGGAGCTGATGCAACTCAATGTCACTCGGCAGGCGTTGGCCTGCTGATTGCCGAGCGATGTAAATGCCATCCCCGCCAAAACCGTATTTGGGCCAGCCGAGCCATGTAAAGATAGACGACCGGCGTGGTATAGAGCGTGAGAAGTTGCGACACGAGCAAGCCGCCGACGATCGCGATGCCGAGCGGCCGGCGCAGTTCGGATCCCGCGCCCGAACCCAGTGCGAGCGGCAATCCGCCGAGCAGCGCGGCCATCGTCGTCATCATGATCGGCCGGAACCGCAGCCGGGCCGCCTCGTAAATTGCCGCGGCCGGCGGCAATTTGCGCTGACGCTCCGCGTCGAGCGCGAAGTCGACCATCATGATCGCGTTTTTCTTGACGATGCCGATCAGCAGGATGACGCCGATCAGGGCGATCAACGAGAATTCGTAGTGCAGCGCCATCAGTGCGGCGAGAGCACCGGCGCCGGCCGAGGGTAGGGTCGACAGGATCGTGATCGGGTGAATGAAGCTCTCGTACAGAATGCCGAGGACGATATAGACAGCCAGGATCGCGGCGGCGATCAGATAGGGCTGGCTGGAAAGCGAGCGGGTGAAGACCTTAGCGGAACCTTCGTACTCGGTTGTCAGCGCGGCCGGCAGCGCGAGTGTGCGCTCGGCCTCGCGAACGGCGCGTACCGCCTGGCCCAGCGAAACGCCCGGCGCGAGGTTGAACGACAATGTCACCGATGGAAACCCGTCCTGATGATTGATGCTGACCGGCGCGAGCGAGGTGTCGAACGCCGCCAGTGCGGACAGCGGCACGAGCTTGCCCGAGCCGCCGGACCGGACATAAAGCCGCGACAGCGCCTCGGCATCCGCTGGTACGCCCGGATCGACTTCGAGAATGACCCGGCGCTGGTCGGATTGGGTGAAGATCGTCGCGACCTGACGCTGTCCGAACGCATCGTACAGCGTGTCGTCGATCGATTGCGGCGTGATCCCGAGGCGCCCCATCGTGTCGCGGTCGAGCTTCAGCATCAGGCGTGGCGCGGCAGCCTGCAGGTCCCCGGTCACGTCCTGAAGCTCGGGGAGCGCGGCGAGGCGCTGCTGCACGATCGGGGCCCATTTGAACAGCTCTGCGACATCGGGGTCCTGCAGCGTATATTGGTATTGGGTCTTGCTGATCTTGGCGCCGATCTGCACGTCTTGGCGCGGCTGCCCGAACAGCACGATGCCGGGAACCGTGGCAGCGGCCTTGCGCAATCTGGCAAGGACTTCGGTGGCGCTGGAACTGCGCTCGGCGATCGGCTTCAGATCGATCATGATCCGGCCGGTATTGAGCGCCGGGTTGTTGCCGACCCAGTAATACGCGGTTCCGACATCCGGATCGGCCATGATGACCAGAGCGAGCGCTCGCTGGCGCTCGACCATCGCGGCATAGGAGATGTCCGGCGCCGCTTCCGTCGTGCCGACGATCAGTCCGTTGTCCTGCTGCGGAAAAAACCCCTTCGGGATGGTCAAATACAGATACGCCGTCGCCCCAAGCGTCGCGGCCATGATTCCGAGCATGATCCGCGGGTGGCGTAACGCCCACCGCAACCCGGTATCGTAAAACCGCAACGATCGCCGGAAGGCCGCGTCGAGCGCCGCAGCGAGCCGGTTCTCGCTGCCGCCGTGGCGCAGCATCGCACCGCACATCATCGGGGTCACGGTCAGCGAGACGATGGCCGACATCAACAGTGCAACGCTGATCGTCACAGCGAATTCGCGGAACAGACGCCCGAGCAGGCCGCCCATGAACAGCAGCGGGATAAAGACGGCGACAAGCGACAGCGTCATAGACAAGATCGTAAAGACGATCTCTCGCGAGCCGGCGAAGGCCGCCGCTAACGGTTGCTCGCCGGCCTCGATATGGCGGATGACGTTCTCGACCATGACGATCGCGTCGTCGATGATGAAGCCGACCGCGATGGTCAGCGCCATCAGCGACACATTGTCGATCGTGTAGCCAAGCACGTACATCACGGCACAGGTGCACAGCAGCGATACCGGTATAGCCACGCTCGGGATCAGCGTCGCCGCTGCATGCCGCAGGAACAGGAAGACGACCAGCACCACCAGCACGATACTGATCGCCATCGTCAGCTGTACCCCGGCGACGGAAGCGCGGATGGTCTGGGTCCGGTCGCCGAGCACGCGCAGCGCTACCGACGGCGGCAACGTCCGGCGTAACGCTGGCAGCGCCTCCTTCACGAGCTCTACGGTCTCGTTGATGTTGTAGCCGGGCTGTTTGTGGACGTCGATGATGACCACCCGCTTGTTGTCGAGCCAGGCTGCCTGGCGCACGTCTTCGACCCCGTCAAGCGCCCGGCCGATGTCGCGAATCCGCACCGCGGCGCCGCTATGATAGCCAATGACGACGGCGCCGAAGGCAGCGGCGTCCTGCAGCTGGTCGGTCGTCTCGAGCGTCAGCGAGCGCTTTGGACCGTCGAGAATGCCCTTCGGCATATTCACCGTCGCCCCCGCCAACGCTGCGCGAACGTCTTCTAGACTCAAGCCCAGCGCGGCGATCGCGGTCGGATCGATCTGCACTCGCACGGCCGGCTTCTGCTCGCCGTGGAAATCGACCAGGCCGACCCCCGGTATCCGGGAAATCTTCGGGGCGAGATAGGTCTCGGCATACTCGTCGAGCTTGGTGATCGGTAAATCGTCCGAGGTCACCGCGATCGACATCAACAGCGCATCCGCCGGGTTGACCTTCTCGTAGGTCGGTGGGTCCGGCAGGTTCTTCGGCAGCAATCCGGCTGCGGCGCTGATCGCGGTCTGGACATCCTGCGCAGCGCCGTCGACACTGCGGCCTAGATCGAATTCGACGATAATCCGGGAGCGCCCGAGCGAGCTGGTGGAGCTGAGTGACGTCACCCCCGAGATCAGCCCAAGTTCCTTTTCGAGCGGTGCTGCGACCGATAGCGCCATGGTCTCGGCGCTGGCGCCCGGCAGGTCTGCCGCGACCTGGATGGTCGGAATGTCGACCTGCGGCACCCCTGCGATCGGCAGCAGCGCGTAGGCGATCAGTCCGATGGCGGTCAGCCCGATCGTCAGCAGCGCTGTCGCGATCGGCCGGGCGATGAACGGGGCGGCGATGTTCATCGATCGGACCCGCCGCCGGCAACGGGCCCTGGCTGGTCGCCTGGCGGTGCGGCTGGCGGCCGCACCTCGACCAGGGTTCCGGCCTGTATGCGGTATTGCCCGTCCGTCACCACTTGTTGTCCCGGCGCCAATCCCTCATCAATGACCGCGAGGTCTTGGTTCGACCAGCCGACTTTGACCGCACCCTTCGCGACCCGGCGATCGGGGCCGATTACGAAGGCATAGGTTCCGTCTGGGCCGCGCAAAACGGCCGTCGCGGGCACCGTGACGGCGTAGTGCCGGGTCCCGGAGAGGGCGCGGATGTTGACGAATTGCCCCGGCCACAACGCATCGTCGCTGTTGTCGAACACCGCCTTGTACCCGATCGTGGCGGTGGCGGTATTGATCTGATTGTCGATCACCACGAGCCGGCCGGTCGCGAGCTGCCGGCCATCCCGCGATATCGCGTCGACTGCGACATTCCCGCCGGTCATCGCGGTGCGCAATGGCGGCAGGGTGTCCGCGGGCAGCGCGAAGCTGACGAAAATCGGGTGGAGCTGGTTGACAGTCACGATTCCGGCGGCGTCCGAGGCGTGCACGATGTTGCCGACATCGAGCGTGCGAACCCCAGCGCGGCCGCTTATCGGAGAGCGGATGCGCGTGTAATTGAGCTGGACCTGAGCGGCTTCGATCGTGGCTTCGTCGGCCTTCACGGTGGCTTCGAGCTGCGCGACCAGCGAGCGGGCGGTGTCCTGTTGCTGCATCGTCGCGTTCCCGGATGCCGCAAGCCGAGCCGCCCGCGCCAGATCACGGCGGGCATTATCGAGCTGCGCCGCGTCTTTGAGCCTGGCCGCCTCGGCCTGTGCCACCGCTGCCGCGAGGGGCGCCGGATCGATTTCGGCGAGCACGTCGCCGGCCTGAACATCCTGTCCTTCGGCGAAGTCGATCTTGACGATCTGGCCATCGACCCGCGCCTTGACCACGACGCTGTTGTAGGCCTGTACCGTCCCCAGACCGGTGATATAAATCGGCACGTCCCCGCGCTTCACGGTGTCGGCGGCGACCGGCACCGCGGCGGTTTGGATGGCTTGTGCATGAGGAGCCCGGCCCGGTCCAAGCCAAGCGAACCCGACGACGGCGGCGACCGCGGACACCCCGGCCGCGATGCCGATAGCTGCGCGGCTCGTGCCGCGCCTGATATCGCGGCGCGAGATCAAAGGAGGCGTCATCGAAGCGATGCTATCACGCCAGGCGCAGCCGCTTGGAGCGCGACGCCAGTGGAAAGGTCGCTCAATCGGGATTTGGCCCTTCGGCCTTGTTCTCCACGAGCGCGCCGCTGCGCGCATCGACCCCGACCTCGTACAACTTCAGGCCGGCCCTGATGACGAAGGAGTAGCGCAACCCGCTACCGCCAGGTTCCTCCTCGAGTTCCTCCTTGGTGATCTTTCCCGGGCGCGCTTTCAAAGCCAAGCTTCGCGCCTGCGACATATCGATGGTGGCCTGGTTGGCGAGTTCCTCCCCCGGATAAGCCCATGCCTGAAGGGACCAGCCGAGGGAAACCCCGATGGCCAGCAACATACCAAGGGTAAAGCGATGTTTAGTTCGAGCGGGCATCGCAGACATTTCGTTTGCCTATGCTGAAGAGTGTGAATCGGATTCTGGAGCGAGGCCGTCGCGGCGTGGACGACGCGGCGGGGAAGCGATAGCTCAAAGCTTGCCGCCGGCACCGCCGTCCATGATGGCAAGCAGGTCGGCCAGGGTTTGCTTGCAAGACGCGGCGTCCGGGGTGCTGGCACGCAGCGCATCAAGCGCCCGATCGATGGCCTTGTCGATCTTGTGCCACTCCGGCGGCGATCGGGGCTTCAGCGAAGGCTCTGCTTCGTCCCAGGCCACCTCCAGATCCTTGATCCGGGCTTTAGCGCTGGAAAGATCGCCCTTGTCCACCAGCGACGCGGTATCGACAACGATCGTTCGATACGCGGAGAGATCGCCGATCTGCGAGGAGGTCGCCACCCCGGCCAGCGGCGCGGCCTGGGCGGCAGGCAGAAGAGCCTCGATGGTGAATAACGCGATCCCCACCAGGGTGAGCGCGAGCAGAACGTGAGCGGGTTTGCGGGTCCTGAACATTGGATTTCCTTCGCATTCTGAGGTCACACCATGCCGGCATCGGAGCTGTTCGGGATGGGATGCCGCGCCTTGGTTGATCCGATGCCGGATCTGGAGACGGCCGGTGCGTCGCGATGGTGTCGGTCATCCCGACTCTATTGTCCCGGGGCGGCTCCTCGCGTTTGGCCCGATGCTCAGGTAAGCGACCAGGCTCGTGATGATGACGAGGAACGCGATGCTTGTTTTGACGGTGCCGAGGCCTACCCCGCCGTTGGGCTGCGACTGGGAAAGCAGGTCGCCGAGCGAGGCGCCTAAGGGCCGCGTCAGGATATAGGCGAGCCAGAAGGTGAGAACGGCATTCGCGCCGAGATAGTAGGCGACGGCGATCGCCGCGATCAGCGCTCCGAAAGCCGCGACACCCACCTTGAAACCGAGATACAGCGCTTCTGTGGCGAGATCGCCGGCGGCGGTGCCGAGAGCAAAAGTGAATAAAATCGCGGCCCAATAGAACAGCTCTCGCCGCGTCGTGACGATGGTATCAATCGAGAGCGTCCGCTCGACCGCGTACCAGATCGCGAAGGTGGCGGCCAGCACCAGGCTGAATGCGGCTGTGCTGGCATACAGGCTGACTTCCAGCCCATCCGTGAGAGCGTCGGTGATTTGCGTTCCGACCACGCTGACGAGGACAACCGTCAGCCAATAGATCCAGGGCACATACTGCCGCGTCAGCAATTGACCGATTAGCGCCGCTATCAACAGGAGAAGCATGATCCCGCCGGTGATCGCCGTGCCCAGCCCGACATGCACCGCGAGATAGTCCGCCCCGGTCTCGCCAACGGTTGTCGACATGATCTTGATGACCCAAAAGGCGAGGGTGATCTCCGGGACTTTGTTGAGCATGGTGGCGGGAAGCCCTTGCGTGTTGCTCAACTGTCCCCCCACCTGCGGAACTGCGTAACGCGGCGATCGACCGGGGTTCAGCATAGCGCGGGCAATCTGACCGGCCGGTGGCCGGGGTTATACGGTTTTGTAATGTTGCGACCGACCGGCAGCATCTTGCTGGCTGGGTCCTATCGGGGCCTGTCAATGCCCGCGCCGTTGGTCTCATCAAGCGCCAGAGCGGAGCGGCGGCAAAGTGGGATCCGGGGCGCGCGGTGTCATTGGCGGGAAGCGCAGCGACACCTGCAGGCCCGGTTTGTTGTCGCCAAGCTCAACGGCGATCTGGTGCCGAGCTGCGATAGCCTTGACGAGGCTGAGTCCGAGCCCGCCTCCCGGCGTGCTGCGACTACGCTCGACCCGATAAAAACGGTCGAAGACGTGCTGGCGTTCTGCCTCGGGTATTCCCGGACCGTTGTCTCCAACGACAACCTCCACCGCCGCAGCCGTCGGGTTGGCTGCAAGACCAATCGTGGCGCCCACGGGCGAGTGCTTCAGCGCGTTCTCGATGATGTTGGCAAGCATCTGCGCGAGAAGCTCGCGGTCGCCCCACACCGCAAGGCCCGCGGGGATCTCGGCAGCAAGGCGCTGGCCCTTCTCCTCGGCCATCGGCTCGTAGACTTCGATCATCGTCTGCAGCAGGGCCGACAGGTCGACCGCCGCGAAATTGCGAGCGGCAGCCCCGCTCTCGATCTGGGCGATGCGCAACAGGGCGCCAAAAGTCTCTAGGATCGCGTCCATTTCCTCGATGCAGGCAGCCCCGGCACTTCGCCATTCCTCAACCGAGCTGGCTTGTTGCTGCGCCAGTTCGAGACGCTGCCGCAGCCGGGTCAGCGGCGTTCGCAGATCGTGGGCGATGTCGTTGGAGACATGGCGCAGGCTCTCCAGCGATGTCTCGATCTGGTCGAGCATGGCGTTGAGGCTGACCACCAGGTGATCGAACTCATCATCAGTCCCGCGGATCGGGATACGGCGCGAGAAATCGCCCCCCATGATGTCGCGTGCCGTTCGGGCGATCGTCTCGATCCGGCGCAACAGGCTGCCGCTGATCACCGCGCCTCCGCCGAACGCGAGCACCAGCGTGATCGCCGAACCCCAGCCGAAGGCGCGCAGGATCAACTCGTGCATCTCGGTGCGCGGCTGCGCATCGACGGCGAGAATCAGATGCGCGCCGCCAGGCAATTCCAGATCGCGCCCGCGGAGGGAGAGTCGGTGATCGTGGTGCGGATCGGGGCTCGGCAGCGACAGGTCGAACCGGCCCCCAGGGCTCGCGGAGGCCGGCAGGTTGCCGGCGATGATTTGTCCGTCGGCATGTTCCAGCAGGTAATGCATCGGACCGTTCGGGCTCTGCCGAACGCGCTCCCCTATCAGGGCGGCGAGAGGCGCGATGCCCCCGGTGCGGAACGTGTCGTCGAGCTCGGCAAGGTCGCTGTCGATGTCCGCATCGAGCGAACCGGTCATATAGATGTCGGTGGCCCAATAAATGACTCCGAACAGGATCAGCACCGACGCGCCGAATAACCCTGCATAGAGAAGGGTGAGCCGGAAACTCGAAGTGCGTAGCAGCCTAGGCAGGGCCACGGATGCAATAGCCTGCCCCGCGCACCGTGTGGATCAGCTCCGCCTCGAAGCCTTTGTCCACCTTGCTGCGCAGGCGACTGATATGGGTCTCGACCACATTGGTGCGGGGATCGAAATGCAGATCCCAGACGTGCTCCAGCAGCATTGTGCGGGTGACCACCTGGCCCGCGTGCCGCATCAGATATTCGAGGAGGCGGGATTCCCGCGGCTGCAGCTCGATCAATTCGCCTCGCCGCCTGACAGCGCGCGCGAGCAGGTCGAGTTCGAGGTCATGCACCCGCAAGACCGTTTCTGGCGGCGCGGTTCTCGGGCGGCGTCCGAGGGCGGCTACCCTCGCCGAAAGTTCCGAAAACGCGAACGGTTTCACGAGATAATCGTCGCCACCGGCATTGAGGCCGGTAACCCGATCGCCGACCCCGCCAAGCGCGGTCAGAAACAGCACCGGGGCATCGTAGCCGGCGCTGCGCAAGGTCCGCACCAGCTTCAGCCCGTCGAGGCCGGGTATCATCCGATCGACAACCAACAGATCGAACGATTCGCTCATCGCCAGAACGAGCGCCTCTTTGCCGTCGGCCGCCTGTGCGATCAGATGCCCTTCTTCGCGCAATCCGCTGGCCACGTAGCCGGCGGTCTCCGCGTCATCTTCGATAAGTAGAATTCGCAATTTACGGCTTTCCGATCGACCGGCCGACCTTCTGTGAACCCAAAGCCGGCACAATAGCGCCCGCAGTCAAGGTGGACGAGCCCGGGTTAACGCGTGATGGCCGCCTCTATACAAATCTGTAACGGAGCTGGAATTCCCGCGATGATCGCCGATGTCTTGTCGCTGTCGCCACACCTCTTCGCTGGAGCATCTCCGGCACAATCTTGCGGCCGTGACCGAAGGTCCGCTGCCAAACGATATCCTGGCCGTGATCGACGATGCCGCCCTGAAGGCCCAACCGAAATGGCCACCCTATTTCTGCGGTCCTGGGCCGTGATTTGAACCTTCGCGAATCGGGACGATGTGGATAGCAGTTGAGTGGGATTCCGAGTGGGACTCTTGTGCACGAGGATGAGGGCCGAGGCGCTCAGCTCGAGCGCGCGTTTCACCACTTCGCGCGGGTAGACCGGGGTGTGGTCGATGGTGCCGCGCTGCTGGCGCTCGTGCGCGATCAGCATGTTCTTGCGGTCGAGGAAGAGAAGGTGAAATTCCTCGACCCGGCCATGGGCGATATTGGCGGTGCAATAGTCGATCAGGCGGTCCCACGAGCCGAGCAGCGGGCGCTCGCGCAGCTCCGCTCGCATCAGCCGCAAGGCCGCCTCGCGCACCGCTTTCAACGCAGCGACCCCGGCTTCACCGAGCCCGGGAAACCCGAGCAGATCGTCGGAACCCGCGCTCAGCACCTCGGCGAAGCTGCCGAACCGGTCTATCAGATCCTTGGCCAGCGGCTTTACGTCGCCCCGTGGGTTGCCGGCGAATAGGATCACCTCGAGCAATTCGTAATCCGGCAGATTGTCCGGTCCGCCGGCAATGAGGCGCTGCCGCAACCGTTGCCGGTGACCGTAAAAATGCGGGATCGCGCCGGCCATGTCGGAGAGGCCGGGGCGCGAGCGCGGGCCTTTGCCCGTCATCGGCGCGTCTCCGGGCGGCGTGCCCGCATCTGGGTAAGCCGCGCCTCCGCCATCTGCCGCGGCTCATCGGTCGCGTAGGCCTCGGCGAAGACGTCGATGCCGCGCGCGATCACGGCGCTCGCCGACAGATCCTCCCAGTCGCGGATCAATGCCTTTTGCAGCCGGATCGCCTGCGGGCCACCGGCGAGGATTGCCGCGGCAAAGCGCTCGACTGCGGCATCGAGCTCGGCGGGCGGCGCCACCGCATCGACAAGGCCCCAGGCGAGCGCCTCCAGGG
>JBARKH010000549.1:0-3669 GCA_049801295.1 Allostellaceae bacterium | reverse complement strand
GGATGGTGACGGGCGCGGCGCCTTCTGGCGCACGATCGAGGCGCCGCTCGCCCTCGCCAACGCGATCGCCGCCGAAGCCAACCCCGAACGCCCAATGCTGATCGACTGCCTGACCCTGTGGCTGTCGAACGTGATGCTGGCCGAGCGAGGAATCGAGGATGAAGTGGCGAACTTGCGCATGGCGCTGCGCGGTGCCGCGGGCCCCATCGTCCTCGTCACCAACGAAGTCGGGCTCGGGCTCGTGCCGGAGAGCGTGCTCGGCCGCCGGTTCCGCGACGCCGCGGGCCGCCTCAACCAGGAGATGGCGGCGCTCGCCGACCGTGTCGTCTTTGTCGCGGCGGGGTTGCCGCTGGTGCTCAAGGGGGGTTGAGCCATGCGTCGGATCCCCGCGACGATCGTCACCGGCTTCTTGGGCGCCGGCAAGACGAGCCTCGTGCGCCATCTCATCGCTAACGCTTGCCAGCACCGCCTGGCGATCATCGTCAACGAGTTCGGCGAGCTCGGCATCGACCGCGAATTGCTGCTGGGATGCGGCGATGCGGCGTGCACCGACGAGGATATCGTCGAACTGGCGAATGGGTGCCTGTGCTGCACGGTCGCCGACGATTTCCTGCCGACATTGACGCGCCTTATCGAGCGCGCGGCGCCACCCGACCATATCGTCGTCGAAACCTCGGGCCTGGCCCTGCCAAAGCCACTGGTGCAAGCCTTTGCCTGGCCCGAGATCCGCACCCGTCTGACGGTCGATGGCGTGGTGACGGTGATCGACGCGGCGGCGGCCGCCGCCGGCCGCTTTGCGAGCGACCCGCAAGCGGTGGCGAGGCAGCGCGGAGCCGATCCCGCGATCGATCACGATAATCCGCTCGAAGAGGTGTTCGGCGATCAGCTTGCCTGCGCCGACCTCGTCATCCTTAACAAGACAGATCTGGTCGAATGCGACCGGCTCGGGGCGCTGCGCCGCGACCTCGAAGCCCGGCTACGCCCCGGGGTGAAGCTCATCGACGCCATTGCGGGCCGGGTCGCGCCGGCGGTGGCGCTGGGGCTTGCCGCCGCGGCCGAGGATGACCTCGCCGCCCGCCCCTCCTGCCACGATCTCGAAGAGGAGCATGACCACGACGATTTCGCGAGCTTTGTCGTCGAGCGTGGACCGATTGTCGACGGCGCCGGGTTCCGCGCCCGGCTCCTGGCGCTGATCCGCGCCCACGACGTGCTCAGGGTCAAGGGCTTCCTCGATGTGCCGGGCCGCGACCGCCGCCAGGTGGTGCAAGCGGTTGGCGAGCGCATCGAGCAGCATTTCGACCGCCCGTGGCTCGCCGGTGAGCCCCGGGCGAGCCGGCTAGTCGTCATCGGCCGCAAGGACCTCGACCGCGCCACGATCCGCGCCGCGCTCGAAGCGGTTTGACGTGCACCTCCTTGCCACCGAGCCCGGAATCATCGCCGACGGATCGGCTGCAATTGATCTCGCCCAGACCCAAGGCGACATCATCGTGCTGGCCAGCGCCGACACCGAGATCGCGTTGCTCGCGGCGGCGCAAGCGCGGCGGCACACCACAGACCCGGCGGCGCCATGCCTGCGGCTCGCGCCGGTCATGCGCCTCGGCCACAATTTCTCGGTCGACCTCTACATGGAGCGGGTCGGCCAGGCCCGGCTGGTCGTCGCGCGGCTCCTCGGCGGCAGCGCCTATTGGCCCTACGGGGTCGAGCGCCTCGTCGAAACCTGCCGCAAGCACCGCATCCCACTGGCGCTATTGCCGGGCGACGACAAGCCGGACTCGGAGCTGGCGCGGTTGTCGACGGTGCCCCCCGCCGCTTGCCGGCGCCTCTGGCACTATCTCGCCGAAGGCGGTCCGGGCAATGCCGACAATTTCTTGCGCTACGCCGCGAGCCTCATCGGCGAGGATGCCGAATGGGCGGAGCCGGCGCCGCTCTTGCGCGCCGGGTTCTACTGGCCGGGCCGCACTCTGCCGGGCCTTGACGACATCGCGGGGGAATGGCGCGGTGATGGCGGCGTTGCGCCGATCGTCTTCTATCGCGCGCTCGTCCAATCCGGGAACACCGCGCCCATTGATGCGCTCGTCGAGGCGCTGCGGCCGCGCCGGCTGCGCCCGTTGCCGATCTTTGTCCATAGCCTCAAGGAGCCACAGGCCGCCTTGCTGCTGGGAGAGGCGTTTGCCGCGTATCCGCCTGATGTGATCCTCAACGCGACCGGGTTTTCGGTGGCAGCGGCGGGCGGAGCCGACCCGCTACAGGCCGGTTGCCCGGTGCTGCAGGTCGTCTTCGCGGGCGGCGACGAAGAATCCTGGCGCGAGGGCACGCGCGGCCTGGGGCCCCGCGACCTGGCGATGAACGTCGCCCTCCCCGAGATCGACGGCCGCATTTTTTCGCGCGCGGTCTCGTTCAAGGCGCCGCTCGGCCGCGATCCCGAGACCGAGGCCGACCTCGTCGGCTACCGCCCGGTCGCGGATCGGATCGCCTTTGTCGCCAACCTCGCGCGCAACTGGGCGCATCTGCGCGCAAAGCCGCCGGCCGAGCGGCGGGTCGCGATCATCCTCGCCAATTACCCTAACCGCGACGGCCGCATCGGCAACGGGGTCGGGCTCGACACGCCGCAATCCGCGGTCGGAGTCCTCTTCGCGCTCGGCGAGGCGGGATACCGCACCGGCGAGATGCCGCCAGACGGCGCCACGCTGATGGAGCGACTCCTTGCCGGCCCCACCAACGCACGGCCCCACGCACCGGCCGAGGAAACGCTTTCCTTCGCCGATTATTCGAGCTTTTTCGGCAGCCTGCCGCGCGCGGTGCAGGAGCGGGTCGAGGCGCAATGGGGCGCGGCCGAGCGCGACCCGTTTTTTCGCCCGGGACGGGTCGATTGCGGGCGCTTTGCGATCCCCGGCTTGTGGAGCGGCAATGTCGCGGTGCTGGTTCAGCCGGCGCGCGGCTACAATCTCGACCCGAAAGCGAGTTATCACGACCCGGCGCTGGTGCCGCCGCATTCGTATTTCGCGGCCTATGCCTGGCTCGCCCTTAGTTTCCAAGCCGACGCGGTGATCGACCTCGGCAAGCACGGGACCCTGGAATGGCTGCCCGGCAAGGCGCTGGCGCTGTCGTCGGAATGTTATCCCGAGGCGGTGCTGGGGCCGTTGCCGCATCTCTATCCGTTCATCGTCAACGATCCCGGCGAGGGCAGCCAAGCCAAACGGCGCTCGCAGGCGGTTATCATCGACCATCTGACCCCGCCGTTGACGCGCGCCGGCAGCCATGGCCCGCAGGCCGAGCTCGAGCGCCTGATCGACGAATATTACGAGGCCTCACGCGGCGACCCGCGCCGAGTCGCGCCACTCGCCGCCGAGATCCTGGAGCGCGCACGGGCCGCCGGGATCGACCGCGATTGCGGCATTGCCGCCGGCGAGGAGCTGCCCCGCGCCCTGCAAAAGCTCGACGGGTTCTTGTGCGAACTTAAGGAGTTGCAGATCCGCGACGGGCTGCATGTGTTCGGGCAGAGCCCCGAGGGCGGGCTTCTCGATGGCCTCCTGGTCGCCTTCGCGCGGACCCGGCGCGGCAGCGGAGCGGAGGCGGAGTCGCTGCTCCGCGCGATGGCCGCCGATCTCGCCCTCGGCGCCGACCCGCTGATGCTGGACCTCGCCGAGCCATGGTTGGGGCCACGGCCGG
>JBARKH010000548.1:0-1800 GCA_049801295.1 Allostellaceae bacterium | reverse complement strand
GATCGCCACCCTCGACCAGGCGGCGCTCGACCAGGCCGCCGCAGTCTATCTCGGCGAATTGCACGCGCTCGCGCCCGGGGCGGCGCGCATCGTCGACAAGATGCCGGGCAATTTCAACTATCTCGGGTTGGCCGCGCTCATACTGCCGGGGGCGCGGATCATCCATTGCGCGCGCGATCCCCGCGATATCGGCCTGTCGATCTTCACCTACCGCTTCTACGGCTACCACCCCTATGCGCATGACCTCGCCGACCTCGGCTGGTACATCGCCGAGCACGCGCGGCTGATGGCGCATTGGCGCGAAGCCCTGCCGAACCCGATCCTGACCGTGCAGCTAATGGACTGGGTCGGCGATTTCGCCGGCACCCTCAACCGCGTCCTCGAGTTTATCGACCTGCCCTACGACCCGGCCTGCGAGCGCTTTTACGAGCAGAACAGCCCGGTGCGCACGGTCAGCGCCGCCCAGGTTCGCCAACCGATCAACGCCCGCGGCCTCGGCCGTTGGCGACCCTATGAACAGCACCTGAAGCCGTTGATCGAGGCGCTTGCGGCGGGCGGCGCCCTGCCCGACGAATGATCCAGAAAAACAATTTGAAGTTGAGGCATCTCCCCGCCAGGCCGCAACCTCGGCCGTTAACCTAGAAAATATTTCCCCGTTCAAATCCAGTCCGATACCTTGGGTTTTAGTTTGCTAAAGAACGTGGCACCGCCGGTCGTGGAAGCCTCGCATGAGCATCGTCGCCGATTGCGGATTTCTGTTCGGCCGTAGCGGCACGGGCGGACCCGGTCAAGGCGCGTGCTGGGTCGCACGAGGGGGGAATCTGCTTTGGCCACGAGCACCACGATCGACAGTGGCGCAACCTACGACATCTCGGCCGGGCAGACCGATACTGGCGACAGCGTTCTCAACGGCGGCACGCTCAATGTCGATGCGGGCGGCGCCGCGAGCGGCACGCTGGTCCAGGGCAGCGAGACGGTCTCGGCTGGCGGGGCGGATAGCACCGCGACTGTCGTCAGCGGCGGGGTGCAGCAGGTCTACGGCAGCGCCAGCGGCGCGACAGTGAGCAGCGGCGGCACCCAGATCGTCGCATCGGGCGGCACCGCGAGCGACACGGTGATCCAGGGCGGCACGCTCGATCTGCAAGCGGGCGGCGTGCTTGGTGGGGTGGGTCGGTCAGCTTTGCCGGCGGCGGCACGCTGGAGATGGACGGTACGACGATGCCGGCCGCGACGATCTCCGGCTTCGGGACAGGCCAAACGATCGACCTGACCGGCATCGCCTTCGCCAGCGCCGGCAGCGCGGTCCTGACCAGCGGCAATGTGCTGCAGATCAACGAAGGCCGGCAGAGCGTCACCCTCAACCTCGACCCCTCGCAGAGCTACGCCGGGCACGGCTTTGCCCTCGCCAGCGACGGGCAAGGCGGCACCGCCGTCGTCGATCCCACGACGAGCTTCACGGTCGCGTCCGAGGGCGCCACCACGAGCAATACCGACCCGACGACGCTGAACGGGGCGATCCGCTCGATCGATGTCGGCGGCAGCAACGCGCTCGCCAACACCGCCTATACGATCGACATCACCGGGCAGATCGCCCTGACCTCCGACCTGCTGGCGATCAACCTGATGAGCGGCTCGTCGCTGACGATCGAAGGGACCAACGGCAGCGGCGGCGCCGCGGTCCAGACGATCGACGGCCTCGGCAGCCAGCGCGGCTTTTTCGTCTATGCCGGGAATGTCGCCCTCGACAATCTGACGATCGAGTTCGCCGCGGCGATCGGCGGCGCCGGCGCCGGCGACGGC
>JBARKH010000547.1:0-10265 GCA_049801295.1 Allostellaceae bacterium | reverse complement strand
GTTCGATAACGATCAGCGCCTTCAAGCCGGGTTGCCAGCGGCGGGCCTGACGCAGGAATCCGACGCCGTCGCCGCCGCGCAGGGCAATGACCGCGGCGGCGAACCCCTGGCGCGTCATCGCCGCCCGAGCGCCGCGATCGTGCGCCGCCGCCACCACGCCAAACCCTACCTCGCGCAGCACCGATGCGATCACCGTACGCTCGTCCCAGTCGTCATCGACAACAAGGATGGTTGGTCTGCTGACTGCCATCGCGCCGTTTGCCTCTCGTGGCGGCTGTGGTGGTGAGCTTACCCGCCGGAGGTTAAGGCTTTGCTTACGACGTTAAGCGGCGGCGGGAGGATGGAGCTTCTCTGAGCAGCTTACACCCTCACCCATTGGGCGCTGATTGCCCCATTTGAAGCTGTCCGCAGGCGCCTCGCGCGAGAGTAGACAACCGATCGCACGTCATCCGTTTGAGATTTCGGAACGGCCGCTCCGGCATTCATCTCAACGCGCTCTGCCCAGAAGATCATACCGGCCCCACCGTGTTGTGGAGGGTTGACGACCCGCCATGCGGCGCGTTCGGCTGAGTGCACAGCGTCAGGACGAGGGCGGGCCCGAAGCTGCGGTCGTGGCCATCGTCTTGGCGAAGACCCGCGTTGTTTAGAACTTTTTCACCAACCGCAGCAATGGTATGCGCGCTTGATTTCCTCGCGAGCCGCGCATGCAACACCTTGATTGGCGATTTTTCCCCGTCTTCGACTCGATCGATCCAACGGCGGCCTATGGCGGCGCCTACGCCGCTGGTCTGGTTGCATTGTCGGTTGTCGTCGCCACCCTGGCGGCCTTTGTTGCCCTCTCGACATCGGGGCGGATCGTCGCCGCCGAGTCGCGCGGCGCCCGGTGGGCCTGGACCTGCGCCGGGGCGACGGCGATGGGTGGCGGCATTTGGGGAATGCATTTCATCGGCATGCTCGCCTTTACGCTGCCTTGCGGCGTCGGCTACGACGGGGTCGGCACCGTGGCCTCGATGATCCCCGGCATCCTGGCGAGCGGGGTCGCGCTATGGGTGATCAGCCACCGCACCGAACCGGGGTTTAATCGCCTGGCGGTCGGCGCGGTATTGATGGGGGCCGGCATCGGCCTGATGCATTACTCGGGGATGGCGGCGATGCGGCCGGAAGCATTGCTGCGCTACGACCCGATGCTGGTCGCGGTCTCGATCGTGGTCGCGATCGGGTTGGCCTTCGTCTCACTTGGTATTCGCTTTCGCCTGCGCGGGTTGAGTTCGTCGGGCGTGCTGGCGACGGCGGCTGCCGCCCCGGTCATGGGGTTCGCGGTTGCCGGCATGCATTACACCGCGATGGAGGCGTCGATCTTCTTTCCCCTGCCGGATGCACCGCTGGCAAACATGGCGATGTCGCCGATGGTTCTGGCGGCGCTGATCACGGTCTTCATCGTCCTCATCATGGCGATCACCCTTGTCGCGACCTTTGCCGGGCGACAGGTAGAGCTGGCGCAGAGCCTGGAAGCGGAGGTGGCGCGCGGCAAGGTCCTGGAGCATGACGCCGAAAGCGGACGCCGGCAGGCAGAGGCGGCGAACCGCGCCAAATCGCAGTTCCTGGCGACGATGAGCCATGAGATCCGCACGCCGATGAACGGGGTGCTGGGGACCGCGAACCTGCTCGCGACGACGCCCCTCAACGAGCGCCAGACCCAGCTCGTCGAGAACCTCGTGCAATCCGGCCAGGCGCTGCTCGGCATCATTAACGACATCCTCGACCTCTCGAAGATCGAAGCTGGGCGCCTTGAGCTTGCGATGGTCGACTTCGACCCGCGCGAGCTGGTTGCCGAGGTGACCGATCTGTTTTCCGACCGCTGCACCAGCAAGGGGCTCGAATTCGTCTATTTCGTCGCCGAGGACGTGCCGCGGCGGCTGACCGGCGACTCGGCCAGGCTGCGGCAGGTGCTGATCAACCTCGTCGGCAACGCAATGAAGTTCACCGAGCGCGGCGAGGTTCTGATCGAACTGTCGCTCGCCGAGACCGGGCAAGATTCGATAACCCTTTTGTCGTCGGTCAGCGATACCGGCATCGGCATCGACGCCGACCAGCAGACCCGGATCTTTGAAACCTTTCATCAGGCCGATGCGTCGATGACGCGCTCGCGCGGCGGCACCGGGCTTGGGCTTTCGATCGTCAAGGAGCTCGTCCATTTGATGGGCGGCGATATCGGCGTCGAGAGCGAGGTCGGGCGCGGCTCCCGGTTCTGGTTCACTGTCCCGCTGTCCCGCTCGGCCGCGGATCGCGGCGCGGCCGGCGCCCGGCGCGCGATCGAGCACGCACTGCGCGTGCTCGTCGTCGACAGCAACGCGGTCAGCGCGGAAATCATGTCGCGGTACTTCTCGAGCTGGGGCATCGATGCCGTCATGCACGGCACTGCCGCCGAGGGCGAAGTCGCCTGGCGCGCGGCGATGCGATCGGAGCGCCACTTCGATGTGGCGATCATCGACGTGAAGGGGCTGGGCTGCGACGGGCTCAAGCTCGCGCGCAAGATGCGGGCCGAAGAGGGCGGCGCACGGACCGAGGTGGTTCTGCTGATCGCTCTTGACGGTTCGATCGCGGATGCGAGCCTCGAAAACGTCGGCGCCTTCGCGCTGCTAACCAAGCCGCCGCGTCCCTCGGTCTTGTTCGATTGCCTGGCCTCGATCGCCTCTGGCGCTCGCGAGAACGGCGTCGCGTCGTTCTATGTGCGAAAGAGCAGCCACCAGCCGCAGATCGTATTCGACGCGCGCATCCTCGTGGTCGAGGACAACGCGATAAACTGGGATGTGGCCACCGGCATCCTCGAAAATATGGGCTGTTTGGTCGTCACCGCGCCCAATGGGCGAGCCGCGGTCCAGCTCTGCGCACAGGAGCAATTTGACCTCGTCCTGATGGATTGCGAGATGCCGGTGATGAACGGCTTCGATGCGACGAAGCGCATTCGCGAGATCGAGAATGCCGTCGCCGGGCGGGGTCACACCGACCCGCCGCGCCCGCGGGTGCCCATCGTCGCGCTCACCGCGCACGCTCTCGTCGAAGTTCGCGAGCGTTGCCTCGAAGCCGGCATGGACGATTTCCTGGTAAAACCGTACGACGAGCAGCAAATGGTCGACATGCTCGGGCGATGGCTGTCCCCGCGAGCCCTCGCTGCACCGCGCGGCGAGACGGTTGGGGCCGCCCCGGTACCGGCGCCGCCAGTCATCCCAGACACGACGCTCGACATGGTGGCGATCGACAAAATCCGCGCCATCGCCGCCAAGCGCGGCACCTCGCTGTTCGATGGCGTCGTCAGCCAATTCGACGCGCTGTCGCCAGACGCCTTTGCGAGGCTGCGCGAGAAGACCGGCGAGGGCGATCGCGAAGGGGTGTGGCAAGCCGCGCATGCCTTGAGATCGAGTGCCGCGGCGGTTGGCGCCTGCCGCGTTTCTCAGCGTTGCGCGGAAATCGAATCAATGGCCCGCGACGCCAATGTGTTGCCGAGCGAAGCGGTTCTCGCCGCGCTCGACGGCGACCTGACGGCCGCGACCCGAGAACTGCGGGCGTTGGTCGAGATCGATAATCGCGTGGCGTGAAATCTACCCGGTCCGCGCGCCCGAACTGTTAAATCACCTGGCAGGGGATTCATGAAGCATTCACAAGATGCGCCCTATAGCTGCGTCTGCGCCGAGCGAAGACACGGCCAGATGATCGTCGCCGCGACGCGTTGGAGCCGTTGATGGATGATACGAGCCTGAGCCCGGCCGCGCGGATCCTCGTCGTCGAGGATGATCCGGTGGTGCGCTCGCTGACCCGCGCGACGCTGGAGAATGACAACTTCGAGGTGATCGAGGCGGTCGACGGAGTCGAAGGGTGCCAACTTTACCAAGAGCACCGCCCGGATCTCCTCCTCGTTGACGTCGTCATGCCGCGTATGGACGGCTACCAGCTGTGCCGGGAGCTGCGCAGCCGGCCCTCTTCGGCCTACGTGCCGATCGTTGTCGCGACCAGCCTCGACGACGTGCCCTCGATTGCCCGCGCGTACGATGCCGGAGCGACCGATTTCATCCCGAAACCGCTCAATTGGCTCGTGCTCAACCACCGCGTCCGCTACATCCTGCGCGCGAGCCGGGCATTCGAGGAGCTGCGCCGCAATCAGGAGCGCCTGACCGCGGCGAAGGAGGCAGCCGAAGCGGCCAGCCGCGCGAAATCCGAATTCCTCGCCAATATGAGCCACGAGCTGCGCACGCCGCTGAACGCGATCATCGGGTTCTCGGGTATGATGAGCGACCACATGTTCGGTCCGCTCAACGAGAAATATGCCGAATATGCCGCCGTGATCGGCGATAGCGGACGCCACTTGCTGGCGATTATCAACGACATTCTCGACCTCGCTCGAGCGGACGCCAACCGGCTAGTTGTTGCTGAGGAGGAGGTCCAGATCAGCCGGGTCGTCGCTCTCAGCACTAGAATCGTTCAGGAGTTAGCCGCCAAGGCCGAGGTCGATTTCGTGACTGAGGCTGAGGATTTCTTGCCGAATGTGTTTGGCGATCCCGCCAAGCTGACGCAAATCCTTGTCAATCTTCTGTCTAACGCAATCAAGTTCACCCCGACGGGCGGCAGCGTTTGCCTCAGAATCGGGCGCGGACCGCGGGGCGGCGTGACCTTTCGGGTGGCGGACACGGGCATCGGGATGTCGGCCGAACAGATACCGATCGCGCTGTCACCGTTCGGGCAAGTCGATAGCGGCCTGAACCGGAAATATGACGGCGTCGGCCTCGGACTGCCGCTGACGAAGCGGCTGATCGAACTGCATGAGGGCACTATCGAAATAGTCAGCGAGCCTGGCAGAGGGACGACGGTAGATTTCCACCTGCCGGAAGCGCGCGTTTGCGGTGTTGGTTATTCCGGCGCGGCGAGCCGCCCGACCGCCTCGATGTAACCGTCAAGATCAAGACCACGCAGCTACGCCTCTACGTCTAGCTCCGAGGAGTGGCAGCGCCGTTATCCGACCATATAGCTCTGCTCATCGCCGTACCGGCGGCGGCGCTGAAATAGCCGCTGGGTCGGGCGTCGGGGCGTCAGGCAGTAAATGCCGCTAACTGAAAGCGTGGGCATGCTGATCACTGCGAGACGGGTGCCTCTGTCGACCCCATCCTAGCCGATTCGGCGACCGGGCGGCCGGTCGCCGAACCGTATTATGCGCTGGTCCCCGGGCCCGCAGCCAATGACCGCGTCTTGGAGAAATATCACACTATTCCCGAAGCGCAATCGGTGGCCGCAGCTCCGGTACGACTGTCACGGTCGACGGCCAGATAAGTAAAAGCCGCGGCGACCTAACTCGCGCTGGCGTCCGACTAGGACCTCCCCCGCTGCGACCCCTCCCGTGCTACGACCGCCGCCCGCAGTTACGGCGAATTCGCTCCGATACGAGCTGCCTCGTCAGCGCGGTCCGCTAGCGCGTCATATTGGCGAGCCACGTCCTGGAGATGCTCCTTGAGAGCGGGCGTCGTCGTTGCAGCCGCCAGTTCGCGCACTCGGGTCGCGTGCTTGCGGTAATAGTCCGCCGTCAACGAGGGCACTGCTGGGGCCGGGTCCATCTCAGACGAGCCGAATGCTGACCGCCTCCGGTCCCTTGCCGCCCTCGATCATGTCCACGGCTACCCGCTGGCCTTCCGAAAGCTCGGTCAGGCCGGCTCGGTTGAGCGCCGAGGCGTGCACGAAAATATCCTTGCCGCCGCGGTCCCGGGCGATGAACCCAAACCCTTTATCGGGATTGTACCATTTCACCGTGCCGATCTCCTCGACGGCGGCTTGATCGGAGGGTTGGTACGGTCGCTCGGGTCGTGGGCGCCGCGGCTGCTCTTGGAGCGCGGTGCTCGCGTCGACGCTCAGGACCTCGGTTACCTGCAAACCCTTCTGGCCCGGCGCCGTCCGGACTTCCAGGGTAGCTCCAGGCGGCACGGTGCTATTGCCGCTGCGCTCGACAACGCTGACGTGGAGAAAGGCATCGCCGCCGCTTGGCAGCTGGACGAAGCCGAAGCCCTTCTCCGGATTGTACCACTTCACCGTGGCCGAAACGGGCGGACCGGTCGGAGCCGTTTCGAAGCGCGGGCTGCTCTCACGCGACGCATACCCGAAATTCGCCGGCGGCGCGTAATTGTCATCATCGAAGCCTCGCCGCTGAGGTCTCCGGGATTCCCGATCTTTCCGCACGCGCCCCTCGAATGTGCTGGCCAATCAAGGATACTGTCGCGCCCGCGCTCTTCGCCGTCAATGTTATAGGGCCCCGGTCCGCGCAGGGAAATCAGCGGCACCGTTACTGGCTGCGCGATAGCGTCCAGGTCCGGTCACGATACCCGACATGGACTTCTTCCTGTTCGAGGGTGTGGCCGATTTCGGATGCAAGCTCATCGAGCAGCATCCGGACGGTGTCGTCGTCCAGGTCGCCGGCATAGAATGGCAACGCTTCACCGGTGAAGATCGCCACCGGCTCGCGGTCGTGGGCGTCACCGCCTGCTGAGCCCGCGTAGACAACTTCGCCACGGGTGAACATCCCTGACAGAAACGGTTCGCCGCGGGCATCGCGCTCTCTCATCCAGCGATGCGCCGCACGTATCGCCTCTTCGAGATCGTAAATCCTGCCGCTCGTGCCATAGCCGGCCCGCAAGCCCCAGGTGATCTTGAACTCGCGCCGGGGACCTTCGGAACCGGCAAGCGGAGAGAAGTCCTTCATTATTTCATATATCCATCGTCTAGCGGTGCAGTTTACCGATCACGTAAGCCAGCCCAGGACGTCGTCGAGCCTCAAACGCCGAGTACGAACAGCCAGAGAACAGCGATAAGGCCAAGCGACCAGACGATTGACCGCAGGGTGGCCTGATCAGCAACGTACAGTGCGGTATAGATCACGCGCAAAACCACGAAAATGCCGGCCAACTGGTCGATCCGGGTCTGCGGAGCGTGCGTCAATTCCGCCACGAGTACCGCGGCAACAAAAGCAGGGAACGCCTCGAAGTGATTTCGATGCGCCCAATCCGCCCGCTGGCGCCAGCCCGAAAGGCTTTCCAAGCTCGGCCGCGGCGCGCGGTTGTCGATGCCGCCGGCCGACTTGGCCAGCGCGATGGTAAGGTAGGGCATCATTGCAGCCGCGAACAGCATCCAATAAGCAAAATTCATCGTCTCCTCCGTGGGAATGCGGATCAATCCCGGCTTCGCGGGCGTCAAGTGATGGTGCGGGCGGATAGCGGGACGCTGCATTACGGCGCTGACGGTTGCGCCGCCGCGCGAGGCGGGACTAGGCTTTCGCCGACACATCCGCCACGCCATTTCGCAAGAGGGGAGAAGCGCACATGACGACGTTGATCATCGGCGGCACCGGGTTTATCGGCCGGCGGCTGATCCCGCTTTTGGCGAAGCAGGGCGAAGATTCCGTGGTCATGGACATCAACCCGCAGACCGCCAATTTCAGCGAGTTGGCCAAGGTCAAGGTGCTGCGCGGCGATGTCAGCCAGTTCGACGACGTGATGGCCGCGATGGCGGCGGTGAAGCCCGACCGGGTGATCAATCTCGCCTATTACATCAGCAGCGATCTGCCGCCGCGCGTCGCGTTCAAGCTGAATATCCTCGGTATGGACAACTGCTTCGAGGCGGCGCGCCTCGCCGGGTGCAACCGGGTCGTCTATGCCAGTTCGGTGGCGGTCAGCGGCGAGCAGAAATTTTATGGTGAGCGCATCGTCAACGAAGACGATTTCAAGCACGGCCACCTGCAATACGCGATGCACAAGATCTTCAACGAGTGGCAGGCACAGGATTACCGCGAAAAGCACGGCATGGAGATTACTACGATCCGCCCGGCCAATGTGACGGGCCCCGACAAGGTGGTCGGCTCCGTTGACCACGTTTTCTGCATCACGCATCCAGCGCGCGGCAAGCCGGTCAAGTTCCCGTACAAGGACACGATGCGCGCGCCGATCCACGTCGACGAGATCGCGGAAATCTTCGCCCGGGTGGTCATGAAGGACAAGCCGGACCACGCCATCTACAACACCGGCGGCCACACGATCAGCCTCGGCGACCTGGCCGACATGGTGCGCGAGTTTCTGCCCGATGCGCAGATCACGTTCGAGAACGAAACCGGCGGCCGCGAGCGATCAGGCAACTTCATGATCGACAACAGCCGCGTCGTCACCGAATTCGGTATGCAGTTCCGTCCCTATCGCGAGCGCGTGTTGCAGATCATCAACGAAGTCCGCGCCGAAGAGGGCAAGCCGCCGATCACAGCCGCTTAATTTGGCCATTTCCGATTGAGGGCGTGCTCGGACACATCCCGTTGGGGAATAATATGCACATGCCGAGGGCGGTGATACTGGCGTTCGAACTGTTGATCGGCCTTGGCCCCGCATAGCCTTATTCTGCGGCTGGAGCGGGACCGGAAGATCGCACCCGGCATGACTCTGCATGGCCGCCGCCACACCCTTGGCGACGAACAGCGCGGGGCGGATCGTCGGCGGGCGGCGTCGGCCGCAGTCGAACTGCTCGAAAAGCGGCCTCGGAAGTGAACGGACGATGGACGTTTTTGGCAAAAATTTCAGGGTCTGCCAAAACGGCGCTGTGAGCCTCGCCGAAATCGAAATAATATCAATGTGGAAGAGTACCGCTCCCGGTGGGGCGCGCGGGCTTCAAACCCGTTGGAGGGCGCGCAGGCGTCCTCGGTAGGTTCGACTCCTGCCTCTTCCGCCAATTGCCTGAATTATCGTAATTAATTAGGATAACTTAGATTTAGAAAATCTGTTCGACCCACAAATCCACCCGCGATCGGAAACCGAGACACGACACGGACGGCGCCGCATCCCGCAGCTACGGCCTGGCCTCCTCCCGGTAGAGGCTGAGCGCCTTCATCACCGGCGCGTCGCTGAAGCTGAACAGGAAGGCCGGCCGGTCGCCGCTGTTGACGTGCTCAAAGAAAGTCCAGGTCGGCACGGTGAACACGTCCTTGTCTTCCCAGTCGAGCCGCTCGTCCCCGACCACCGAATAGCCGGTACCCTGGACCACGTGATAGTTCGTGCAGCAGACATGGCGACGCGCCTGCGTTTTCTCACCGGGGCGCAGCAACTGCATATGGCAGGCGATCGTCGGCATCACCGGTCCGCCGGTCCGCCGGTTGGTGTATTCGAGGGTGACCTCCCCGCCGGTGCCGCCCGCCGCAAGCCGCTCTAGGGCCTCCCGCATCTCCGACATCGGGTAGTGCCACTCCGACGCGTTGACGGGCGGACCAAACTCTTGCCGCTCCTGGTGGTACTCCTCGTAGAACCCCGCTTCGAGCATCCGCACCAGCGGGGTATCGAGGCCGTCCAGCCAGATCATCGGCGCGTCGGTGTCGTTGGCGTGGTCGTGCCATGACCAGTTGGGCGTGAGAACGAGATCGCCCGGCGACATCGGCACGCGCTCGCCGTTGACGACCGTGTAGCCGCCCCTTCCCTCGATGATCAGCCGAAGAGCCGCCCCGGAATGGCGATGGGCCCGGGCAATCTCGCCCGGCATCACGATCTGGATGTTGGCGACCAGCGTGTTGCTGGCGACCCCGGACAGGTTGGGGTTCGTCAGCCGCAGCACCCGGCGTTCGGCTTGCGCGGTCCCGACCAGTTCAGCCGCCCGCAGCGCGTGCGGCCGCAGATCGCGCCAATGCCACAAATAGGGTACGGCACGGCTCTCCGGCTCGACGGTGATGCCGCCGCCGATCCAGGCCGGCGTCACGTGCTGTGCCTGCAAGTGCGCGTAGTAGGCCTGCAGCTCTTCCGGCGACGATTGGATGTCCGAAACTGCAAGCATTGGAGATCCTCCCTGATGAGCGCGTTAAGGGCGCCTAGGCTTGGGCGACTGCCGCGCGCACCGCCGCCAGCCGTTCCAGCGAGCCCAGCACCTTCGGGTGATCATTGGTCAGATGGCGCACCAGGAGGTCGGTGTACCCGAATTTCGCGAAGGTCCGAAACTGTTCCGCGACCTCGTCGACCGATCCGGCGATGAGGGCCTCCGCCGGGATGCCGCGATACCCCGCGCCCAGCGACTGCTGCAATACCGCCCGTGCCTCCGACGACGACTCGCCGACATAGATATCACGCCGCAAGACGACGGCGCCGGGCTCCCTTCCATAAGCGGCGCAGCGCTCGCGGTATAGGTCGGCCTGCGCGCGGGCCTCCTCGCGCGTCAGGCCGGGGCTGGCGATCCAGCCGTCGGCCAGTCGCGCCGCGCGGTCGATCGCCGGC
>JBARKH010000546.1:0-4854 GCA_049801295.1 Allostellaceae bacterium | reverse complement strand
GGTCAGCGTCGCGGCTGAGCCGCTGTTCTCCGCCTCGACCGTCCCGCCGGTATTGCCGACCGCGCCGACCAGCGTGCCCGCGCCCTGCAACACCCCGCCGGTGAGGTCGATCGTCGCCGCGTCGAGGCTCGCCTGCCCGCTGGCGGCTCCGTTCAGATTGATCGTGCCGCTGTTGACCAGCCCCGCCGCCGTCACCACCGTCGGCACCGCGATGTCGTCGTAAATGTCGAGCGTCGCACCGCTCTGGTTGGTCAGCGTCCCGCTCACCGTCAGGGTGCCGCCGCCCTGCCCGTTGAAGGTGTTGCCGAGATGGACCGTGCCGCTGTTCGCCAGATCGCCGGCGACGCTCAGGCTCGCCCCGCCGCCGGTGAAATTGTCGGTCTCGATGTTGAGGCTGCCCGTCACCGTCAGCCCGCCGGAGAGCGCCAGCGTCGCCCCGTATTGCAGCTCAAAATCCCCCGCCACGCTGGTCAGACCGGTCAGCGCGCTGTTCGAGCTCGTCGCCCCGGCGTCGGCGACAAAGGCTTGCGTGTTGCCGACCACCAGCCGCCCGCCGGCGGCGATCGTCGTGATCCCGCCCGAGGCGAACTCGACCAGCGAGGGCCCGAACAGCGTCAGGGTCGAACTCAGCGTCGCCGGCGCCGCCCCCGAGGTCGCGATCAGCTCGGCCGGCCCGCTGCCGTTGCCGTGAGCGTCGCCGACCAGATTGATCGCGCCGCCGGCCAGCGACAGCGTCGAGGCGGTCACCACCGTGGCGCTCGCCGTGTCGTCCCAAATGTTGATGGTGCCGGTGTTGTTCAGCGTCCCGGCAACCGTCACCTGCTCGCCGCCCTCGTGGCCTTGGCCGCCGTTGTCGGCGATGTTGACCGTGCCGCTGTTGACCAGATCGCCGGCTACCCCCAGGCTGCTGTCCTGATCGCTGCCGCCGTTGGTGTCGAGGTTGAGCGTGCCGGTCACCGTCAAGCCGCCGCCCAGGCTCAGCGCGGCGCCGTAATCCAGTTCGAACGTGCCGGCCACGCTGGTCAGACCGGTCAGCGCGCTGTTCGAGCTCGTCGCCCCGGCGTCGGCGACAAAGGCTTGCGTGCCTAGAAGGGCGAGGCGGGCGGCGCTGGCAATGCCCGTGATCTGCCCGTCGGCGAATTCCAGCAGGGCGTCGCCGGTAAGATTGACCGATCCGGTCAATGTCGACGGCGCCGCCGCGGCAATGTCCAAGGTCGCTTGGTTGCTGGTGCCTCCGGTCGTATTGCCGAGGATGTTGATCGTGCCGTTGTTGGCCAACCCGGTGGCGGTCACCGTGTCCGAGACGCTCAGGCTCGTGTTGCCGATGCTGACCGCGCCGCTGTTGCTCAGCGTCCCGCCCAGCGCCAGGCTGCCGCCGCCGTCGCCGTTACCGCTGTCGAGGAAGAGCGTGCCGGCGTTGGTGAGGCCGCCGCTGTTCGTCAGCGACGCATTCCCGTCAAGCGCAAGGGTGCCGCCGAGGATCGTGACATCGCTCGCGGTCCCTCCTGACAGGACGGTTTCCAGCCCGCTGCTGATTGTCGTGCCGCTGTCGCTGCCGCCCGAGCTGACGGTCTCGGTGCCGCCCAGGATTGTCGTGTTGACAGAGATACCACCCGAGAGAACGGCTTCGGTATCGCCGCTGCTCAGCGTGAGGCCGGTGCTCGTCACGCCGGAGCTGACCGTGTAGGCTGTCATATCGAATGCTCCGTATTTATCCGGCAGCGATGAAGGCGACGCGGGTCAGGCCGATGGTTTGCCCGAGCCCGCAGCCGGAGATCGTCGCGGTCGGCATGCTCGCGGCCTCGATCTCCAGCGTGCCGCCGTCCGCAAAGCTGCTGACCGTCGCGCCACTGGCGCTGCCGTGGACCTCCTGCATCCCGCCGCTGACGACAGTCGCGGCGCTATCCGCGCCGCCAGTGAAGACCACCTCGCTGCCGAGGACCGGCGTGCCGCTCGCGGTGTCGCCCGCATCGACATTGAGCGTGCCGCCGTTGAGGACGCTGTCGCCAGTATCGGTCTGCCCGGCCGAGATGTCGTAGATCGTCCCGCTGACTATCGCGGTGCTCGTGGCCAAAGCAGGTTCCCCCTCGTACGGCCCGGCAGGCGCCTCGACCGGGTCCGCCCGTGCCGCTACGGCCGAACGGAACTCCACAATCAGCGACGATGCTCATGCGAGGCTTCCGCGATCGGCGGTGCCGCGTTTTTTGCAAATTAAAACCCAAGGTATCCGACTGGATTTGAGCGGGGAAATATTTTCTAGGTTAACGGCCGAGGTTGCGGCCCCGCGGGAATTTCTGCTGCTTGCGGATCGACGCAAGGGCAAGGCGTCCACCCAACGACTGGTTGTGTCAGCCTTTCACTCGGCCGGCAGGGCGCCGCCTGCGGCGAGCGCTTCGATCAACGGCCTCAGTCGGGGCGCTGGCGCGGCGACGGTCCCGGTTCCCTCGGCGGTTCGGGCGTGGTTGGCGGTCGGCCGGACCGAGAGCCCGGTGGTGCCGGTTCAGAAAGCGCTCGGCTGCCACCCACAAGCCGGTGATTTTTCCATTTTGGGGGCGCCAGGGGCGATCTGACTAAATTATCTGGCATGTCGGGATCGGCATGTCGCTGTACGCGAACCGGCTGGAACGGCACCGATTTTTGTGACCGTCGCCGGCCGACGGGCCGGCAGCAATCTCGGCGGCGCACCTCGCCCACGCGCCTCAGTCAGCTCGACGGCTGACGCGCCGCTGCGCTTGACCGCCATCCGGGCGCGCCGAAATTGCTCCGGCGACCGGACGAACACGCTGATCTCGTGCGGCTCGACACCCTCACCGACCCGATCGGCGATCCAACCTGCGACCGCCTCGGCCTCTTCCTCCGGGTCGTCGAAGGTTTCGATCGTGGGCGCCGGGCCGTTGATAACAGAAACCGTGCCGCGGCGGTCTTCGGCATTGCCATCGACATCGGCGACCCTGAGCGGAGCCGGGCGGCGTCGTGTTCGTCATCCCGGGCGGACAGCCCATGCCGGTGCCGATCGCCGCCGCCACGGCATCCCTCCGCGACCATCGCGTTCCTGTAGGGAACCAATTCTTAATACAACCGTCCGATGATTGTTCGCATGGACTGGTTGACGACACCCCCCCTAATCGTTGGCCTTATCGGTAACTTGAGCATCCTTGCCCTCGAGGCGCTCACCGAACAGTTGCTAACGATATTTCTGGCGGTCCTCGTGACCGGCAGCGTGAGCGTCTTTGCTGCAAGTGCGGTGGTTTGGCTGTGGTTTCGGCGCGCGATTGGTGCGCACCACAACGAGCCGAGCCTGGCGCCGCACTGAGCCGACGCCGCGGGCCGAGCGCCGCCTCGCAGGCGGTTCGGCGCGCGGGACCTCACGCTCCGGCAGAGGTGCATGCCCGGAGGCTGCCCGCACTGAGCCCCGGCTCGGTCGCGGCGCCGGAACGCAGCCGTTCGCCGCCCGGCTCGACCACCCTTCTCGCCGCTCCACCAATGACAGACCCGCGACAAGCGGCGTAGCATCGAGGCTGGCCTCTGTCGCCTCCCCGGCCGGCAGGTTCACCTCAGGCAGTCGAATTTCATCCGTGATCAACGATTTGCGCAGCACCAGCCAATCCTCGGCCGACCTCCGGTCAGATCGGTGACACGGCGGATTCCCGATCGTCGCGTGCCGCTGTTGATGTACGGCATGCTGCTCGCTTGCCTCGGCATCGCGATGTACCTCTTCGGCGTGCTGCTGGCGATCCCGCGCGACTTATTGGGGGGCGGCGAACGGTTCCTCGCTTTCAACGAATGGATCGTCTGGTACAGCGGCATGCCGCTCGTGCTCGGCCTTGCTCTCGCGCTCCTCGACCTCTTCGTGTTTTTCGGGCGCAAGCGCTCGCCGCGCCAGGAGGTGAGGCATGAGCGGATCGCCGACACGCATGTCGTCGTGGCGCTCACCGCCTATGACGATGAGGAGAGCATCGGCGATGCGGTCCGCGATTTCCGCTCGCATCCGCTGGTCAACGAAGTGATCGTCGTCAGCAACAACAGCCGCGATCATACGATGGAGCGCGCGGAGGAGGCCGGGGCGACCGCGGTCAACGAGCCGCAGCAGGGCTTTGGCCGCTGTGTCTATCGTTGCTTTGAGGAAGCGATCGCCCGCAATAGCGAATTGATCGTCGTGTGCGAGGGCGACCGCACGTTCCGGGCCTACGACATCGACAAGTTCCTGGCCTACGCGCCGCACGCCGACATCGTCGGCGGCACCCGCACCGTTGAACGCCTGCGCGCCCGGGTGACGCAACTCAGCACGTTCATGTATTACGGCAATCTGTTCGTGGGAAAGTTGCTGGAGGCAAAGCATCTCGGCCGCGGCACGATCACCGATGTCGGCACAACCTACAAGCTGTGTCGCCGCTCCGCGCTTTCGGCGCTGATGGCGCATCTCGACCCGTCGGTGAACCTCGAATTCAACGCCCATTTCCTCGATGTGGCACTCGCTCGCGGCTGCGACATCGTCGAATGCCCGATCACCTTCCACCCGCGCGTCGGCCTCAGCAAGGGCGGCAACGTCAACAATGGACGCGCGCTCAAGGTGGGATTGCGGATGGTCCTCGGCATTGTCTGGAGCTGGAAGGCCCTCGCCCGGTGACTGGGGTCGACTACCACAACTCGCGCCTCGTCGCCGATGCCCGCCGCGACGTCTTATGGCAGAGCCTGTGGCGCTACTGCTTCAGCGCCATGGTCCGCTCCGACGATTGCGTGCTCGACCTCGGCGCCGGCTATTGCAATTTCATCAACTCGGTGGTCGCCCGCCGCCGCATCGCCATCGATTCGTGGGAGGGCTTCCCGGCCCATCTGGCGCCCGGCATCGAGCAC
>JBARKH010000545.1:0-11210 GCA_049801295.1 Allostellaceae bacterium | reverse complement strand
GCGCTCGTCACGCGCGGCATGCTCGATCTGCCGGGCAGGGCTGGGGCGCGGAGCGTCGGCCATCACTGCGATGGAACGGGAGCGGCGTGCTGCTGTCAATCTCCCTGGGCAACCTCCGCCGGCAACCGCGGTTCACTGAGGGTCGCTTGCCTTGCCAAGCGGCGGGGCCTCGTGTATCCCGTGGCCCGCCTCGCGCATCCAAGCTGCCGTAGCTCAGTGGTAGAGCACCCCCTTGGTAAGGGGGAGGTCGAAAGTTCAATCCTTTCCGGCAGCACCATTAATTCAATGACTTAGGAATAGAAATCGATCTTTGGGGGTCATCGTGTCAGCGGTATGTCAACACAGGAAGGACGTTCGGCACCAGGGGCGCGGCCGGATATACCGCCCTTCGCAGCGGTCACGCCTGCATCCATAAAATCAGAAAAGGAGTAGAAGTGGTTGTGCTCGCAGCAGGACGCATAGTCACTTTAGCTCATCCGGTGTGGTTTTATCTTTTAGTGTTGCTCGGATCGATGGTAATTAGGATAATAATGGCCGGCGTCCGAATAGCAGAGCATAAAGATGAAATGCGCAATGGTCATCCAATCAATTTACGGTATGATCTTCTCAGCCCTGATTATTTGGTTCCCTTCGTGATCGGAACGAGCGAATTAACGGTCTATCCGTTTCTCATTTCGCTGGGAGCATGGCAAGGGATCATAGGCTGGCTCGGAGTAAAGACGGCCGCCAAATGGAGATGGGAACGGAACCAGGACCGGGAGGGTTACACAAACTTCCTGCTTGGGAATGCCTTGGCGGTCGCCGCCGGGTTTCCGCTCGCTTCCCTGATCACGTCCTAATGTTTGGGTTTGTCAACTATGATTTTCGCCCAAATTAGGATAATTCGAGCGCCCTGGCCGACCTCGCTTGGGGAAAGAAGTCATGACCATATACGCCCTTTTCCTCTGCATACACGTCGCGGCCAACCCCGCCGCTGATCAGTGCAATAAGACGGGTCCAGGACCGTGGCGGACCCTTGCCGAGTGCGAGAATTTTAGAAAGTTAAGCGGGTTTCCCAGCGAGCCGCGGCTGACGCTCACGGGTGTCGAAACTCAGTTCCGGTGCCTGATGAGGCAGGTCAACCCGGGTTGGCAGGAGGTGCCGGAGTGACCGGCCGCGTAATCCGCCAGACGGCCTGTGAAAGCGCAGAGGACGTGAATTTACCACGGCTTAACCGGATTGGCGCAGGCTGCCGGCCTGTGGAATGCGGCAACGGGATGGCGGCGTAATGATAGGCTGGGCGCTTCGCCAGTTGGTGATCTGGGTCGGCCTGGCATTGCTGGTTTTTGCCGTCAGCGATCGCCTGTTGCCGCAGCCGACCTTGACCTCGCCGACCCCGGTGGCATCGGCGCCGGAACCCGCGCAAACCCGCGGCGCGGTGCCCAATTCGCTGGTGTTTCGCGCCAACCCCCACGGCCACGTCGTGGTCGAGGCCGCGGTCAACGGCGCGCCGGTGAAGTTTCTCGTCGATACCGGCGCGACGATGGTGGTCCTCACCTTGAAGGACGCCGCCGCCGCCGGGCTTAGCGGCAGCGACCTGGTCTTCAGCATGAGAACTTCGACCGCGAACGGCGTTGCCCGCGCTGCGCCAGTGCGGCTGCGTGAGCTTCGCATCGACCAGCTGATGGTCCGCGACGTCGCCGCCGCGGTCGTGGAAAATCTCAACATCTCGCTCCTCGGCCAAAGCTTTCTGACGCGCCTCGACGGCTACGAGATGCGCGACGGGGTGTTGACACTCAGCTACTGGTAGGGCGCCACCCTCCTCTCCCGACGGGCGTTGACCTGGCGGGTTTCTTGACAAGCGCTGCCGATCGTGCGGTGTTCGCCGCGCCTTTGCCGCCTCTCGCCGGATGCTCCCGATGCACGCCTATCGTACCCATACCTGCGGCGCGCTGCGCCTTAAGGATGCCGGGATCACCGCCCGCCTCTCGGGCTGGGTGCATCGGAAGCGCGACCACGGCCAGCTCCTGTTCGTCGATCTGCGCGACCATTACGGCGTCACCCAGTGCGTGATCGACGTGTCCTCCTCGCTCTTCGGAGACATTGACGCGCTCAGGCTCGAAAGCGTCGTGTCGCTGACCGGACAAATCGTCAAGCGCTCGGAGGATACGATCAATCCCGGCCTCGCGACCGGCGAAGTGGAGTTGGTCATCGCCGCGCTCGAAGTCCTGTCGGCCGCCGACCCCCTGCCCTTCCCGGTCAACAGCGAGGCCGAGTACCCCGAGGACATGCGCCTCGCCTACCGCTTCCTCGATCTGCGGCGGGAGCGCGAGCACGCCAATATCATGCTGCGCTCTCACGTCATCGCGTCCATTCGCCGGCGCATGCTGGCGCAGGGCTTTACCGAGTTTCAGACACCGATCCTGACCGCCAGCTCGCCCGAAGGCGCACGCGACTATCTGGTGCCGAGCCGGCTGCATCCCGGCACCTTCTACGCGCTCCCGCAGGCGCCACAGCAATTCAAGCAATTGCTGATGGTCGCCGGGTTCGACCGCTATTTCCAGATCGCCCCCTGTTTCAGGGACGAGGCGAGCCGCGCCGACCGGAGCCCCGGCGAATTCTATCAGCTCGATTTCGAGATGTCGTTTGTGACGCAGGAAGACGTGTTTGCCGCGATCGAGCCGGTCCTCTATGGCGTCTTCGAGGAATTCGGCCAGGGCCGCGCGGTGACGCCGGCGCCCTTTCCGCGCATCACCTTTGCCGAGGCGGCGCTCAAATACGGCACCGACAAGCCCGACCTCAGAAACCCGCTCGTCATCGCCGATGTGTCGGAAGTCTTTGCCGGCTCGAAATTCCGCGCCTTCAAGCGCATCGTCGAGGCGGGCGGCGTCGTCCGGGCGATCCCGGCTCCGGGGTCGGCATCGCGGCCCCGCTCGTCGTTTCTCGACAGGCTCGACAACTGGGCCAAAACCGAGATGGGCGCGGCCGGCCTCGGCTACATTATCTTCGAGCAGAGCGAAGCGAGCGCCGAGCCGGTTGGGCGGGGCCCCATTGCCAACAACCTCGCGGCGGACGAAGTCGTGAGGATCGCCGAACTGGCGGGAGTGGGCGCGGGCGACGTCGTATTCTTCGCGGCCGGGCCGAAGGCCGAAGCCGAAAAGCTCGCCGGCGCGGCGCGCACCCGCATCGGCCAGGATCTCGGGCTGATCGAAGAGGGCGACTTCCGCTTCTGCTGGATCGTCGATTTTCCGATGTACGAGCGCAACGAGGAGACCGGCGCCATCGAGTTCAGCCACAACCCGTTTTCGATGCCGCAGGGCGGGCTGGAGGCGCTCGAAACCCGGGACCCGTTGGAGATCCTCGCCTACCAGTACGACATCGTGTGCAACGGGATCGAACTATCCTCGGGCGCCATCCGCAACCACCGCCCCGAGATCATGTTCAAGGCCTTTGCGATCGCCGGCTATTCGGCCGAAGAGGTCGAGGCGCGCTTTGGCGGCATGCTCAAAGCCTTCCGCTATGGGGTGCCGCCGCATGGCGGGTCGGCCCCGGGGATCGACCGCATCGTCATGCTGCTCGCCGACACCCCCAACATCCGCGAGATCGTCGCCTTCCCGATGACCCAGCAGGCCGAGGACCTCCTGATGCAGGCCCCCGCCCCGGTGCCGCCCGAGCGCCTGAAAGAACTCCACATCCGCCTCGACCTGCCGCCGCCCAAACCGCGCTAGCGGCAAATTCCCCGCTAACAGGGAGTTTTTTTGCAAATATCACCTAACCCGTTGTGATCGTTAGATTCAGTGGATTCGAGCAGGGAATTTTCCGCACCGGCGGCAGGGAATTTCTTCCGCCTCGCAGGGAATTTTTGCACGCCGGCAGGGAATTTGGCGGCCTCGCGCTTTTGCCCAAAAGTGGAACTATATCAATCTCATATGGTGCGCACCGAAGCATCGCACAAGCCCCCCGCGCCACCGGCCGCCGGTCGCTATCGACCGGCAGGGCCTGTCATGCCCCTACTCAGACATCGCGGCTGGGCTTGGCCGGAGTGACCCGCGCGATTCCATATGGATCAAGCGAATAGCGAACGAGCAGGAGTATTTAGCCAAAGTCGAACGTTGGCGCGCGCAACGTCGCCGGAAGCCGCCTTTCCGCCACGCCCGGGATCGGGAGCTCGGAGCCCAAGATAAGGGGTGCCTCGCAAATTCTTGTGAGAAGGTCAGCAAGCATCTGCTGGCGATCGAGTGTAATGGTGAGCACACGCAGCAGATCGAGCAATTCATCGTTCCACTCGTCCGGCCAAACTGCTGGACGCATTTGATCCAGCGCGCTGGTCGAAGACGCCGCGCGGCCGGTCGGTCTAGCGGTACGGTAGCCGAGCCACTTCGCGACCACCGGCATTCCAGTGACCGAATAGGCCCACACATCAGGCCGGACGCCCGAGACCTGACCATCTCCGATGACTAATGTTTGTGTTTGCTCGTCGTAGCGGATTGCCGAGGTGCCGGACGGCATGGCCGAAACGGGTTCAGTCCAGCCGATTCCGTCAACGAATGGTACCTGTCCGCCGCGTCCTGCATTCTGGTCGCGAAAGCGCTCGCCGTAGCTATGCAGCCATATTAGCTCGCGCCCGACCGCCAGCGTCTCTTCCCAGAGCGCGGCGTCGGCGGTAATTGGCACGCGCAAACCGGGCGTCCGCAGTTCGTCGGCGAAGCGTGCCTGGTAGGCGGAGGCGCTCAACAACGCGTAGACATAGGCTGCGATGTCTTCCGGGGTCGGCGCATCGATTCCAAGTCGATCAGCCAATACTCTCGGCAGACCCATGGTTACGTTAGGTTCGCGGGCAGCAGCATCGCGATACAACGAAATAATATCCTTGCCCCCAAAGTTACCCCTGAAGAAATGCAGGTCAGGTACATAAACGCTCAAGGTAAGTGCTGGGCCTTGCCCAATTTGCCCGGTCAGCAACGACGAAAAGAAAATCTGTCGATTCGAAAGAGATTGCCAGAGGGACGGGCTTTCTCTCGCCGCCATGCGAGGATCGTGAAAAGCCCACTGCACATCGAAGCTGCGGTACCCATACCGCATAATTGGCTCATGGGGGGTACTAACCCGGGCATCCGAAAGCCTTCGTAGGGGGTCGACCGATGTGTCGATATTGCGGCCGGTCTTCGCCGTGAAAAAGAGTTCGCGCTTCTCCACCGTGGATGCAGCCGCTAACCGCTCCCAGCGCCGCTCTAACAAGTCCGGCGAGGGCCCGATTGGCCATGTCCGACCGAACTTGCAACCGGGCTGCTGCCACGGGAAAATGTCGGTCACGAGCGGCAAGTCGGTCCAGGCGGCATCGCCGGTCGGCGGCACGAACGGATCGAGCCAGCCCGTTGCCGCGTCAACCATTGCCCGGCGAGGGGGATATCGGTTTCGGCGATTGCGTGCATCGCGCGCAACTTTTCGTCGGCGGTCCCGTAGACCCGGCGATAGTGGACCCGCGCCGGTTGATTGCGATCGCTCGCGCCGTCCCGTGCGAGCACTACGATCGCGACAGGCGTCTCGATGGCAAAGACATTCTCCTCGGGATTGGCCCCGCGATTATCGCCACCAAGGTCGAGTACCCACGCTTCGTCGCAAATCTCGCGAACGAGTTGGCGGAGCCCCATGAAGCCGGGCCCGGTCAGCCAGCTCGCGGCAGTGATGAACGCGACCACGCCAGGCCCGTCGCCGTGCGCCTCGAACGCCTTCCATATCGCCCAGCGCCAGAAATAAACATAGAGGTTGTACAGGTTGGCGATGTGGCTGAAGATCGTGTTCTGGATCGCAACCTCGTAAATATCTGCGAACAGGCTGCGCGTATCGTTCCGCCCCGGCACGCGTCCGCTCACCACCCAGCCGCCCGATCCTCGCCCCTCCGCCACGCGCTCGACCCGGCGATAAGGAGGATTGCCGATAACGACAGTGACGCGCTGCTCCAGTTTGATGCGCCGCGCACGGTTCTGCTCCGCCGCTAGCGTCTCGGCGTCGCCAAACAAGGCATATTGATCGCCCGTCGCCGCCGGAGATTCGAGCGTGTCTGTCAGGATCACCTGCGCAGCGGCGACGCGGCCGTCTGACAGAGCTACGAGCCTTTGTGTGAGCCGTAGATGGGCAACCGAGTATGGGCCAGGCAGAAGCTCGAATGCATAAAGGTTCTGCCCGAGATTAGCTGCCGCCTGCCGTTCGCCGGCAGCGCCTCGCGCCGCCGTAGCGCGCCTGACGCTCTTGTCGATCACGGCCAGCGGGAACGTGCCGGTGCCAGTCGCGGGATCGAGAGTGACGACCTGGGGATCAGCGAAGCCCAGCCGGCGACCAAATCGTTCCACCAACAGGTGATCGGTAATTGTCGCCATCGCTTGGACAACGTCGATCGGCGTGAAATAGACACCCGCCTGCCGCCGCTCTTCGGGATCATAGACGCTGAGGAAGTCCTCGTAGAAGAACAGCCAAGGTTCGCCGCGCTGATCAGCGCTCGCGTTAACCCGGCGCGCGTCAACAGCGCTGATGAGCGTTTCAAGCGCGCCGAGCTCGACACGCACCGCTTCGGCCAGGGGCACTCGATCGATCAGCGGCGCAAAGGCGGCGGCAAGCATCGGGCTCGATTGCCGGATCGCGGCGCGTGCTTCGGCAACTGTGATTAGCCCGTCTTGGTTCTCATCAGCGGGATCGCGGCGAGAACGGCCAAGACCATGCCATACGCGACGACCTGCGAGATGCCGTCGGCGAAGTCGCGTTCGGTCGCTTGGGCGTAGACGTGTTGTCGCCATGCGCGGAAACTTCCTTGCGCCAAGGCCCCGGCTTCGCCGGATTGGTGTAGCAGCCAGAGAAGCCGATCGCGCAAATCGGCCGTCCGCACGGCCAATCTGCGCGATAGTGCGGTGACGGCTACAACCGGCGTTGGGTTCAATTCGATGAAGCGGCCGAGCAGGCGCGCAAGCGCGTCGGGCCGCCAATGACGTGCGTCGGTGTAGGGAAGAGGTGCGGGCTCGCCAATCGGCTCTCCGTCGCGGTAAAGCTGCGCTCGGATGCCATTACAGACGATCAAAATTTCTGCTTCCTCGCGCAACCTATCCCACTGCCGCGCATTGCGACCGGTCCATTCCGTCACGTCTACGGAGATGCTTGGTGCCTTCAGCTCAACAAAGCCCTTCTGCCGCGTTGTCAAACCCTGCGTCAGCAGCGCGGCGAAGTCGGGGCGGGTGCGATCCAAGCGCGTCTCACGTATCAGCCGAAGCGTTCCCAGCTCAGCCTCAGCGGCAACGCCTGAGAGCAGATTACTCACGGGAGTCGTCAGCTGCGCTTCTTCCTCGGCATCGACGGCCGCGCCGGCCGCGGCATGCACGGCTGCCTCGTAGGCATGCGCTAATTCGTCATAACTCATGCTGAACAGCTAACTTGAATATGGCCTGCGCGCTAGGCGTTAGTACGATCCCGCATTTTCTAAGTGAGAGCGCCGACGCGCGTGTCTGTTATCGGCGCGAGCGCGTCATTGAGCTCGAAATCCAGGATGGTCGGCTCTCCACCCCTTTGCAGAATTTCAGACTAGGACATACCGGCACGAAGCCCCGGGCATGACGCGCCGGCATCCGGTCGCTATAAATCGTCGGAACCGTCCTTGACTGCACGGCGAGCGCTCAACCCGGCATGGCGATGTCCCTCGACCCTGTCCTCCTGTCGCGCCTGCAATTCTTCTGGGTCATTGCGCTGCACATCCTGTTGCCGGCGTTCACGATTGGGCTGTCCTCGTTCATCGCGCTCCTCGAATGGCGCTATTGGCGTACGGGCGACCGGATTTATTTCCGGCTCTCGGCATTCTGGCTGAGGATTTTCGCGATCTCGTTCGGGCTCGGCGTCGTCTCAGGTGTCGTCATGCCGTTCCAGTTCGGCACCAATTGGAGCCGGTTCTCGGACATGACGGCCAACGTCATCGGGCCCTTGATGGCCTATGAGGTGCTGACCGCCTTTTTTCTCGAAGCCAGTTTCCTCGGAATCCTTTTGTTCGGGCGAGACCTCGTGCCGCAATGGGCGCGGGTCGTCGCCGCGCTGACGGTCGCCGCCGGCACCCTCTTCTCCGCGTTCTGGATCCTCGCCGCCAATTCGTGGATGCAGACGCCGGCGGGCTATGAAATCGAGGACGGCCGCTATTTCCCGACCGATTGGTGGGCGGTGGTGTTCAACCCGTCCTTTCCCTACCGCCTCGCCCACACGCTCAACGCCTTTATGGTGACGACCGGGTTTGTCGTCGTGGCGATCGCCGCCGGGTATCTGCGACGGGGCCGCGCCCTCCCAGAGAGCCGCCGCATGCTGTCGATGACCCTGTGGCTCCTAAGCGTGCTGGTGCCGCTGCAGATCGTGCTCGGCGACCAGCACGGCCTCAATACGCTGCGCTACCAGCCCGAGAAGGTGGCCGCGATCGAGGGCGATTGGGAGACCGAGGCCGGTCAGCCCCTGATCCTCTTCGGCTGGCCTGACGAAGCGGCGGAAACCAACCGCGCCGCGCTCGAGATCCCCTATCTCGGCAGCCTCGTCCTGACCCACAGCCTCACCGGCACGGTGCGCGGCTTGAAGGAGTGGTCGCCCTCCGACCGGCCGCCGGTGGCGATCGTGTTCTGGAGCTTCCGGGTCATGGTCGGGATCGGCCTTCTGATGCTGGGAATCGTCATCGTCGGGAATTGGCTGCGCTGGCGCGGCCGGCTCTACGATATGCGCTGGTTTCTCGTTACCTGCGAGTGGAGCCTGCCCTCTGGCTTTGTCGCGGTGATCGCCGGCTGGATCGTGACCGAAACCGGACGCCAGCCCTGGGTCGTCTACCATCAGCTGCGTACCGCCGACGCGGTCACTCCGTCGTTGAGCGGCGGCGAGGTGATGGCATCGCTGGCGCTTTATGTAGCCGTCTATCTCGTGGTCTTTCCATTGAGCCTCTACTACCTGGGCGCGCTCGTCCGCGCCGGCCCGAGCGATGACGAGGCGGCGGCGGAGCGGCCGGCATGAATGCGACCTTCGATTTCGTGCCACTGTGGACGCTGATCCTCGGCTTCGGCGTCTTTATGTATGTGCTGATGGACGGGTTCGACCTGGGTGTCGGCATTCTCTTTCGCGCCGCGCCCGGCGAGGCGGCACGCGACACGATGATGAACTCGGTCGCGCCGGTCTGGGACGGCAACGAGACCTGGCTGGTGCTCGGCGGGGTCGGGCTCCTGGCGGCCTTCCCGCTCGCTTACGCGGTCATCCTGCCGGCGCTCTATTTCCCGATCCTCATCATGCTGCTGGCGCTGATGTTCCGCGGCATCAGCTTCGAGTTGCGGGCTGCCGCGAGCCCCTCGGGAAAGCGCCGCTGGAACGCCGCCTTCCACTATGGGTCGGTGACGGCGACGATCGCCCAGGGCGTCGTCCTCGGCGCGTTCGTCCAGGGCTTTAGCGTGAAGGGGCGCGAATTTGTCGGCGGCGCCTTCGACTGGCTGACCCCGTTCTGCCTCCTGACGGCGATCGGGCTCCTTTGCGGCTATGCGCTCCTGGGCGCCACCTGGCTGTTGATCAAGACCGAGGGCGAATTGCAGCTGTGGGCGCGCCGTCAGGCGATCTGGCTCGTCGCCGGCGTGCTCGCGGCAATGGCGGCGGTCAGCCTGTGGACGCCGTTTCTCGACCCGCGGATCGCCGCTCGCTGGTTTACCTCACCCAACATAATCCTGTTGAGCCCGGTGCCGATCGTGACCGCGGCGATCGCCTGGCGATTGTGGCGGGCGCTCTTACGCGGCGCCGAGTTCATCCCCTTTATTGCCGCGATCGGGCTGTTTGCGATGGGCTATTTGGGGCTCGCGATCAGCCTGTGGCCGATGATCGCGCCGCCGGCGATCACGCTGTGGGACGCGGCTGCCGCGCCGCGCTCGCAGGCCTTCCTCATGGTCGGCACGGTGTTCCTGCTGCCGTTGATCCTTGGCTACACCGCGTGGTCGTATTGGGTGTTTCGCGGCAAGGTGCGCGGCGCGATCGGCTACGGCCAGGCACACGACGGCGATTGATTTCGCGGCGGTTTCGCGGTGACATGGGGGGCGCGGCCCCGGGGGCGCAAGTTGGGGGCGCGAGCTGGGGGACGCGATGTCGAGATTGATGGCTGTCGCCACGATCCTGGCGGGGATGGCGGTGGCCGGCGCCGCGAGCGCCGCGGAGAAGGTCGTGCTCCAGCTGCACGGCCCGGCGCAATTCGAGTTTGCCGGGTATTACGCGGCGCTGTGGCAGGGGTTTTACCACGATGCCGGGCTGGAAGTAGAGATCAAGCCGGGGGCGGGCGCGGGCGAGCCGCCGGTCGATTCGGTACGCGAGCTGACCGAGGGCCGCGCCCAATTCGGCACCGGCACCGCCGAACTCGTGGTGCGCATCGCCCAGGGCCTGCCGCTGTTGCTGCTGGCGCCGATCTTCCAGGAGAGCGGCGCGGCGGTCTATTACCGGGCCGACAGTGATTTTGCGTCGCCCGGCGCCCTCCTCAAAGCCAAGCTCGGGCGCTTGCCCGCCAGCAACATCCTCGATATCGAGCTCGCCACCGCATTGAAGGCCGAGGGGGTCGACCGCGCCAAATTGCGATCGGTGTCGATCGAGCCATCGGAGGGCGTCGCCGCGCTCGCCACCCACAAAGTCGATGCGGTGACCGGGTCGGCCTGGGAGGAGCCCTGGCTGGCGCGGACCAAGGGGATCGCGCTCAAATCCTTCAACCCGGCCGATTATCGCGTCGAGTTCTATGGCGACACGCTGTTCACGCTGCAACGCCTGGGCAAGGCCGAGGAGCAGACCGTGCGCGGCTTCCGTGAGGCCTCGCTCAAAGGCTGGGACTACGCGCTGCAGCACACCGACGAGATCGCCAAGCGACTGGTGGCCGAGTTGCCGCACCCGCCGGGGATTGCCGATCCGGCCGGGTTTGCCGCCTATCAGGCGGACCTCGCCCGCCGGCTCGCGCGCTATCCCGAGGTCGAGCTCGGCCACGCCAACGCGGCGCGCTGGAACAGCATCGAGGCGAGCATGATCGGGGTCGGCGCGGTGCTGCGGACCGCCGACACCGACGATTACGTCTTCGACCCCGATGCCGAATTGCGCAACCGGACCGATCGGCGCGCGTGGATAATCCTCGGCGCGACGCTGGTCGCGGGGCTCGGCATCACGGCGTGGCTGTGGCTGCGCTGGCTCGGCCGGCCGTTTGGCGCGAGGGTGGCCGCCGC
>JBARKH010000544.1:0-13053 GCA_049801295.1 Allostellaceae bacterium | reverse complement strand
GTCCTGGCCGAGCGGCAGGGCGCGATCACCGCGGAAATCGCGGAACTGGCCGCCCGCCCGACCGCGATCGCCAGCGAAACCGAGGCGCTCGCCCACAGCATTGCAGCCGCAGCCGCCGAACAGCGCGCCGCCGGCGATGCGCTTGCTTTCAGCGAGACCCGGCTGCGCGAGGCTAGCGAAGCGACGCGCCAGAGCAATGCAGCGGTTGCTGAAGCGCGGGAACAGCGCGCCCGGCTCCAGGCGCGCAGCGAGGCTGCGTCCGAAGCGCTGGCGCGGCTGCGCGCCGAAATCGCCGAGCGCCTCGGTCAGACCCCGGAGGACCTTGCCATGCCGGTTGCCGAGAGCGGCGACGATCTCGCCGCGCGCCTCGATCGCCTCTCACGCGAGCGCGACGCGATGGGTCCGGTCAATCTCCTCGCCGAACGGGAAGCTGCGGAAGTCGCGGCGCGGCTCGGCGGGCTCGAACATGAGAGGGGCGATCTGACCGCCGCGATCGCGCGATTGCGGCGCGGCATCGCCACCCTCAATCAGGAGGGCCGCACCCGGCTCGTCGGCGCATTCGACGAACTCAACACCCATTTCGGCGAGCTCTTTGCCCGCCTCTTTGGCGGCGGCAAGGCCGAACTCGCATGGGCCGGCGGCGACGACCCGCTCGAAGCTGGGCTCGATATCATGGCGAGCCCGCCGGGGAAGCGCCTCTCCGCCTTGTCGCTGCTCTCGGGCGGCGAGCAGGCGTTGACCGCGATCGCCCTCATCTTTGCCGTGTTCCTGACCAATCCGGCGCCGATCTGCGTCCTCGACGAAGTTGACGCGCCGCTCGACGACGCCAATGTTGACGGCTTCTGCCGGCTGGTCGCCGACATCGCGGACAGCACCGGGACCCGGTTTCTCTTGATCACCCATCACCGGGTTACCATGGCGCGAATGGATCGCCTGTTCGGTGTGACGATGGCCGAGCGCGGCGTCTCGCAGCTGGTATCGGTCGATCTCGCGCGCGCCGCCGAGTTGCGGCAGACCGCCTGAACCGTACTCTCGCCTCGCGATGCCTTCCGTTTGACAGGCTGGGGGGCGCTAACTATCTTGCGCGCCGGTCCGGCTGACAGCGGTCGGCGAGGATGGCTGCATGTCCCTGAATGAGCGATAGCGGCCCACCCGACCCATTGAGGCGACTCGGCGAAGAGATCGACAAGGCGCGCTCGCAAGCTGGTCAGGAGGAATCGGGTGGCGGTGGCGACGTCACCTCGGGCGGTGCGCTCGGGTTTGGCTTGCGCATCGGGATCGAGCTCCTCGCCGCGCTCTGTGTCGGATTGGCTCTCGGGTGGCTCGCCGACCGCTATATCGGCACCCGGCCGTGGGGCTTGATCGCGGGATTTTTCCTGGGGAGCGCGGCGGGGGTGGTCAACGTGTTTCGGGCGGTGCAGGGCATGGGCGGCGGAAGCCCGCCACCGAGCCGCCCGGGGTGAGTGAGCCGCCGCACGCGGCGATGCGAGGTTGGGGAAGAACGTGGTCGAAGTTAGCGCTCCACTGGAACAGTTCGTGGTCAAGCCGCTGGTGCCGCTGCACATCGGCCCCATTGACATCTCCTATACGAATTCGGCTTTGCTGATGACGCTCGTGGTCGCGCTGATCATGCTCCTCTTGGTCGGCGCGACGCGCCGGGCCGCCCTGGTCCCGGGACGGCTGCAATCGGTGGCCGAATTGTCCTATGAGTTCGTCGCCGGCATGGTCCGCGAGAACGTCGGGACCGAGGGAATCGAATTCTTTCCGCTCGTGTTTTCGATCTTCATGTTCGTCTTGTTCAGCAACTTTCTTGGCCTCATTCCGTACAGTTTTACCGTTACCGGGCAAATTGTTGTCACATTTGCGCTCTCCATTTTCGTTTTCTTGATGGTGACTGTCGTCGCCATGGTGCGCCACGGCGTTCATTTCTTCAGCCTCTTCTTTCCGCCAGGGGCGCCGGTGTTCATGGCGCCGGTCCTCGTTCCGATCGAGATCATTTCCTACCTGTCGCGGCCAGTGAGCCTTGGCATCCGGTTGTTCGCCAACATGATGGCCGGGCACACGATGATGGCGGTGTTCGCCGGCTTCACGATAACGCTCGGCCTCTTCGGCTTTCTCCCGATCGCGATCAATGTCGCGATGTTCGCCCTGGAGATGATCGTGTGCGCGTTGCAGGCCTATGTGTTCACGATCCTCAGCTGTCTCTACCTGCGCGACGCGATCCACCTGCACTGATCGCGCCCGCCAACCCCTTCCGCTCCGCAACTCTCCAGCAAAGGATGATGCAATGGATCCGACCTCCGCGAAAATGATTGGCGCCGGCCTTGCCGCGATCGGCGTGGCGGGAGCCGGCGTCGGTATCGGCAACATTTTCGGCAGCCTGGTCAGCTCGATCGCCCGCAATCCGGCCGCGCGCGACCAGGTGTTCGGCATCGGCATGCTCGGCTTCGCCTTGACCGAGGCGGTGGCGCTCTATGCGTTGCTGATCGCGTTCCTCGTGCTCTACGCGGTCTAGGCCGCGACCGGGCGTCGGTTCCCTCATGCCGCAACTCGATCCCGCCGGGTTTCTGCCACAGCTGGTCTGGCTCGCAGTAACCTTCTTGGTGCTCTACGTCTTGATGAAACGGCTCGCGGTGCCGCAGGTCGGGCGGGCGATCGAGGCGCGCCGCCGGCAGCTCGACACCGATCTCGGCCGCGCCGGCGAGTTGCGGGCCCAAGCCGAAGCCGTTCTCGCCGCCTATGAGAAGACGCTATCCTCGGCACGCGCCGAGGCACAGGCGACGCTGCGGGAAACTTCCGGGCGCATCGCCGCCGAAGCAGCGGAGCGCCAGCGCCAGCTCGCCGACACGTTGGCGCAGCAGATCGCGGAAGCGGAGCGCCGCATTGCCGCCGGCAAGGACCAGGCGTTGACCGAAATTCGCGGCATCGCCGTCGATGTCGGTCGCACGGTGGTCGAGAAGTTGACCGGGTCGGCTCCCGATGCCGCCCGGATGGAAGCGGCGGTAGACGGCGCCCTCGCCGCGAGGCCGGGCTGATGCATCTCTTTGCCGATCCCGAATTTTGGGTGCTGGTCGCCGCGGCGATCTTTGTCGCGGTGGTGTGGAAGCCGGCGAAGAAGTCGCTGATCGGCAGCCTCGACGAGCGCGCCGCCCGGATCCGCGCCGAGCTCGACGAAGCCAAGAAACTGCACGACGAAGCCGAGCAATTGCTCGCGCAATATCAGCAGAAGGGGCGCGAAGCGGCGGCCGAAGCCGAGGCCATCGTCGCGCATGCCCGCGAAGAGGCCGAACGCATCGCCGCGCAATCGGCCCGCGACCTCACTGACGCACTGGCGCGGCGCCAGCGCCTCGCCGAGGAGCGGATCGCCCAGGCCGAGCAGAAGGCGCTCGACGAAATCCGCGCCGTCGCGATCGATGTTGCGATTGGCGCGGCGCGCGAGATTATCGTGTCGCAGATCGACGAGGCGCGGGGCGCGGCATTGCTTGATGCCGCGATCGCGGCATTGCCGCAACGGCTGAGCTGAGTAAGCTGGCCAATCGGGCGTAGCGCCGATCCCGCGTGGCCCGACGAGGAACCGACGAGATGCGCGCGAGAAACGCCTTGCTGCTGCTCTGCGTTCTTTTCGCGCTAACGCCAGAGGCGCGTGCCGCCCCTTCCAGCGTGTTCATCGAGGATCTGACCTGGACCGAACTGCGCGATGCCATCGCTGCCGGCATGACGACGGTGATCATCCCGATCGGCGGCACCGAGCAAAACGGACCGGACATGGCGATCGGCAAGCATAATGTCCGGGTGAGGCTCCTCGCCGGAAAGATTGCCGCTGCGCTCGGCACCGCGCTTGTCGCGCCGGTGTTAGCCTACGTGCCGGAGGGCCAGGTCAATCCGCCGACCGGGCATATGCGCTTTCCCGGGACAATCACGGTCCCGCAAGAGGCGTTCGATAAGGTGATCGAGTACGCGGCGCGCAGCTGCAAGCAGCATGGGTTCCGCGACATCGTCTTTCTCGGCGATCACGGCTCCTATCAAAACGATGAAGCCGCGGTGGCACAGCGCCTCGACCGCGAATGGGCGGCGTCGCCGGTGCGCATCCATGCGGTCCCCGAATACTACCGCGAAAGCGAGCATGGTTTTGCGACGCTGCTCGAGGCCCGCGGCTATCCGGCGAGCGAAGTGGGGACCCATGCCGGGCTCGCCGATACATCACTTACGTTGGCACTCGATCCGAGCCTGGTTCGCGCCGACCGGCTGAAGCCGGGCGAAGGTGACAACGGCGACCCAACCCGGGCGAGCGCGGCGCTCGGCCAGCTCGGAGTCGACCTGATCGTCTCGACGACCGTCGCGGCGATCAAGACGGCCGTCGCGCGCCGCTGAGGAGAAGGCCTCACCGTGACCAGACGAACGAAGCTGACCCGGGCTCTCGCCGCGACGCTCGCGATCGGCTTATGCCTGTGGACCGGCCGCCTGCTGGCAACCGCGGCGGTGGAGGTGCTGCCCGGGATGCCGCCGGTCGTCGACCCGGCCAACCTCTATAGCGAGGCGGCCGCGGGGCATTTGAGCCCGGCCGTCGCCGGGGCCTTGCCGCGCGTCTATGTCCCGAGCCTCCATTCGAACGACGTTTATGTGATCGATCCGGCGGCGCTCAAGGTGGTCGACCGTTTTCCTGTCGGCCCCCAGCCGCAGCACATCGTCCCCTCGTGGGACCTCAAGACGCTGTGGGTCAACAATAACGGTCGGCACGGCACAGAAGGCAGTCTCACCCCGATCGATCCAAAGACCGGCAAACCCGGCCCGGCGATCCCGGTCGAAGATCCCTACAACCTCTATTTCACCGCCGACGGCCGCGCCGCGATCGTCGTCGCCGAGCGCTTGAAGCAGCTCGATTTCCGCGACCCGCAGGAAATGGCGCTGCAGCAGTCGCTGCCGACGCCGCAATGCTCGGGCGTCAACCACGCGGATTTCTCGATCGACGGGAAATACGCGATCTTCACTTGCGAGTTCCGCGGCGGCGGGCTGATCAAGGTCGACATGGTCAATCGCAAGATTGTCGGCCACCTGAAATTGTCGCGCGTCAGCTTCGCCGAGAATCTCCCGGCCCCGAATGCCCGTCCGACCGATGCCGCTTTCTGCGGTTTCGAAATGCCGCAGGACATCCGGGTCTCGCCGGACGGCAAGGTCTTTTATGTCGCGGACATGCTCGCCGACGGCGTCTTCGTGGTCGATGGCGATGCGTTCAAGCAGATCGGCTTCATCCCGACCGGAATCGGCACGCATGGCCTCTACCCGAGCCGCGACGGGACGCGGCTCTACGTCACCAACCGCGGCTCGCACTCGCCGAAGGGCCGGTGGCGTGGCCCTGGGAGCGTCTCGGTTATCGATTTCGCGACTCGGGCGGTCGTTGCGAATTGGCCGATCCCGGGTGGCGGCAGCCCCGACATGGGCAACGTCAGCGCCGACGGCAAACTGCTCTGGCTCTCCGGGCGCTACGACAGCGTCGTCTATGCGATCGACACCGATTCGGGGGCGGTCACCATGATCCCGGTCGGCGTCGAACCGCACGGGCTGACTGTCTGGCCGCAACCCGGCCGCTATTCGCTCGGCCACACCGGTAATATGCGTTAGGCAGCAAGGCAGCTCAGCTCAGCTCGACGGCCGGGGTGAAGATGTAGCCGCTGCCGCGTACCGTCTTAATGAGGGTGGGGTTCTGCGAATCGTCCTCAAGCTTGCGGCGCAGCCGTCCGACCTGGACGTCGATCGTGCGGTCAAATGGCCCCGCCTCCCTGCTGCGCGCCAGATCCAAGAGCCGATCGCGCGAGAGCACCTGATTGGCATGGTTGACGAAAGCGGCGAGCAAATCATATTCGCCGGTCGTCAGCCGGACCCCGTGGCCGGCCGGCGAGAGCAACTCGCGGCTCGACAAATCGAGGTTCCAGCCGGCGAACCGGGCGCGCGACCGAACCGGCTGCGGATTTTCGCCGGTCCGGCTTTGGACGCGGCGCAGGACGCTTTTCACCCGCGCCAGCAGTTCGCGCAGATGGAACGGCTTTGGCAGATAATCGTCGGCGCCCATCTCAAGACCGATGATGCGGTCAACGGTCTCGCCGCGGCCGGTGAGAATGATGATCCCGATACCCGATTGGCTGCGCAGCGAGCGCGCCAGCGTCAGTCCATCCTCGCCAGGCAGCATCAAATCGAGGATGACCAGATCGGCGGGAGATTGGCTCAGCACGCGGTGCATGCCCGCCCCGTCATGCGCCGTCGACACCCGATAGCCTTCGCCGGTCAGGTAGTCTTGCACCAGCTCGCGGATCTCCTGCTGATCATCGACTACCAGGATGTGACCGTTATCGCTCATGCGCGGCGATCCTGCGTTTGGTGGCCCCGGGCCTTGCCGGGGAGATCGATGACGAACCGCTCGAGCCGCTGCGCGAACATGTGGCGCCCCGCACAAATGGTTACAATTTCTTACACAAAACCGCAGGCGCTGACATCAACCGATTACAGCCCCCCCGATAAGCTCGCGCCAGACTCGACCGGCCGCTGGTCCGGTCGCGGTGAGCGAGAGGGGGTGCCGTGTCCGACATCTATCGGAGTATCGAAGCGGAGATCCCGCGCCTGAGGCGCTATGCGCGCTCGCTCACGCGCGACGTCACCGCCGCGGACGATCTGGTTCAGGACTGCCTCGCCCGCGCGCTTGGGAAGCTGCACTTGTGGCAGGAAGCAACCGATCTGCGGGCCTGGCTCTTTACGATCCTCCATAACCAGTATGTCAATCATGTTCGTCGTGCGGTCCGCGAGGGAGTGGCGGTCGGGTTGAGCGAAACCGAGCCGATGCTGACCCAGGCGCCGCACCAGGACAAACGGCTCGAACTGCGCGATTTCGAACGCGCCATCGCCAAGCTGCCGGAGGAACAACGCTCAGTCATTCTCTTGATTGCCCTGGAGGGCATGCGTTACGAGGAAGTCGCTGAAATCCTCGATGTCCCGGTCGGCACGGTAAGGTCGCGCCTGTCACGCGGGCGAGAGGGTCTGCGCCGACTGATGGGGATCGTGCCCGACCGGCGAGCCGAGATCATGATGGCCCGGTCGGCCGAATTGCGCCGGGCAAGCCAGCGCTTTCCGGCCAGAGCTGCCATTTCTGCGCTCGCTGGGTAAGCGTCTTCTTCGGTGTGCCGCAGCGATGCGGCAGGCGGGCGGGCGCCGGGCCCTCGCCCCTAAATCCGCGGTCCGGTTTGGCAAAGTCTCCCTGTCGCGGGTTTGCCACCCGCGCCCTTTAGCCGGGACCAGGTAATGCTGGTCCCGGTTTCTTTTTGTGCGTAACACCTATCGGCGATGATCACGAAGCTGCCCCCGGATGACCGCATTCGCCTGGAGCGCGGCGACATCACGCGGCTCTTGGTCGACGCGATCGTCAACGCCGCTAATGCGTCCTTGCTCGGCGGTGGCGGCGTCGACGGGGCAATCCACCGCGCCGCAGGCCCCGAGCTTCTCGCCGAATGCCGTGCTATCGGTGGCTGTCCACCGGGAGAGGCGCGGCTGACACGCGGCTACCTTCTGCCCGCCGGATATGTGATCCACACTGTCGGGCCGGTCTGGCGGGGCAGCTATTCGGGCGAAGGAGACATCCTCGCCCGCTGCTATCAATCCTCTCTCACGATCGCGCAGAACCGCGGATTTCGCGCCATCGCCTTCCCGGCCGTCGCGACCGGCATCTATGGCTTTCCGCGCAATGAGGCAGCAGACATCGCGGTCGCTGCGGTGCGCACGCATCTTGCCGAGAACCGGACGCTGGAGCGCGTCATCTTCGTCTGCTTCGACGAGGCCACGTTCGGCGCCTACCGCCGCGCGCTCGGCGTGGAACCGGGCTGACCCTTCCCAGCGCTACTCGATACGTTTGCTGTCGAGATCGCGTTCGCGGTGGTCGCGTTCGCTGTCCGCTTTGCGGCGCTCGGCCTTGCCGCGCCCGGACGTGGCGCGATTTTCCGCGGCGCGGCGTTGTGCCTCGGCGGTCTTTTTCGCCTTGCGGAACCGGTTGAGATTGACGACCGATGGCATTATCCGCTCCTCCGCTCTCCGCCCGATCTTGCGTCCAAAGTCAAAGTGGCCCCGGCCAGGCTCGCACGCAACCGCGGCCTCATCGGCGCGCCGGCGCCGGCGATGGCGGATCTCCACCCTGAAGCTCGCCGTGGCGGCAACTCTCCAGCACGAAAAGGCGGATCGCGCTCGACAGGTTGCCGCCGCGCTCGGCGTCGATCTGCGCCAGGAGCGCGTTGATCGACAAACCCCGCCGCGCGGCGATCTCGCACAACGCCTCCCAAAATGCCGTTTCGAGCGACACGCTGGTCGCGTGCCGCGCGATCCGGACGGAATGCTTGACCAGCCACGCACTCTTCATGTCAGCTAAACGATGGCAAGCTGGGGAAGTTTTTCAAGCGCTTGGCCGGCGGCAGAGCGGGCGCTCCACGCGCGGCTTGTAATAGATGAGGCAATCCGCAAGGATCGCGTTTCGACAGGGCAGCGAGGCTGGCCTTCACCGTGACGATCGCGACGGCAGCAACTATCCGTTGCCGGATGCGGCTGTCACTGTCATTGATCGGCTAGTTGATATAAGGCGTAACCGTAGGTTGCGCGAGAGCATGGATCGGCGGCAACTTTGGATTCACCGTGGCGATGATTGGTAGGATGCTCGGTTTGTTGTCGGCCGATATGGCGATCGACCTCGGCACAGCGAATACCCTTGTCTATGTGAAGGGCCGCGGGATCGTCCTCAATGAACCTTCGGTGGTGGCGATCGCCAGCGTCAAGGGCAGGAGACAGGTCCTGGCCGTCGGCGAGGAGGCCAAGTTGATGCTCGGCCGCACCCCGGGCAACATTCAGGCGATCCGGCCACTGCGCGATGGCGTCATCGCCGATTTCGAGGTTGCGGAGGAAATGATCAAGCATTTCATCCGCAAGGTGCACAACCGGCGCAGCTTTGCCAGCCCACAGATCATCATCTGCGTGCCGTCGGGTTCGACCGCGGTCGAGCGGCGCGCCATTCAGGAATCGGCGGAAAGCGCCGGCGCCCGCCGGGTCTTCTTGATCGAGGAACCGATGGCCGCGGCGATCGGCGCCGGATTGCCGGTGACCGAGCCAACGGGGTCGATGATCGTCGATGTCGGCGGCGGCACCACCGAGGTGGCCGTCCTCTCGTTGGGCGGCATCGTCTATTCCCGCTCGGTGCGGATCGGCGGCGACAAGATGGACGAGGCGATTATCGCCTATATCCGGCGCAATCATAATCTGCTGGTCGGCGAGAGCAGCGCCGAACGGATCAAGAAGGATATCGGCTCGGCCTGCATGCCCGAGGATGGCGAGGGCCGGGTGATGGAAATCAAGGGCCGCGATCTGATGAACGGGGTGCCCAAGGAGATCGTGATCAGCGAGCGGCAGATCTCCGAAAGCCTCGCCGAGCCGGTCGGCTCGATCGTCGAGGCGGTCAAGGTTGCGCTCGAGCATACCGCGCCCGAACTGGCCGCCGACATCGTCGACAAGGGCATCGTGTTGACGGGCGGCGGGGCGTTGCTCGGGAATCTCGATTACGTGCTCCGGCACGCCACCGGGTTGCCGGTGTCGATCGCCGACGATCCGTTGAGCTGCGTCGCTCTGGGGACCGGCCGTGCGCTTGAGGAAATGAAAACACTAAAAAACCTGTTGATCAACATGTGGTGAGGGGGTTTATCTCGGGTAAGCTCCGAAACTGGGGGGTATCGGGGACCATGAAACACCAGCGCCGCCGCGCCGGCCGAACGGGAGCGTTCGGCAGCGGCATAGCCTGAGGGGGAATCGGTGATCCGGCCGTCGGCGCAACTTCGCGCGACGATCCAGCGCACCACGCCGCCGCTGCTCATTCTGTTGTCGGCGGCGATCATCATCCTCGGCAAGGCCGACCAAACGATGTTCGAGACGCTGCGCACCAATCTGACCGACGATGCGGCCCCGGTGCTCGATGTGCTGTCGCGCCCGCTCGGCGCGGCTGCCTCGTTCGTCGACCGGGTGCGCGGCATCGCCACGATGTACCAGGATAATTTGCGGCTTACGCAGGAGAATGAGCGGCTCCTCCAGTGGCAGCAGATCGCGCTCAAGCTCTCCGCCGACAACGGCGAATTGCGCGGGCTGCTCAAGTCGGTCCCTGAAACCGCGGTCTCCTACGTCACCGCCCGCGTAATCGCCAATTCGGGCGGCGGCTATGTCCGCACGGTGATGGTGAACGGCGGTGCCGACCGGGGGCTCGCGCGCGGTCAGGCGGCCATTACCGGCGAGGGCCTGGTCGGGCGATTGACCGAGGTCGGGAGCCGGGCGGCGCGGGTCCTCTTGATCACCGACCTCAACTCGCGCATCCCGGTCGTCATCGAGGGCTCGCACGCGAGCGCGGTCTTGGCCGGCGATAATTCCGGGCGCCCTCGCCTCCTTTATGTCGGTGAACCGAACACGATCAAGATCGGCGACCGTATTCTCACCTCGGGCGATGGCGGGATCTTTCCGCCGGGTCTGCCGGTCGGGGTGATCGCGGCGCTCGGCCCCGGCGAGGCGCGGGTCGAGCCGTATGTCGGGCTGTCGCGGCTGGGATACGTGCTGATCGTCGATTATGGCCTCTCTGGGGCCTTGCCCGAACCGGTCCCGGCGGCGCCGCACCCCGGACGCCGGGCCAAGCCGGCGACAGCCAACGAGGCGAGTGTGCGCTGAGCCGATGGCTCTCAAGGTTTCCAGCATTCCCTCCCTGCCGCGGGTCAATAGCGGCGTCGCCTGGACGGTCCCGATCGCGACGACGCTCGTCGCCGCAATCATCACGGTCCTGCCCGTGCCGGTTCCGGGTTATGTGGCGCTGACACCCGCCTTCACCCTGATGGCGGTCTATCACTGGACGATCTACCGGCCCGACCTGCTGCCGCCGATCGGGGTTTTTGCCATCGGGCTCGCTCAGGATCTGCTGTCGGGGTCGCCGGTCGGGGTCGGCGCGCTAGTGTTGCTGCTCGCGCGCGCCGCGGTGCTGCGGACCCGGCGCTACTTCATCAACCGCACCTTCCCCTTCGTGTGGACCGGCTTCGCCCTCTTGGGCGCCGCGGCGATGCTCGCGCTGTGGGCTCTGCAGTGCCTCATTCAGCTGACCTTGTTCGACTTGCGCAGCACCATGTTTCGCACGGTGCTGACGATCGCGATCTTTCCGGTGGCTAGCTTCGCGCTCGGGCGGACCCAGCGCGCGCTAATCGGCGCCGCCGGATGACGCGCCCGGGCTAGCGTCAGCACCGTGCCCCGGGAAACCCAGCGCGAGAAGCTCCTCAACCGGCGCACCGCCCTCCTCGCCGGCGGACAGGCGGTGCTCGGCGCCATGCTCGCGGCCCGCATGTACCAGTTGCAAATTCTCGAAAAGGACCGCTACACAGTCCTTTCCAACGAGAACCGCATCAACCTGCGGCTTCTGGCGCCGCCGCGCGGGCGCATCTTCGACCGCTTTGGCGTCGCTCTTGCCGATAACCAGCACAACTATCGCGTCGTTGTCGTGCCCGAGCAGGCCGGCAATCTCGAGGCGACGCTGAGCGCGCTCGGCACTCTGATCGAGATCGGGGATGCCGACCGCCGCCGGGTGCTGCGCGACGCCAAGCGCAGGCACAGCTTCGTCCCACTGGTGGTCCGCGCCAATTTGAGCTGGGACGAGATGGCACGGATCGAGGTCGCCGTCCCCGAACTCGCCGGAATCGCCATCGAACAAGGCATGATCCGCTCCTATCCCTACGGGGCGACGGCCGCGCATGTGCTCGGCTATGTCGCCGCGGTATCGGAAAAGGACCTGAACGGCGATCCGCTTCTCGAGCTGCCCGATTTCCGCATCGGCAAGAGCGGCATCGAGAAATCCCAGGACCTTCGGCTGCGCGGGGTCGCCGGCACCGCCGAGATCGAGGTCAACGCGTACGGGAGGGTGGTGCGCGAGATCGCCACCCGGCCGGGTCAGCCGGGACAGGATGCGGTGCTCGGCCTCGATATGGCGATGCAGGATTTCGTCATGCGCCGCTGCGCGTCGGAACCCAGCGTCTCCTGCGTTCTGCTTGATGCGGTGACGGGCGATGTGCTCGCCATGGTGTCGAGCCCGAGCTTCGACCCGATGCTATTCTCGACCGGCCTCACCACAGCGCTCTGGCAAGAGCTGTCGACCGACCCGCGCAACCCGCTCACCGACAAGGCGATCGGCGGCGTCTATCCGCCCGGATCGACATTCAAGCCGGTGGTGGCGCTCGCCGCGCTTGCCGCCGGCGCCATCACCCCACAGACCGCGATCACCTGCCCCGGCTACCTGGAACTCGGGGACGCGACTTTCCATTGCTGGCAAAAGGGCGGGCACGGCACGCTGCATCTGCGCGATGCGATCAAGCATTCGTGCGACGTCTTCTTCTACGAAACGGCGCGGCGCACCGGCATCGATCGGATCGCCGCGATGGCCCGGGCTTTCGGCTTTGGCGCCCCGCTCGGCCTCGACATTCCGGGGGAGCGCGGCGGGCTGATGCCGACGCGCGACTGGAAGCTGGCGACGACCGGGACCAGCTGGCAGCAGGGCGAGACCGTGATCTCCGGGATCGGTCAGGGCTCGGTGCTGGCGACGCCCCTGCAGTTGGCGACGATGGCGGCACGCCTCACCACCGGTCGCGCAATTGTTCCGCACCTGGTGCGCGAGGAGCCGATGCGGCAGGGGGCCGATCAGCGCCTCCCGGGGTTTCCGGGGCTCGGCGTCGACCCGCGCCACCTCGCCCTCGTGCTCGACGGAATGAACGCGGTGGTGAACGAGCAGGGCGGGACCGCCTACGCCGCCCGGATCGCCGATGCCGCCCTGGCGATGGGGGGCAAGTCGGGCACCTCCCAGGTGCGGCGCATCACCCAATACGAGCGCGACCACGGGTTGCGCAAGGTCACCGAGATCCCGTGGAAGGAGCGCGACCACGCTCTGTTCGTCTCGTTCGCGCCGGTCGGGGCGCCGCGCTATGTCTGCGCCGCCGTCATCGAGCATGGCGGCACGACCGGCGGCGG
>JBARKH010000543.1:0-4074 GCA_049801295.1 Allostellaceae bacterium | reverse complement strand
GCGCCCGGCTGACGGTCGGCAACGACACCGGGGTCTGCCATCTCGCGGCGGCGGCGGGATGCCCGCTCGTCGTGCTGTTTTCCAAGGCATCGGACCCGGCGCGCGTGGCGCCGCGCGGTCCTGTCGTCAGCATTCTCGGCGCGCCCGACCTCAATGACCTCGCCGCCGAGACCGTGATCGCAGAGGCGATGGATTTGCTGGCTGCCGACCCCCCCTCACCCCAACCCTCTCCCCGCGTGCGGGGAGAGGGAGCAGGATCGGGCCTCTCAGCGGGTTCCCTCACCCCTCATGCGGAGAGAGGGACAGGGTGAGGGGCTACATCCGCTATTTCAGGGTGCGGTCCCACATCGCGAACATCTTCGCCCAGGTTTCCTCGGCGGCGAGCGTGTTGTAGATCGCCCGTTCGGGGAAGGCGAACCCGTGCTCGGTGCCGGGAAACACCTTCAACTCGTGCTTGATGTCGTGCTTGTCGAGCAGGCCCTTGAGCTCGCCCGGGAGGTGCGGCGGGACGCTGCGGTCGGTCTCGGCGAAGGCGTAATAGAGTTCGCCCTTCACTCGGTCGAGGAAGAGATGCGGCGAATCCTCCTTGTCGGTGATGATGCCGACGCCATAGAGCGAGGCCGCCGAGGCGATGCGGTGCGGGTAGAAGGCCGCCGCGTTGGTGATGTGCATGCCGCTCATGCAATAGCCGACGCACCCCACCGGGCCGGGCTTTGCCTTGTCCTGGGCGTCGAGCCAGCCGAGAATGCCGCCGGTGTCGTCCATCACCTTGGCGTTGGTGAGGCTCGCCATCGCCGCCAGGATCGCGGGCATCATCGAATCGTCGCGGCGCGCCACGTCGAAGCGCAGGTGCCCGAGCCGGTAATACATGTCGGGCAGCACGCAGAAATAGCCGTGGCGGGCGATCCGCCGCGCCATGTTGCGCAGTTCTTCCCGGATCCCCGGCGCATCCATGTAGAAGAAGATGCCGGGGTACTGGCCGGGGCCCTCGGGGCAGACCGCGAAGGTCGGCATCCGGCCGTATTTGGTGGTGACGATGACGTCCTGTTCGAGCATCGCGGGGATCCTCCCTTTGGGCGACGAGTGCGCGCGGAGCCTCGCGCGAATGCCGCGCGATGTCACGCGGTTTTGCCCCTTCTGCCGACCCTGCTACAGCGTCATCGCCGCTGATTGAAGCATCCCCTCCGCCACTGCGGCGAAAGCGGGAATGGGGCCGAGGTGACGAAGCTCATGATCGGCCACCCGGCTTGGCGCGGAGCAGCGCCTTGACGCGTTGCGGGGTCATCGGCAATTGCCTCACCGCGCCGGCGATGCCGATCGCCGCGTCGATCGCCGATGCGATGACCGCGCCGACGGGGGTGATGCCGCCCTCGCCGGCGCTCTTGATGCCGAGCGGGTTCAAAGGGCTCGGCGCGTCCTCGGTGAGCAACACCTCGATCGCCGGGATTTGGCTCGCCGTCGGCAGCAGGTAATCGGCCAGGGTGACGCTCAGCGGTTCGCCGCGCTCGTCGTAGCGGAATTCCTCGCAAAGCGCGCCGCCCAGCCCCTGTACGACGCCGCCGACGAGTTGCCCTTCGACCAGCATCGGGTTTATCGCGCGGCCGATATCGTAGGCGCACAGGTAGCGCTCGACCGCGACCCCTCCGGTGTCGCGGTCGACACGCACGACCGCGATCTGCACGCCATAGGGATAGGTCATGTGCGAGGCGCGGAACCAGCCTTCGGCGCTGAGCCCGGGGTCGCGTTCGCCGCGGAGGGCCGAATCCGGCGCCAGGTGCCGCGCAATCTCGCCGAGCGCGATCGACGGTCCTTCTGGCCGATCGCGATGAACTACGACGCCGTCAACAATATCGAGTTCGTCCAGCTGCGCCTGCAACAGTCCGGCCGCCATCTCCAGCGCCTTCGCGCGAACTTTCAGCGCGGCGGCATGGGTCGCCCCGCCGGTCATCACCGAGGCACGCGAGGCATGCGCGCCGATGCCGTACTGGATGCGGTCGGTTTGCCCGTAAACCACCCGCACGCGGCGGTAATCGACGCCCAGCGTATCGGCGCAGATCTGCGCCATCGCCGTCACAAACCCCTGGCCGACATTGGAGCCGCCGGTCACCAGCTCTATGGCGCCCGTTGTGTCGACGCTTATCCGGGTGCCGTCGAGGGGGCCGAGCCCGCCCTTGTCGACAAAGATCCCGACTCCCGCACCGACGCGGCGCGGCGCCGCTTCAACTCGGCCCGCAACGCCTCCCAGCCGATCCGCGCCAGCGCCTTGTCGAGGAGCAGCGCATAGTCGCCCGAGTCGTAAACGCTCTCGGTCCCCAATGCGCTGAGCGAGCGGGTGAACGGCATCTCGGCAGCGCTGATCAGATTGCGCCGGCGCACGGTCAGCGGATCGAGGCCGAGCCGCTCGGCGACCGCGTCCATCAGCCGCTCGCGGACAAAGCTGCCTTCGTAGCGGCCGGGTGCGCGGTAGGTCGCGGCCGGCGTTTTGTTGGTCAGGCGGAAATGGCCGGTAACGCGATAGGCCGGGATGCGGTAGGGGCCGGGCAGCATCGCCATCGTCATCTCGGGCACGCGCGCGCCGTGCGTCCGCACATAGGCGCCCTGGTCGAGGAAGAATTCGTCTTCCAGTCCCAGCACCACTCCCTCGGCGTCGACCGCGACGCGGGCATAATGGCGCTGCTGGCGCGAATGGTTGGCGGCCATTAGGTGTTCGCGGCGGTCCTCGATCCATTTTACCGGCCGCGCGAGGCGGAGCGCGGCGAGGCAGACCAGAAAATCCTCGGGGTAGAGCTCACCCCGGATGCCGAACCCGCCGCCGGTGCTGCCCTCCTTCAGCACCACCGCGGCGGCGCTGCTGCCGAACATGCGGGCGAGCGCGTCGCGGTTGCGATGCGGCACCTTGGCGGCGCCGTAAAGCTCCAATACGTCGCGCATTGCGTCGTAATGCGCGAGCGCGCCGCGCGTCTCCAGGGGGACGCCGGTATGGCGGCCGATCTCGAGGTCGAGCGCGATGACCGCATGGGCTGAGGCAAACGCCGCATCAACCTCGCCGTAGCCGGCGCGCAGCACCAAGGCTTCGGTCGAGAGGCCGGCGGCAAAACTGCCCGGCGCCGCGGCGGCATCGAGGAGAGGCGTCAGCTCCTCAGCCTCGATGGTGACGAGGTCGGCAGCATCCTCGGCGAGGTACGGGTCGGTCGCGAACACCGCGGCGACTGGCTCGCCGACATAGCGCAGCCGGTCCCGCGCCAGCAGCGGCTGGCGGTAGGGGCGCAACGCCTCGCCCGCCGGATCGCGAAAATCAATCGGTGGAAGATCAGCGATGTCGGCCTCGGTCCACACGGCAACAACGCCGGGCGAAGCGAGCGCGTCGGCGGCATCGACCGCGCGCAAGACCGCATGGGCATATTGCGAGCGCACCACCCGCATGTGCAGCTGATGCGGGAAGGAAATGTCGCCGACGAACCAGCCGCGTCCGGCAACCAGTGGCGGGTCCTCCAGCCGCGCCACCGAGCGGCCGATAACGCGGCCGGAGGGCGGTTTCAGCTCGGCGCTCATTTCCGCGCCTCGCGCAGTGCGGCGAGCGCGGCTTTGACCGCGGCGACGATCCCCTGATAGCCGGTGCAGCGGCACAAATTCGACGACAGCACTTCGAGCAAATCCTCGCCGCCGATATCGGGCTCGTGCTCCAGGATTGCGGTCGCCAGCATCAGGAACCCCGGCGTGCAGAAGCCGCATTGCACGGCGTGATGCGCGATGAAGGCGCGCTGCAAGGCCCCCAGCTCACCACCCTCCGCCAGCCCCTCGACGGTGCGGATGAGGCTCCCCTCCGCCTGCACCGCGAACATCAAACAGGCGCGCACCGGATCGCCATCGACGATGACCGTGCAGGCGCCGCACACCCCATGCTCGCAGCCCATGTGCGTGCCGGTGAGGCCACACTCGTCGCGGATTGCGTCGAGGAGGGTGCGGCGCGGCTCCAGATGCAACGCATAGCGCCGTCTGTTGACGGTGAGCGTGACATCGACCGGCCCGCTCATGCGCCCGCGCGCCCCGCGCAAGCCTGCGTCAGCGTGCGGT
>JBARKH010000542.1:0-4311 GCA_049801295.1 Allostellaceae bacterium | reverse complement strand
GCCTGGCGTTGCGCAGGCCGCGGCCGGGAGAGAGAAACGACATCGCTTCCAAGAGGTTGGTTTTGCCGGCGCCGTTCGGCCCGGTCAGCACCACCGGCCCAAGGGCGATCCCCGAGGCGATCTCGCGGTCGAGGTCGAGCCGGGCCGAGCGGTAATTGCGAAAATCGGTGAGCACCAGCCGGGTCACGCCCACTCGCCCGGCGCGCGGCGCCAGACCCGCGACGCTGGCGCTAGGGCGGTCTGCATGCACCGCGGTAAGCATGTTCGTCATATGGGGTGAAATGCCGGAATTTCCACCGAATCCGCCGGTCCGAGCGGTCGCTTCCGGGTCACACGCGCATTGGCATCAGCACATAAAGCGCGCTCGCATCGGCGCCGTCGCGCACGATTGTGGGCGACCCGGCATCGGACATCTGGAACTGCACGTATTCGCCGGCGATCTGTTCGGTGATGTCCAAGAGGTAGCGGGAGTTGAAGCCGATCTCTATGGGGCTACTGTCGTAGCGCACCTCGAGCTCCTCAACCGCGGTGCCGTTTTCCGGGCTGGTCGCCGACACCACGAGGCCGCCCTTCTCGATCGCCAGCTTGACCGCGCGGCTGCGCTCGGTCGAGATCGTCGACACGCGGTCGACCGCCTCGGCGAAGGTTTTGCAATCGACCTCGAGGATCTTGTCGTTATTGGCCGGGATGACGCGGTCGTAATCGGGGAAGGTGCCGTCGATCAGCTTGGAAGTCAGCGCAGCCTCGCCGATCGCACAGCGGATCTTGGTCTCGCCGAGCGCGATCTGGACTTCCTCGTCGGCCTCGCCCTCCTCGACCAGCTTCCTCAATTCGAGCACGGTCTTGCGCGGGACGATGACCCCCGGCATGCCGGCGGCGCCCTCCGGCGCGGTGATCTCGACGCGCGCCAGGCGATGCCCGTCCGTCGCGACCGCGCGCACCACCGGCACCTCGTTGTTCTTGGTCGCGTGCAGGTAAATCCCGTTCAGGTAATAGCGGGTTTCCTCGGTCGAGATGGCGAACCGGGTGCGGTCGATGAGGCTGCGCAATTCGGCGGCCGCCAGCGCGAAATTGTGCGGCAGGTCACCGGCCGACATGACCGGGTAATCCTCGGGCGGGAGGCACGCGAGCGTAAAGGTCGAGCGGCCCGAACGCAGCGTCATCTCGTTCTTGCCCCCAGGAGCCTCCAGCTCGACCTGGGCACCCTCGCGCAGCTTGCGCACGATGTCATAGAGCGTATGCGCCGGGGCGGTGGTACGCCCGTCGCGCTCGACCCGCGCGGCCACGCGCTCGACGATTTCGAGATCCATGTCGGTCGCGCTCAGCGCCAGGCGTCCGGCCTCCGCGCGCAGCAGCACGTTCGAGAGAATCGGGATCGTGGTGCGCCGCTCGACGACGCTCTGCACGTGACCCAGCGCCTTCAGGAGGGTGGCCCGTTCGATGGTAAGCTTCATGTTACTGCACGTCTCTTGGCGGACCGGAAGCACACCCCAGCCGCGCCGCCCGGAACGCGCGCTACGGCGGCTGTTCGGGGCGACAGGCGGGAGGGCAGTATAGCACGGAACCGCGGGCGCCATACCCGGACGGTTCACCCCGACGCATCAGCTTTGCAGCATCCGGCGCAAGAGCTCGACATCCTCGGCGAGCGCGCGGTCGCTGACGATCAGCTCCTCGATCTTCCTGACCGCATGCATGACAGTGGTGTGATCGCGGCCGCCGAATTTGCGCCCGATCTCCGGGAGCGAGCGCGAGGTCAGCTGCTTTGCCAGGTACATTGCGACCTGGCGGGGCCGCGCGACGATGCGGGCCCGCCGGCTGGAGGTCATCTCGGCCATCTTGATCGTGAAGTGCTCGGCGACCCGCTTCTGGATCTCGTCGATCGTCACCCGTCGTTCATTGGCCCGGAGCAGATCGTGCAATAGCTCCTGCGCGCTTTCGAGCGTGATGTCGCGACCGGTGAGCTGCATCTGCGCGGTGATGCGGTTCAATGCCCCCTCGAGCTCGCGGACGTTCGAGACGATCTTGTGGGCGAGAAACTCCATCAGCTTTTGCGGCAGGCGGAGCCTGCTCTGCTCGGCCTTCGATTGAAGGATGCCGAGACGCAGCTCGTAGGTCGTCGGGTGGATGTCGGCAACGAGGCCCCAGCCGAGCCGCGAGCGCATGCGTTCTTCCAGGCCCTCGAGGTCGACCGGCGATTTATCGGCGGAAATCACGATCTGCCGGTTCTGATCGACCAGCGCGTTGAAGGTATGGAAAAACTCTTCCTGGGTCGAATCCTTGCCGCTGATGAATTGTACGTCGTCAATCATCAAGAGATCGACGGAGCGGAACTGGTCCTTGAAGTCCATCGTCGAGCGGAAGCGCAGCGCGCGAATGAACTGATACATGAATTTCTCGGCCGACAGGTAGATCACCTTGCGGCGCGGGGCATTCATGCGGACATGCCAGGCGATGGCATGCATCAAATGGGTCTTGCCGAGACCGACGCCGCCATAGAGGAAGAGTGGGTTAAACGGCACCGTATGGACCGAGCCGGCGCAGGCCTCCGCGACCCGCCGGGCGGCGGCATGCGCCAGCTCGTTTGGCTTACCGACGACGAAGTTCTCAAAGGTGCAGCGCGGGTCGAGCGGCGCCGAGAGATAGCCTTTGTCGTCCGCGATTTCGCCGGGGTTCGCCGGCTCTTCAGCGGCGGCCGGCGCGCCGGCGACCTCGGAAACCGCTCCCGCTTCGTGCGTCGGGCTCGCCACCTGCGGATCGACGATCAGCGATATGCGGTCGACCTGCGGGTTTTCGACGCGCCACAGCGCGAGCAGCCGATCGGCGTAATGGGTGGCCACCCAATTGCGCAAGAAACGGGTCGGCGCGGCGACCACGGCCTCGCCCTCATTGATCCGCTCGACCCGCAACGATTGGAGCCAGGAGCGGAACGCGGTCTCGCCGACCTCGTCCTTGAGGTGGCCCAGCACCCGCCCCCACGCGCCGATGCCGGGCCGTACGGCATCATCGATCCGGTCGCTTCGAACTGATTCCCCCGCCACCCTATCCCCCCAAGCAATGACCGTTTCTTGGTTCGATACAGCCTAAGGCTTTGTCGAAAAATTTTCTGCTAATTCAATATCGGGTCCCACATGCCATGATAAATCTAGGGCGCGCCTTCCTCACCTAGCCAAGTCATAACTGGCCTGATCAGAGGAATACATGCCGATATAGTGACGAGTACCGAGATCTACACGAAAACCGCGGAATTCGTGGCTCCGTTGCTGCGAACTTTAGCCACATGTCGGAGCGGTGGCAACGAGATCGAAACAGGAACGAAGACGATTTTATGACGCTCCCACGCAAACGCCCGGAAACCCTCGCGCGACCCCGCGAGGGTGCGGTCGGATGAGCCGCGCCGGTCGGTCAGAGAGCGTTGATTCGCAGGGCCAGCCGCGACAGCTTGCGCGCGACCGTGTTCTTGTGGAGGACGCCCTTGGTCGTCGCCCGATGCAATTCGGGCTGGGCGAGCTGCAAGGCCGACTGGGCTGCCGCCTTGTCGCCGGTCTCGATCGCGGTCTCGACCTTCTTGACGAAGGTACGCACCCGGCTCATCCGGGCACGGTTGATGATCGTGCGCGTTTCGGTTTGGCGAAGCCGTTTTTCGGCGGATTTATGATGCGGCATGCTGAATCGTTGGCAACGGGAAGAGCGCGCTTATATCGATGCCGGAGCCAAGCGTCAACCGCGTGGTCCCTGTGGGACGCACCGAACCGGAGGAAAACCTCGCTTGTATAGTCTCTCTGCCGGTCTGGTCGCGCTCGCGCTCTTGGCAGCCCCGGATGCCGACAAGGCCGATTGCACGACACTCGCCGATCGCTATACGGCCGCCGTCGCCCAGGTCGTCGACGCGCTCTCCCTCTATGCCAAATGCGTTTCGGCGAGCGCCAAGAAGGATGACTGCGCCGCCGAAATACGGGCGCTCGATGATGCCCATGACGATTTCGCCGACGCGGTCGCCGATGCCAAGGCATGCCAATGAGCGGCGCGCGCCCGAAGGGGCCGGAAAAGCAATCCGCCGTGGCAAGTCCAAAACGGCTCCTGGATCGGGGCGATGCCGGGGGCGACCGGCTGAGCCGGGAAGCGGCCGAGCTGGTTTCGGCCGTCGCCAGTCACCCGTTCAAATTCCCCTACAAGATCAGGCTGGTGCCCCGAGTCTGATTTGAACAGACGACCTACCGCTTACGAAGCGGGTGCTCTACCGCTGAGCTATCGGGGCGAACCGGCTGCAGCCCGCGCCGGCTTACTTATCCCATTGCGGTGGCGGCGCCAAGC
>JBARKH010000541.1:0-3484 GCA_049801295.1 Allostellaceae bacterium | reverse complement strand
GATCGCCCCCGCGCTGCGCCGCGTCCTTCCATGGGTGCTTTTGATGGTGCTTGCCACGGGCGGTTACGGCGGGTTTGTGTTGAGCCGGCTGCCGGCGGGCCAGGCGATCCTTAGCGGGGCGGCCGATCGGACCCTCGCGGCGAGTGCGGCGCTCGGCCTTGTCGTCGGCGATATCGAAGTCGAGGGCCGCGAGACGACCGACACCGCGACAATCATGGGCGCTCTCTCGGCCGGACGCGGCACGCCGATCCTCGCCGTCAGCCCGGCCCGGGCGAAAGCGAAGCTGGAGAGCCTGCCGTGGGTGCGCTCGGCATCGATCGAGCGTCGCCTGCCCGGCACCCTGGTGGTCAGGCTGGTTGAACGCCACCCGCTCGCGGTCTGGCAGCATGCCGGCAAGCAGGAGCTGATCGATCGCGAGGGGGTGGTGATCCCGGTCACCGATCTGACCCGCTTTGCCCGGCTGCCGACGGTGGTCGGCGATGATGCCGCGAGCCACGCCGCCCAGCTCATCGCCATGCTGGCGCACGAGCCCGAGCTTGCCGCCCGGGTGACCGCCGCGGTTCGGGTCGACGACCGGCGCTGGAATGTGCGGATCGACAATGTGATCGAGGTGCTGCTGCCCGAAACAAACCCCGGCGATGCGTGGGCCCGGCTGGCGGCGCTCGAAAAGTCGGACAAGCTGTTGCAGCGCGATATCCGCACCGTCGATCTGCGGCTGCCCGATCGGCTGGTGGTGCGCGCCACCGCCCCTTCACCCGGCCCTGCCATACCGGCGAAGAAGGCCCGACCGTCGGGAAAGAACACATGAAAAAGCGCGCGGCGCCGCCGAATAACTCCCGGGGCAACGGCAACGGAGTTCATCCGCCGGCGAGCCCGCGCGCCAATCAGCGCCCTGGGCCGATGCGTCCGCGCGGCAGCATGATCGCGGCGATCGACATCGGCACGACAAAGACCTGCTGTTTCATCGCGCGGGTCGACGACCAGCCGCGCATCCTCGGCATCGGCCATCAGATCGCGCGCGGGGTGAAGAGCGCCACGATCATCGATCTCGACGCCGCGGCCCATTCGATCCGTAACGCTGTGCACGCCGCCGAGGAGATGGCCGGCGAGACGATCGGGCGCGCCGTCGTCAACCTCTCGGGCGGCTATGCCGCCTCACGCATCGTCAAGGCGGAGATCGGCGTCGGGCGGCGCGAGATCACCGATCGCGATATGCGCAACGTCCTCGAACGCGGCTACCTGACGCGGGAATCACCTGACCGGCAGGTGATTCATTCGATCCCGGTTGGCTTCTCGATCGACGATAGCCGCGGCATCCTCGATCCGCGCGGCATGGTCGGCGAGCGGCTCGGCGTCAACATGCATATCGTCACCGCCGCGACGGCGAGCGTGCGCAACCATACCGCCGCGATCGGGCGCTCGCATCTCGAAGTCGAGGCGCTGGTCGTGAGCCCCTATGCCGCGGGGCTCGCGTGCCTCGTCGAAGACGAGATGGATCTCGGCGTCACGGTCATCGACATGGGCGGCGGCACGACGACGATCGGGGTGTTTTTCGGCGGCAATCTGGTCTTCGCCGATGCGGTGCCGGTCGGCGGGCTCCATGTCACCAACGACATCGCCCGTGGGCTGGCGACCCCGCTGGCACACGCCGAGCGGATGAAGGCACTGTTTGGCAGCGCCATCGCCACCACCCTCGACGAGCGCGAAATGATTGCGGTGCCGCAGATCGGCGAAGAAGACGACGGCCATGTCAACCACGTGCCCAAATCGATGCTGGTCAGGATTATCGCGCCGCGGATCGAAGAGACTTTTGAGCTCGTGCACCAACGGCTGGACGCCAGCGGCTGCGACAAGATCGCCGGACGGCGGGTCGTCTTGACCGGCGGTGCCTGCCAGCTGCACGGGGTGCGCGAGCTTGCTGGGCTCATTCTCGACAAACAGGTGAGGATCGGCCGGCCGATGGGGCTGCGGGGTTTGGCCGAAGCGACGCACGGCCCGGCTTTTTCGACCGCTGCGGGGCTACTCCTGTTTGCCTTGTCTGAACGCGCCGAATCGCTGCGCCCGCCGCGCCGCGCGCCGAGCGGAATGTTCGACCGGGTCGGGCATTGGCTACGCGAGAATTTTTGAGTCTGGGTGGATTTTTCTTTGGCGACGTGTACCTCGTTTACGGCAAAACAGGTAGTATCGAGCTGCGTCATCAGCCGAGCGTAATCCGAACCGGTGCCACGCTTGGCCCGGCCGGCGGCGATCGCAATGAGGGGGGACCGGCCCTTTGGTGCCGGGCATGACCACACTCGCGCAGGCGTGGAGGGCGTAGGATGATCAATCTCAGCATCCCGAAGGACGAGCAGGAGCTTAAGCCCCGCATTACCGTCGTCGGGGTCGGCGGCGCCGGGGGGAATGCCGTCAACAACATGATTCGCTCGAACCTGGTGGGGTGCGAGTTCATCGTCTGCAACACTGACGCGCAGGCGCTGTCGCTATCGACCGCGCCGCGCAAGATCCAGCTCGGGATCGGGGTGACCCACGGCCTCGGCGCGGGCGCGCGGCCCGATGTCGGGCGGGCGGCCGCCGAAGAGGCGGTCGACGACATTCTCGAATCGATGCAGGGCTCGAACATGGTGTTCATCACCGCCGGGATGGGCGGCGGCACCGGCACCGGGGCCGCACCGGTCATTGCCCGGATCGCGCGGGAATCGGGGATCCTCACGGTCGGCGTCGTCACCAAGCCCTTCCAGTTCGAAGGCGTCAACCGTATGCGCGTCGCCGACTCGGGGATCGAGGAACTGCAAAAATACGTCGACACCCTGATCATCATCCCGAACCAGAACCTGTTTCGCATCGCCAACGAGCGCACGACCTTCGCCGACGCCTTCAAGATGGCCGACGACGTGCTGCATTCCGGGGTGCGCGGGGTCACCGACCTGATGGTGATGCCGGGCCTCATCAATCTCGACTTCGCCGATATCCGCACGGTGATGAGCGAGATGGGCAAGGCGATGATGGGGACCGGCGAAGCGGACGGCGAGCGCCGCGCGATCGACGCCGCTGAAGCCGCGATCAACAATCCGCTATTGGAAGACGTGTCGATGAAGGGCGCCCGCGGCGTCCTCATCAACATCACCGGCGGCTCCGACATGACGCTCTTCGAGGTCGACGAGGCCGCCAACCGGATCCGCGAGGAGGTCGACCCCGACGCCAACATCATTTTCGGCTCGACGTTTGATGAAAAGCTCGCCGGCAGGATGCGCATCTCGGTCGTCGCTACCGGGATCGAGGCCGAACTCGCGCAGGAGCCGGAACGCCCGCAGTTGGCCGCGCGCAGTGCCGATGGCGATGCTGTGCTGCTCGAGCCTGGCTCCGGCTATACCCAGCCGATGCTGACACAGAACGCCGCCGGTGCTCCGGCGGCTCACGGCGAGACCCAGGCCGAGCCACCGCGTGCCGAAGCGCGCGGGCTGGGTTCGGCCGACCCCGTCCCCGC
>JBARKH010000540.1:0-2307 GCA_049801295.1 Allostellaceae bacterium | reverse complement strand
GCGCATGCCGCGGCAGCCATCCTCGCCCCAGTCGCTGTCGGTTGCGGTCACGACGGTCAGAATGCTGCAGGTCGATGAGGGCCTCCATGCGTTGCGCATTGGCGCGATCGCCGGAAACCTCCGCGAGATCGCCGGCCTGGCGGTCCCGGTGGCGCAGGTATCCGCGCCCCTTGACGAAGATGGCGACGCGGTCGAGATCGTCGCTTCCTACCCCCAACGCGGCCCGTGGCTCGACAAAGAGGGCGGAACCGTGATCCTGCGCTCGCCGAGCGGCGGCGGCCTGGTAATCGTGACGGTATACGGCGGCGCGGAGCAGCACGCGAGCGAGCTTTCGCTCGACCTCCAGCGCCTCGACGCCCCGCAGACCGCCGTCGCGGAGCCAGCGCGGACCGTCGCGCGACCAACTGGCGCGCTGACTCCCGCCGCCACCGAGGCGCGTGATGTTCCCATCGAAATTCTGCTTCATATCGAGCGCGCCGGCGATCGCCTGTTCCCCGGTCGCGGCTGGGTCGGCGCGCTGGGACGGCAGATGCGGATAGAAGCCTTCAGCATCCGACCATTAGAGGGGCTTGCGCCGGCCGACATCGAGATGAAGGCATTTCTGCCGAACGGCGACGAAACACCGTGGGTCCCGGGTGGCGTGTCTTGCGGCACCCGCGGCCAAGGGCTACCGCTTACCGGGTTTGCGGTCCGGGTCGTGCCCCAGCGGGCCGACCGGTTCGAGGTGGTCTATCAGGGCTCGTTTTTCGCAGACGGGATTTCCCAGATGTACCAAAACGGTGCCGCATGCCGGGCGGCGACCGCCGACGATCCGCTGGAAGCGATCAATGTCCGCGTGATAGAGCACGTCGTCGAACCCGCGGGGACCGCGACCGTCGGTTAGCTGAGGCGAAGTTCTCTTTGCCCGCCGCCGGTCGCAGTCCACCTCTCCACTGACGGAATTACACACCAAATTTATTGGCTCTGGAGCACGATGAAGTTTTTATTCGTCCATCAAAACTTTCCTGGACAACATACACACGTCGTCCGGCACCTCCAGGAAAGTGGACATACCGTCGTCTTTATTACCCAACGCCACGATCAGGAGATCGAGGGCGTTCGCGTCCTCGAATATCAGCCGGCCCCAATTCTGTCGACGGCGCAGTCCTACGTGAACGAAGTCGATGTCACGGTCATGAACGGTCTCGCTGTCGCCCGGTTGTGCGAAGGGCTGCAGCGGGAAGGGTTTATCCCCGACATCGTCATTGGTCATACCGGATGGGGCGAGCTTATTTTTGTCAAAGACGTTTGGCCTAGCGTTCCACTGCTTGGATATTTCGAGTTTTTCTATCGATCTCACGGTTCCGATCTCGATTTTGACCCTGGATTTCCGACCAATCTCGACGATGCCATGCGCGTCCGGGTACGCAACGCGACCAATATGTTGAGTTTGGATGCCGCGGATTGGGGCTTCAGCCCGACGAAATGGCAGCGCGACCAATATCCAGTGGAGTATCGCGACCGCATCACCGTGGTCCATGAAGGGGTCAATACCGAGCGCGTGCTGCCCGACCCGACGGCGCGGCTTTGGCTGCGCGGCGGCAAATCGCTGTCGCTGGAGGACCAGGTACTCACCTACAGCGCGCGCAAGCTCGAGGCCTACCGCGGATTTCACATGTTCATGCGCGCCCTGCCCCAGGTCCTTGAGGCGTGCCCCAACGCGCATGTCGTGATCGTCGGCGGCGACGGCGTCAGCTATGGACGGCTGCCGCCGGACGGCACCGAGTGGCGCCAGTACATGCTCGCCGAAGTTGGCGATCGGCTCGATATGAGCCGCGTCCACTTTGTCGGCTGGCTCACCTACGCGCAGTATTTGACCGTCCTCCAGATCTCCTCGGCCCACGTCTACATGACCTACCCGTTCGTTCTATCCTGGGGACTGCTCGAAGCAATGGCTGCCGGGTGCGCGGTGATCGGATCGCGAACGCCGCCCGTCGAAGAGGTCATCGACGGCATCAGCAATGGCTATCTTGTCGACTTTTTCGACACCGACGCGCTGGCCCGGCAGATCGTCTCGGTGCTGCAGAACCCGGCGGCGAACACGGCGATGCGGCGCCAGGCGCGGCGTTTTGTCATTGAAAAGTTCGACCTGAAAACCGTCTGCCTTCCCGCGCATCTGGCCCTTATTCGTCAGCTCACCGGAGTCGACCTCCTGCCGCGACCGCGCAAACGCCGCGGCGTCGCGCCGCCGCCGGAGCTCGCCTCGGCCCGATGACCGCCCTATGACCAGCCGATAATGGCCGCTGGGCGGCCGAAACGGTCCCAGAC
>JBARKH010000539.1:0-1872 GCA_049801295.1 Allostellaceae bacterium | reverse complement strand
GCCCAGAGCCTATGCCACGGAAGGGGCCAGGCGGCGCAGCGGAGGCTGAAGCCGTCGCAGGCGCGCCCGAAAACGAGGGCGACGCGCAGCCCCGCGAAGCCGGCGCCGGTCTCGCCATGGAGGCGCGCGACCTGATCCACGAGGTCTCGGAGGAGGTCGAGCGTAGATCCGAGGCGGCGGACCGCTCGGAGACTCAGTCCTCGGTCGAAGAAGTCGAAGAGGATGACGAGACCGATCCTCCGGAGATGGTTGGCCAGGGTGTGGCGACGGCGGAAGGGAACGGCGAGGCGAGCGCCGAGACCGTCGAATCGGTCGGCTCGGAGGACGCGCTCGAAGAGGTGCCGGAGCGCACGAGGCGCCGCCGCGGCCGGCCCTACAAGATCCAGGAGGTGATTCGCCGGCGGCAGATCATCCTCGTGCAGGTGGTCAAGGAGGAGCGAGGCACCAAGGGCGCGGCGCTAACCACTTATCTTTCGCTTGCCGGCCGCTACACCGTGCTCATGCCGAATACCGCGCGGGGAGGCGGCATCTCACGCAAGATCACCAATCCCACTGACCGCAAGCGCTTGCGCGAGATCGCGGGCGAGCTCGAAGTGCCGGAAGGCATGGGCCTCATCATCCGCACCGCCGGCGCGCAGCGGACCAAGACCGAGATCAAGCGCGACTACGATTATCTCTTGAGGCTTTGGGAAACCGTCCGCGACCTGACGCTGAAATCGACGGCGCCAACCCTTGTTTATGAGGAAGGCAGCCTGATCAAGCGGTCGATCCGCGATCTCTACAACAAGGACATCGACGAAGTCCTGGTCGCGGGCGACGACGCCTATCGCGAGGCGAAGGATTTCATGCGCATGCTCATGCCGAGCCACGCCAAGAATGTGAAGCCGTACAAGGAGCCGGAGCCTGTCTTCGTCCGATATCAGGTGGAGCGGCAGCTCGCCGCCATGTTCTCCCCGCGGGTGGTGTTGAAGTCGGGCGGCTACATCGTCATCAATCAGACCGAGGCGCTCGTCGCTATCGACGTCAACTCCGGCAAGGCCACGCGCGAGCACAATATCGAGGACACCGCGCTCAAGACCAATCTCGAGGCTTCCGAGGAAATCGCGCGCCAGCTCCGCTTGCGCGACCTCGCCGGACTGATCGTCATCGACTTCATCGACATGGATGAGCGCCGCAACAGCCGGCTGGTCGAACGGCGCCTGAAGGAATCGTTGCGCCATGACCGCGCCCGCATCCAGGTGGGCCGCATCAGCCATTTCGGCCTGCTCGAAATGTCGCGCCAGCGCTTGCGCCCGGGCATGCTTGAGGGCTCGACGAGTCCATGCCCGATGTGCCAGGGCACCGGCATCGTCCGTTCCGTGGAGTCGGTCGCCCTCGATATCTTGCGCTCGATCGAGGACCGCCTCATCACCGACGGCGTGGTACCGCTTGTGGCGACCACGGCGGTGGACGTCGCCCTTTACATCTTGAACCAGAAACGCGCGCATCTGAAGGACATCGAGCAGCGCTATCGGATCCCCATCACGGTGACCGCCGACGAGAACCTGCATGTCTCGCAGTTCGTCATCGAGCGCTCGGCGGAGTCGGAGACGGGCATCGGCGAGAGCACCGTGGTGCATATGGATTGGGCGCATCACGAGCCTAGCCTGGCACCGGCAGCTTCAGCCGAAGCGGACACCGACCCGAACCGCCGCCGGTCGAGGCGCCGCCGCCGTAAGCGCCGCGGCCCTGGCGATCAGGAGTTCGAGGGGCCCGAGGCCGTGCCCGCATTTGCCGCGGGGGGAGCCGAGCCGGACGAGGAGGATCCGCAACAGGAGGGGACCGGGGAGGAGCAGCCCGAGGGTGCCGACGCGGCTGCGCAAAACCGGAAGC
>JBARKH010000538.1:0-6382 GCA_049801295.1 Allostellaceae bacterium | reverse complement strand
CGATAGGGGCCGCGCCGGCCGAGCACCATGGCGGCGCAAGGATCCTGGTCTGATTGGATGAAGATGCAAGACGTCGTTCCTCTCAGTGCCATCCCAGCGAAAGCCAGGACCCGTTTCGGACATGGATACCGGCGTTCGCCGGTATGACAAGACAGGTGCGGCGGCCGGTGCCTCGTCTTGCCCCCGTAAACCAAGTGTCGTGGGAGCGCAGAGCGTTCCTTCGGACGATCGCCGGGGTAGCCGCAGCGTCATTCGCAACGAGTTTGTCTGCCCAGCCTCGTCCCGTTCTCGTCTTCGCCGCCGCCAGCCTCAAGACCGCGCTCGACGGGGGTGCCGCCCAATGGCGGAAGGAAACCGGGAGCCAAGTGACGATCTCCTATGCGGCGAGTTCGACCTTGGCCAAGCAGATCGAGAATGGCGCGCCGGCCGATTTGTTCATCTCGGCCGACGAGGATTGGATGGACTATTTGCAGCACCGCAAGCTGATCAATCCGGAATCCCGCATCGACCTTCTCGGCAACAGCCTCGTGTTGATTGCGCCGCGAGAGGGTACGGCGCGCGTCGAGATCGTGCCCGGCTTCGCCCTCGCCGCGCTCCTCGGCGGCGGGCATCTGGCGATGGCCGACCCCAGCGCAGTGCCGGCCGGGCGCTATGGCAAGGCGGCGCTGAGCGCGATGGGCGTGTGGGAGACAGTCGCCGACCGCATTGCAGCGGCCGAGAATGTCCGCGCCGCGCTCCTCCTGGTGGCGCGCGGCGAAGCGCCGCTCGGCATCGTCTACCGGACCGATGCGGCCGCCGAACCCGCGGTTCGGATTGTCGGAACTTTTCCCGCCGGCAGCCATCCGCCGATCGTCTATCCGATGTCGCTGACCCTCGACGCCGGCCCCGATGCTGCCGCCTTCGCCGCGTATTTGCGCGGACCCGCCGCCCGCACGATTTTCGCGGCGCAGGGCTTTACCATGCCCGCTTCCCCCCAGTGACCGGGCTCCTCTCGTTTTCGCCGGACGAACTGACCGCGATTCGCCTGTCGCTCAGGGTCGCCTTCTGGGCCATGCTGTGGAGCCTCCCGGTCGGCATCGCTGCGGCGCTCCTCCTGGCGCGCGGACGCTTCTGGGGGAAGTCGCTGCTGAACGCGATCGTTTATCTGCCACTCGTCATGCCGCCGGTCGTCACCGGTTATCTCCTGCTCCTCGTGTTCGGCCGCAAGGGACCGCTCGGGCGCCTCCTCGCCGACAGTCTCGGCATCGTCGTCGCGTTTCGCTGGACCGGCGCCGCCTTGGCCTGCGCGGTCATGGGGTTTCCGTTGATGGTGCGCTCGATCCGCCTGTCGCTGGAGGCCGTCGACCGCCGGCTCGAGGATGCCGCGGCGACGCTCGGCGCCAACCGGTTCTGGGTGTTCGCGACGATCACCCTGCCGTTGATCCTGCCCGGGATCGTCGCCGGGATGATCCTGTCCTTTGCCCGCGCGCTCGGCGAATTCGGCGCGACGATCACCTTCGTCTCGAACATCCCGGGCGAAACCCAGACGCTGCCGGTGGCGATCTATACGCTCCTGCAGGTCCCCGGCGGCGATCTTGCCGCCTTCCGGCTGACCTTGGTGTCGATCGCGATCTCGCTTGCCGCGCTCGTTGTCTCCGAGGTGCTGATCGAGCGCGCGAGCCGCCGCGTTCACGGGCTCTGAGATGCTTCAAGTCGCGGTCGCGCACCGTTTCGGCAGCTTTACGCTCGACGCCGCGTTTGAGAGCGCCGGCGGTCTCACAGCCCTCTTCGGCCGCTCGGGCGCGGGCAAGACCACGCTCATCAACGCGATCGCCGGGCTCCTCTATCCTGCGCGCGGCCATATCGTCGTCGATGGCGAAATCCTTACCGACACCGAGCACGGCATCTTCGTGCCGGCCCGCCGCCGCCGCATCGGCTATGTGTTTCAGGAAGGGCGCCTCTTTCCGCATCTGAGCGTGCGGCAGAATCTACTCTACGGCCGCTGGTTCGCGCCAAAAGGCGGCCGGACGGGCGACCTCGAGCAGATCGTCGACCTCTTGGGCGTCGGCGCGCTGCTCGACCGCCGGCCGGCGAATTTGTCGGGCGGCGAGAAGCAGCGCGTCGCGATCGGCCGCGCGCTTCTGGCGCGCCCGCGCCTCCTCGTCATGGACGAGCCGCTGGCCTCGCTCGACGAGGCGCGCAAGACCGAGATCCTGCCCTATATCGAGCGTCTGCGCGACGAGGGGGGCGTGCCGATCGTCTATGTCAGCCATCAGGTCGCGGAGGTCGCCCGGCTCGCCACGACGCTGGTCGTCCTCAACGCGGGCCGCGTTGCCGCAATCGGGCCGACCGCTTCAATCATGGGGCGGATCGATCTCTTTCCGCTGACCGGGCGCGCCGAAGCCGGCGCCATCCTCGCGACGAGGGTGGCCGGCCACGACCCTGCCTTTGGCTTGACGACGCTGCGGGCCGCGGCCGGCGATTTGCGTGTGCCATATCTCGACCTCCCGGTCGGCGCGGCGCTCAGGGTGCGCATCCGCGCCCGCGACGTGATGATAGCGATTCAGCCCCCCGAAGGCTTGAGCGCGCTCAACGTCCTGCCCGGCACCGTCGTCGAGATCGGCCGCGCCGACGGGCCGATCGTCGAGATGCGATTGAATTGCGCCGGGGAAGCCCTCGTCGCGCGACTGACCCGGCGCTCTGTCGAAACCCTGGGCCTGGCCCCGGGACGCCCGGTTTATGCGGTGATCAAGAGCATCGCCTTCGACCACCACGCTTTTGCCGGCGCGGCGCCCCCTTCACCCGGCGCCGATGCGGAGACGCGGCACGGATAACCTGCGCGCGCAAGGCCGGGTTGCGGACGCATCAGGAGTGGCGGGCCAACCGGTATGACGAGCGGCAAATGCGCTTCAGAAAAGGAAGGGCGGCAAGACGCCGCCCCCCCGATGGCTCGTTATTACTGACCGGGCGGCTTGTAGGCGCCGCGAATTTTGCTTGCTCTCTCCCGCAGGCCCTTAACCTCATCCATCGTGAAGAGGCGCGTCAGTTCGACGTGATGAATGGTCCCAGCGGAGATGGCGACACCGGATACGGCAGGTGCCATTGCGGGGTCACCCACGTCGAAAATCACCATCACGCCGGGACCATTGGTAGCCCTGCCGTACATCGCGACAAGCTTGCCCCCGGCGGCTGCAAGCAGTTGTTCGACTGCCGCCTGGCGATTGGTGTTGGGGTTTTCCCGCATCGCGTTAAGGGCTTGCGCTGTATAATCTGCCGTCAAACAAAACAGCATAGCCATCCTCCCTCTAATTTGTTGTGGGTAGCGCGGCCAACCTAGGCGCTATTTTCGCGATCATCAAGTCCACCGACCATCGACCACGGCGACCAGGGAGGAAGACGGCTGTTTGGTCGGCGAGGCTTATTAGGTGAGCTTCGCTTTTTATTGGTAATAGAACAAGAAGTTCCACTCCGTCAGGCAAACGTCTATGCAAGCCACCTGGCCTACTGCGGGTTGTTGCCGCCTTGCCTCGATGCTCGCTCAGTCGACCTTCAGCAGTTCGACATCGAACATCAACGTGGCGTTCGGCGGGATGACGCCGCCGGCGCCGCGCGCGCCATAGCCGAGATCGGGCGGGATGATCAGGGTACGCTTGCCGCCGATCTTCATGCCAAGGACCCCCTCATCCCAGCCGCGGATCACCTGGCCCGCGCCCAAGGTAAAGCTGAACGGCTGACCGCGGTCGAGCGAACTGTCGAATTTGGCGCCCTTGGCGCTGTTGTTGTAGAGCCAGCCGGTGTAGTGCACGCTGACCTTGTGGCCTTTGGTCGCTTCCGCGCCGGTGCCGACGGTCATATCGGTATATTTGAGGCCGCTGGGTAGCTCGCTCATCTTGCCTGGTGCTCCTTGCGCCACGGCTGGCGGCGCGACGAGGGAAAAAACGACGAGCGCCGCGGCGGCGGCGCTGACATGGATCAGTTTCATGGGCTAGCGGTTGTGCTGTATCTGTTGCATGAAGAAGGAGGGCAAGGCCGATGCCCAGCGGCATCCTGAACGAGACGATCGACCGCGTCACGGACATTCTCGGGTCCGAGCTCGATGCGCTTGCGGTAGAGCGGGCGGTGGTCGGGCTCTATTTCACCGGGGTCAAGCTGACTTCCGGCACCGCCGGAACCTGTGCGACGCCGCGTGACGCCACGCCCGGCGACATCTGCTGCCCGATCTCGGCCCACCGTGTCGCTTTCCATCGCCTTGCTGGAAGGCCGGCAGCGGAGCTGATGCGCGAGGCGCTGTCCGATAACGGCCTCTCCCGCGCGGTCGGTATCGCGACCTTGAATGCGCTCGCCGAAGAGTGTTGGCGCCGCCGCCCCGCCCCCGGGGTCGAGCTTCTGTCCGGCGCGGACGCCTTCGATGCGAGCGAAATCCGCGACGGCGACCGGGTTGTCCTCGTCGGCGCCTTCATCCCGTTTCTGAAGGAGCTGAAGCGCCGCCGCCTTTCCTATCTCGTATTGGAGCGCAACCCGGGCGCGCTCAAGCCCGAGGAGATGCCGTTCTACCGCGCGGCCGAATTGGCCCCGGAAGTCGTGCCCACCGCGAATGTGTTGCTGATCACCGGCTCGACGCTGATCACCGATACGCTCGAGGACCTGCTCGCGCTCGCCAGCCCGAGGGCGCGGGTCACCATCGTCGGCCCGACCGTCGGCATGCTCCCCGATCCCTTCCTCGCGCGCGGCGCCGACATTCTCGGCACAGTCCGCATCACCGCGCCCGACCAATTCCTCGACCTTCTCGCCGAGGGCGGTTCGGCGCCGCATTTCCTCGGCCACTGCGCGGAGAAGATCGTGCTGGCGCGACGTTCGGTGGCGGCCGCAGTGAAGGTCGCCTAAGAAATTGTCATCCCGGCGAAAGCCGGGATCCATCCTTCCACCAACTCGCAAGCTGACAAATGGGTCCCGGCTTTCGCCGAGATGACGATAATGGGGTGGCCGAGAGATGGCGCGGATTTATGATCCTGCTAGTTCGGAGCGAGGAGGAAGCGATGGCGGAGCGGCTCGGCGGCGGCGAGTGGATTTTCGAAGTCCAGGAGAATTGGGCGAAGATCCCCGACGAGATCGTGCTCGGCGATTGCGCCGCGGTCGGGGTCGACGCCCGCGACAACGTCTATGCTTTCAACCGCGGCGACCACCCGGTCGCGGTCTTCGACAAATCGGGCAACCTTTTGCGCACCTGGGGCGAGGGCGTCTTCACCCGGCCGCACGGGGTCCATGTCGCGCCGGACGATACGATCTGGCTGACCGATGACGGCGACCACACGGTGCGGCATTGCACGCTCGACGGCAAAATCCTGATGACGCTGGGGGTTCCGGGGAAGCCCGCGCCGTTCATGAGCGGCAACCCGTTCCACCGCTGCACCCACACCGCATTGTCGCCGCAATGCGACCGCGTCTACGTCTCAGACGGCTACGGCAACGCCCGCATCCACAAATATTCGATCGACGGCAGGCTGGAGAAATCCTGGGGCGAATCCGGCACCGATCCGGGCCAGTTCAATATCGCCCACAATATCTGCTGCGATCCCCAAGGCTGGATCTACCTCGCCGACCGCGAGAACCACCGCGTCCAGGTGTTCGACGGCAACGGCAAGTGGGAAACCCAGTGGAACAATCTGCACCGGCCGAACGGGATGTGCCTGGGCCACGGGGCCGACCCCTTGTGCTATATCGGCGAGGGCGGGCCGGCCGGCGAGATCAACAAGGATTGGCCCAATATCGGGGCGCGGGTCTCGATCCACACGCTGAAGGGCAAGGTGGTGGCCCGGCTCGGCAAACCGCATGGCGGGATGGGGCCGGGGCAATTTACTTCGCCCCACGGCATCGCGGTAGATTCCCGCGGCAACATCTATGTCGGCGAATTGACCGCCCGCTCATGGTCGCGCTTCTCGAAGGACCCAGTGCCGAAGAAGATGCGGGTCATCCACCGATTGGCGAAGGTCGCCGCATAGCCCGCCTCTCTGTCATACCGGCGAAGGCCGGTATCCATGGCGGAAATGGGTCCCGGCCTTAGCCGGGACGACACCCAGAGAGTCAACGGCTTATCGCGATGTTGCCGAATTCGTCGAGCCGGGCGGTCCAACCGGGCGGGATGAGGCAGGTCGCGTCGTATTCCTCGACAATGCATGGCCCCGCGCGCGGCGTGGCGAGATCGCTGCGGTTGACCAATTCGGCGTCGAGCCAGCCCTGCGGCCCGAAATAGGCGCGCCGGCGCTTCTCGGCGATCGCGATGTCGGGGGCGAGGCTCGCGGCGGCGGCGGAGGCGGCGCGCGGCTCATCGGGGATGCCGCGGCCGATGACTTCGAGGCTGACCAGCTCGACCGGCTCCTCGACCCCGGCGCGATGGCCGTAGGTG
>JBARKH010000537.1:0-20591 GCA_049801295.1 Allostellaceae bacterium | reverse complement strand
TTGCGGTATGGATCTATGGCCGCACCCGCGGAAACGGCCTGGCCGGACGCCGCCTGGGCGCCGGCTTCGCGTTGGCCGGGATCACCGGGGCGCTGGTCCTGGCGGCGACCCTGGCGACCGCCGCGGTGCCGCGCGCCGAGCGGGACAATCTCGGCTATGAGCCGTTCAGCACCGCGCGCCTCGACCAGCTTGTCGCCGCACACCAGCCGGTCTTCGTCAACCTGACCGCGGCGTGGTGCATCACTTGCCTCGTCAACGAGCACACCGCGCTTGCGAGCGACCCGGTGCGCCGGGCCTTCGACGAGCGCCATGTCGCCCGGCTCAAAGGCGACTGGACCCGGCAAAACCCCGAAATAACCGCCTTCCTGCAAAAATTCGGGCGCAGCGGCGTACCGCTCTACCTCCTTTACGACAAGGCGGGAGCGCCGGCGGTTCTGCCGCAGATCCTGACCGAAGCGAGCGTCCTGGCAGCCCTGGGGAAGATTTGACGGCGCCCCTGATCTGGGTATCGAGCGGCACGGCCCTTGCGGTACCACCCGCGAATGCTTCATGGTGCGCCGGCAACGCGAACGGAGCCCCTTTCTGACCAGCGAATTTCCCGAAGCGGTCATGATCCAAGATCTCGACGACGACGAAATCCTGGCCGCCTGCGGCAACGCCGAAACGATCACGTTGAAATCCGGCGAAATCCTGTTTCGCGAGGGCGATGATGCCCGGGCGATGTATGTCGTCAAACAGGGAACGCTGCGCATCCTGAGCGGCAGCACCATTCTTGAGACGGTTCGCCGGGGCGGCCTGGTTGGCGAGATGGCGATCATCGAGGCGCACATGCCGCGCAGCGCAACGGTGATCGCCGGCACCTATAGCGAACTGGTCGAGATCGACATACCGAGATTTCTGGACCTGGTCGCCAACACCCCGGCCTTTTCGATCACCGTGCTGCGCGTCGTCTCGCGCCGCTTGCGCGTGATGAACCGGCGTTACCGGGTCAGCACTCGGGCGGTTTAACCTCAGTGCTCGAGCGCGTGGGTCACCGCGCCGCCGGTCGCGGTGCGCCCGCCATCGACGACATATTGGCCGCCGGTGACGTTGCTGGCGAGATCGGAACAGAGGTAGAGCACCATGTTGGCGATCTCGTCGGGGGTCGTATAGCGCCCGGTCGGCATCGCCGCCTGGTAGCGCCGCCCGACGCTCGCCGGATCGGCCGGGTTGAGCTGCTGTTCCAATGAATGGATCATCCTGGTGTCGACGGGGCCCGGACAGACCGCGTTGACCCTGACACCGCTTCTCGCGACTTCGCCGGCGGCGGTTTTCGTGAGACCGATGACGGCGTGCTTGGAGGCGACATAGGCCGGCATCCCCGGGGTGGCGACGAGCCCGGCGACCGAGGCAGTGTTGACGATGGCGCCGGATTTCTGCCGTAGCATCACCGGCAAGACGTGACGCAGCCCGAGGAAGACGCCCTTGACGTTGACCGCGATGACCTGGTCGAACATCGCCTCGTCATACTCGGCCGTGTGGGTCACCTTCCCCTCGATCCCGGCATTGTTGTGGAAGCAGTCGATCCTCCCATAGGCATCGAGCGCGGCCTTCACATAAGCCGCGACATCGAGCGATTTGGTGACGTCGGCGGCGACAAAGAGCGCCTCCCCGCCCTGCTGGCGGATGATCCCGGCGGTAGCTTCGCCCCCCGCCTTGTCACGATCGACAACGACGACTTTGGCGCCTGACTTGGCGAAGGCGAGCGCCGTGGCGCGGCCGATCCCGTTTGCCGCGCCAGTGACCAGCGCCACCTTACCGGTGAAATCGAGTTCCATGGCGTCCTCCTCTGACGGCTACTCGTCGCCCCCGCGTGATCCCCGGGTCAAGCCCGGGGAGGGGCCCAGGGCCAGCGACGGTGCCTCGGGGCCTGGATTCCCGCTTTCGCGGGAATGATGGAAACTACTTCTTCCCGATCCGCCGCGCCCAGCCCGCGAGGTTGGCCATCAGGTCGCGGATCAGGTTCTTGGCGACCTCGTCCAACAGATTGCCGTCGGCGTCGAATTTGGTCTGCGCCTGGCCGATCAACACTTCGGGCTTGTTCAACGGGTGCATGTCGAGAAAGACGCAAGAACGGCGCAGATCGTACTGGGCGCGGGCGCTGCCGGCCATCCCGGCGGCCGCGCCGATGATCGCGCAGGGCTTGCCGGCAAACGGCTGGTCTGGGGGGCGCGAGGCCCAGTCGATCGCGTTCTTGAGGACCCCCGCCATCGAATAATTATATTCGGGGCAGGCGAAGAGGAGGGCGTCGGCGGCGGCGATCTGGTGGCGCAGCGTCTCCACGGGCGGCGGAAAACCCTGCGCCCGGACATCCTCGTTATAGGGCGGGATCTGCGAGATATCCGCAACGGTCACATTCATGCCAGCCGGCTTCTGCGCGATCGCGCTGCGCAGCGCGGCCATGTTGTAGGAGGCCTTGCGCAGGCTGCCGCAAATGGCGAGTACCGAGACGGTGCCGGGATCGCTCATGCTGGTCCTCCGATCGATGCCTCGCTGGAAGCGTTAGCGCAGCTCTCGGCCGCCGGCAAGGTCGATACCTCCTCGGGCGGGCGGACCTTGCGGAAATTATAGAGGAGGAGGAGGTCGTAGGCGCCCTTGACGACCCCGCCGATCAAGAGCGGCCAGCCAAAGGTCGAGAGGGTCAGGAGATACCCGGAAATCAGCGACCCGGCCGCCCAGGCGAAGGTCTTGGGGACCGCGGTGACGCTCGCCGCCGCCGGCCGCTCCTCGGGCGCAACCACCGCCATGACATAGGAGGTGCGGGTCGGCACATCCATCTGCGAGAGCGCACTGCGCGCCAGGAGAAGCGCGATCGCGACCGGGAGATTAGGGGCGAACGGCACCAGCGCCAGGAGGATGTTGGAGGGCAGGTGGGTGAAGACCATTGTGTTGATGAGGCCGATGCGCTCGGCGATCGGCACCGCGATGAGGTATGAGACGGCCGAGCAGATGCCGCTCCAGAAGAGGATCTCCGCCGCCGTCGTGACCGAGATCTGAAACCGTTGATAGAGCCACAGTGCCAACAGCGACTGGACGATAAACCCGGTGCCGAACGAATCCATCCCGAAGAGCGCGGCGAGCCCATAAATGAGCCGCTTCGATTGCCCGAGGGGCTTATGATGCGCCGCCTCCGTGACTTCGATCGCCGGGGAGAGTGGCCGGTAGAGCCACAGCGTCACGAGCCCGAGCGCGGCATAGGCGAGAAACATCGCCTGCATGATCGCCACGCGCCCTGCCCCGCCCCATCCCGCCACAAAATCAGGCGTCGCCGCCGCCAACGTTCCGAGCGCGCCGGCCAATGAGCCGATGACGCTGTAGCGCGCGAAGATCGCGGTGCGCCGACGCGGTTCCGCGGTCTGCGCCAGCGCCGCCTGTTCCAACGGCAGGAAGATGCTGGCGTCGCCCGAAGTTGGGTTCATCGTGCCGACAAAGGCGATGAGGAGGAGCGGCCAGAACGCCGTTGTCAGTGCGAACCCCGCCCCGGTCGCCGCCATCAGCACCGCGCAGGCGAGGAGCAGCCGGCGCACCGAATAGCGGTTGGCGACCATCCCGACCCACAGCGTCAACACCCCGGTGCCGACCAGCGTCGCCGTGACGATCGCGCCGATCGCCAGCGGGCGGAACCCCAGTTCGATCAGATAGATCGGAACGAGGAGCGCGGCAAACCCATCGCCAAAGGCGCGCAAGCCGCGCGCGACGAGGATGCGTTTCGTGTCGGAAAAACTGTACGGGCGGTCCATCAGGCGCGCTCCTCGCCAGGCGAGTGGCGCAGAGCTTGGACGACCCTCGTCTGAAGGGGCGTCTGCCAAACCCCTCGCTTCAACGCTCTACGCCAACCCCCGGCGACGCGCAATGGGAAACCCCGCCGACCGGAGGTGAACGGCGTTCGGAAACTATATCCGTGGCGCGTTTTTCAGCTATGATCGGGACACAGACCGGCGCCGTGCCGGCAACAGCGAGGGAGGTCCCGCATGCCAGGCTACAAGCTCATCTCGGCCGACTCCCATATCGTCGAGCCGCCGGACATGTACACCAGCCGCATCGCGCCCAAGTTCCGCGACCGCGCGCCGCGAATGGAACGGCGCAAGACCCCGGCCGGGCGCGAATACGACGCCTGGATGCTGGGAGGCCAGCAGGTCGGCACGCTCGGCGCGGTGATGCAGGCCGGGCAGCGCTTCGAGGACCCCTCGCAAATCGATTTCCTCGGGCTCTGGGAGGATGTCCGCAAGGGCGCCTATGACGCCGACGCGATGCTCGTCGAGAACGAGGAAGACGGCATCTGGGGGTCGGTGTTGCAGCCGAGCCAGGGCCTCTTCTGGTACCGCATTCCCGACAGCGCGCTCTTCTCGGAAATCTGCCGCTGCTACAACGACTGGATCGCCGATTTCTGCAAGCCGCATCCGCGCCGGCTGAAGGGCATCGCGATGCTCAATGTCGACGATCCCAATGAGGGCGCGAAGGAACTCGAGCGGGTCGCCAAGATGGGCCTCGTGGGCTCCTTCATTCCGGTCGCGCCGCACGCGGACAGGCCCTACAGCGATCCCGTCTACGATCCCTTCTGGGCGGTGGCGCAGGAACTCAAGCACCCGCTCCTCCTCCACATCGGCACGCCGCGCGACGGCATCCCGGCCAACGAATTCACGATGAATTTGAGCGAATTGACCGGCGCCGGGCGCTCGACCACCGATTATTGGGTGCGCTATTCGCTGGGATCCATGGTGTTCGCCGGCGTCTTCGACAAGTTCCCGGGCTTGAAGATCGGCTCGGTCGAGCACGAGGCGGCGTGGATCCCGCATTGGCTCCAGCAGATGGATTTCACCTACCTCGAACGCCCGGTCTTCACCAAGGGCTGGAAATCGGCCGAGGGAATGCTGCCGAGCGACTATTGGAAGCGCAACATGTTCGTCGAGTTCATGGAGGATGGGCTCGGCGTGCAATTGCGCGACCGCATCGGCGTCGACAACATGCTGTGGGGCAGCGACTACCCGCATGCCGAGGCAACCTTCCCGCGCTCGCAGCAATTCCTCGCGCGGATGTTCAAGGACGTGCCGGAGGCCGATCTCAGGAAGATCACCTCGGACAACGCGGCCCGAATGTTCGGCTTCAGCATGAACTGAACTTCTTGCCCCTCTCCCGCAATGCGGGAGAGGGTGCCGAGCGAAGCAAGGCGGGTGAGGGTATCTGCCACCGGCACGGCCCTCACCCTCCCATCGCCATCGCGATGGGTCCCTCCCTCTCCCGCATTGCGAGAGAGGGGCTATCACGATCACAGTGCATGAACCAAACGCCCGACGGCTTCACCCCGGTCGCCAACATCGCCGACATTCCGCCGGGCGCCATGAAATGCGTCGCGGTCGACCGCGAGCGGGTGCTCATCGCCAATGTCGACGGCGCGTTTCACGCGATCAGCGACATCTGCGGTCACCGCAACGCGCCCTTGTCGCGCGGCCGGCTCGACGGCCCGATTGTCGAGTGCCCGCTGCATTTCGCGCAATTCGACGTGCGCACCGGCAAGTTCGTCGACGGACCGCTCGGCGCGGATGTGGCCTCGTATGAAACCCGGGTCGCCGGCGACACGATTTACGTCAAGCGTTGACGCTCCTCCATAGCGCAGCGGATACTTGAGCCGATTCGGAGCGCGAGCGGGGACCACGTCGGACGCCTGATCCGCAGCGCAAAACAGGCCGCCGAGAACGCGCGGCCAAATGGGGGATGGAGACGCTGATGGCCGCACAAACCTCCGAAAACCTGCTGGGGATGTTCGACAGCGCGCCGCTCAACCGGCGCTATTGGGTGATCTTCGCCCTGATGTCGGGGGTCCTCGTACTCGATTTCTTCGACTTCTTCCTGATCGCGTTCGTAATGTCGGTGATCGGCAAGGAATGGCACCTGACCTACGGGCAGGGCGCGCTCATTCTTTATGGGGCCGGTCTCGGCGCCATCCTCGGCTCCCTGGTATTCGGCGCCCTGGGCGACCGTTTTGGGCGCAAGAACCAGACCGTCATCGGCACCTTCATCTGCGGCATCAGCGCCGGGCTGATCGCGTTCGTCCCGACCGGCGCCTGGGTGGTGCTGGCGATGCTGCGCATCATGGTCGGGTTCGGTCTCGCCGCCGGCGTCACCCCGGCATTGACGATGGTCGTCGAATTGACGCCGACACGCTGGCGCACCGGGATGACGAGCTTTTTCATCGTGTTCGCCAGCGCCGGCACGCTCTTAGCCTCGTTTACCGCGGCCACGCTCCTCAATGCGTTCGGCTGGCGCGGGGTCGCCGCGACCGGGTTTATCGCGGTCATTATCGGCATCCTGGTGTGGATCTTCGTGCCGGAATCGGTGCGCTGGCTGACCGCCAAGGGCCGCTTCGCCGAAGCGCGCTCGGAGGTCGCGACGCATTTGGATCTGCCGCTCAACCAGGTGCCGTTGCCGACGATCCCCCCTGCCGTGCAACCGCGCGCCAGCCTTACCGAACTCTACACCGCCAATCCGCGCCTCTTCTGGCAGACGATCCTCATCTGGGGCGGCTCCTCGTCGGCGGCCTACGGATATTACCTATGGGGACCGACGATCGTCGCCCTGGCGCTCAAACTCGAGCCGGCCCAGGCCGCCAAGTATTTCATCTACGTCTCGGGCACCGGCGTCATCGGCAAGATCATCGTCTCGCTGATCGCCCCGGCGATGGGGCGCCGCGTGCTCGGCATCCTGTTCGGCTTTGTCTCGGTGGTTTGCCTCGTGCTGGCGGGGTATTTCAGCGGGGCGCTGATCGGCGGGTTCCCGGTGTTCATCATCCTGATTGCCGCGTCCGCCTTCTTCGTCGAAGGCGGGTTCTCGAACCTTGCGCCCTATACGGTCGAGCAATACGGCGTCAGCCTCGGCGCCCGCTCTTCGGGCCTCGGACAGGCGGCGAACGGAGTCGGCAAGATCGTGGGCCCCCTCGCCCTCGCGGTGATCGCCGGCAGCGACAACATCATCGCGCCGCAGGCGACGGCGGACGCGGTGTTTCCCGCATTCATGTTCCTCGCCGTGGCCATGCTCGGTGTGGCGCTCGGCTATGTCTTCCTCGGGATCGAGACGCACGGAAGGCAAATCGCGCAGGGCGACGAGGAACACGCCACCCGTCTCGCCGCCGGCAACTAGAGGGAGCGCTTGATCGCGTCATCGCCCTACTTACATGCAGGCGATGACGCGCCCCCCTGAGGCATCGCAGTGGCACGGCACGACGATCCTGTCGCTGCGCAAAGCAGGCGTCGTCGTCGTCGCCGGTGACGGCCAGGTGTCGATGGGGGACACGATCGTCAAATCGAACGCCAAAAAGGTGCGCCGCCTCGCCGGCGGCGGCGTCATCGCCGGGTTTGCCGGGACGACGGCCGACGCAATTACCCTCTTCGAGCGGCTTGAAGCCAAACTTGAACAATATTCGGGGCAGCTGACCCGGGCCTGCGTCGAACTCGCCAAGGATTGGCGCACCGACCGCTATCTGCGCCGGCTCGAAGCGATGATGGCGGTTGCCGACAAGGAAGTCTCGCTGATCCTCTCCGGCAATGGCGACGTCCTCGAACCGGAGGATGGCATCATCGGCATCGGCTCGGGCGGCGGCTACGCGCTCGCCGCGGCACGCGCTTTGCTTGAGGTAGACGCGCTCGATGCCGAAGCGATCGCCCGGCGGGCGCTGGCGATCGCAGGACAGATTTGCGTCTATACCAACGACAAGGTCACGCTTGAAAAACTCCCCGCCTGAATCGCTGACGGCCTCGTTCAGCCCGCGCGAGATCGTCTCCGAGCTCGATCGATACATCGTCGGCCAGGACGACGCCAAACGCGCCGTCGCGATCGCGCTCCGCAACCGCTGGCGCCGCCAACAGCTCACCCCGGAGCTGCGCGACGAGGTGTTGCCGAAAAACATCCTGATGATTGGCCCCACCGGCTGCGGCAAGACCGAGATCGCGCGCCGGCTTGCGCGGCTCGCCGAGGCGCCGTTCTTAAAGGTCGAGGCGACCAAGTTCACCGAGGTCGGCTATGTCGGCCGCGATGTCGAGCAGATCGCCCGCGACCTCGTCGAGATCGCGATCGCGATGACCCGCGAGCGCTTGAGGAAGCAGGTCGAGGCGAAGGCCGAGCTTGCGGCCGAGGAGCGCGTCCTCGACGCCCTCGTCGGCGGCAATGCCAGCGCCGACACCCGCCAGAAATTCCGCAAGATGCTGCGCGAGGGTTCGCTCGACGACCGTGAGATCGAGGTCACCGTGCAGGAGAGCGCGGCGGCGAGCCTGCCGACCTTCGAGATCCCCGGAATGCCCGGGGCGCAGATGGGCATGCTCAACCTCGGCGACGTCTTCGGCAAGGCGTTCGGCGGCGGACGGGCCAAGCCGCGGACGATGACGGTCTCCGACAGCCATCGTGTGTTGATCGCGGAAGAAAGCGACAAGCTCCTCGATCAGGAGCGGGTGGTCCGCGAGGCGATCCAATCGGCCGAGCAGAACGGCATCGTCTTTCTCGACGAGATCGACAAGATCTGCGGGCGCAGCGAGCGCGGCGGTGGCATGAGCGGGGCGGATGTCAGCCGCGAAGGGGTGCAGCGCGATCTCTTGCCGCTGATCGAAGGCACCACCGTCGCCACCAAGCATGGCGCGGTCAAGACCGACCACATCCTGTTTATCGCCTCGGGCTCGTTCCACGCCGCCAAGCCCTCCGACCTCCTGCCCGAGCTGCAGGGCAGGCTGCCGATCCGGGTCGAATTGAAGGCGCTCGACCGCGCCGATCTGCGCCGCATCCTCGTCGAGCCGGAAGCCAGCCTCATCAAGCAATATCGGGCGCTGCTGGCGACCGAGGAGGTCGACTTGGAGTTTCAGCCCGAGGCGATCGACGAGATCGCGCTGCTGGCTGAGCAGATCAACGCCACAGTCGAGAATATCGGCGCGCGCCGGCTGCACACGATCCTCGAGCGCCTCCTCGAAGAGATCAGCTTTACCGCCTCCGATAAGCCGAGCGGCACCGCGATCACGATCGACGCGGCCTATGTCCGTGAGCGGGTCAGCGAACTGGCGAAAAACGCGGACCTGTCGCGTTTTATCTTGTGATCGCACAGCGATTGCCAGAGGAGAACTCATGCTTTCGTCGGCTCGCATCGAGGAAAGATTGGCGCGGCGCACGCTCGCGCTGGTCCTCGCCGGGGGCCGCGGCAGCCGGCTGCATCAGCTGACCGACCGCCGCGCCAAGCCGGCCGTGTTCTTCGGCGGCAAGTTTCGCATCATCGATTTCGCGCTGTCGAACTGCCTCAATTCCAATATCCGCCGGATCGCCGTTTTGACCCAATACAAGGCGCACAGCCTGCTGCGCCATTTGCAGATGGGCTGGTCGTTCCTGCGCCCGGAGATGAACGAGTTTCTCGACCTGTTGCCGGCTCAGCAACGGCTGGACGAGGCGACTTGGTATCGCGGCACCGCGGACGCGGTTTACCAGAATTTCGACATACTGCGCGCGGCGCGGCCCGAGTTTTTCATGGTCCTGGCGGGCGACCACATCTACAAGATGGACTATTCCAACATGCTGGCCGATCTGGGCGAGACGGGCGCGGAGTGCAGCGTCGCCTGCGTCGAGGTGCCGATCGGGCAAGCCTCCGATTTCGGAATCATGGCGGTCGACCAATCGATGCGCATTGTCGATTTTCTCGAAAAGCCGCAAGCGCCGCCTGCTCTCGCGGGAAAACCGGACCGCGCCCTGGCGAGCATGGGGATCTATGCCTTCTCCGCCGACTTCCTCTATTCCGAACTGCAGCGCGACCATGACGACCCGAATTCGAGCCATGATTTCGGCCGGGACGTAATCCCCAGCATCGTCAGCCGCGGGCTTGCGGTCGCACATCGGTTCGAAGACAGTTGCGTCACCACGACCCCGGACGCCGAACCCTATTGGCGCGATGTCGGCACGGTCGACGCCTATTGGGCGGCCAATCTCGATCTGGTGATGCCGGTGCCGCAGCTCGACATCTACGATCCGAATTGGCCGATCTGGACCTACCAGCAGCAGCTGCCGCCGGCGAAATTCGTGTTCAACGACCATGACCGCCGTGGCGTGGCGGTCGATTCGATGATCTCGGGCGGCTGCATCGTCTCGGGGGCGCAGGTATCGCGCTCGCTCCTATTTTCGAGCGTCCGGGCCAATTCGTACGCCCACACCAACGAGGCGGTGGTGCTGCCCGAAGTTGATATCGGCCGGCATGCCCGGCTCACCAAGGTCGTCGTCGACCGCGGCTGCCGGATCCCCGAAGGGCTCGTCGTCGGCGAGGATTCTGAACTCGACACAGCGCGGTTTTACCGCAGCGAGGGCGGGGTCGTCCTGATCAGCGGCGACATGCTCGCCGCGCTATAGATCTCGGCCGAACCGGCGCCAGGGCGCCGATTCACGAAAAAAAGGCGCCCTCCTCGCGGAGGGCGCGTTTTTTGCGTGGTCTACCCTCGGGTCAGGCGACGACGAGTTCGGCCGTCAGTTCCTGCCCCTTGGTTTCCGGGCTGATCAGCAAGGCGATCACGACGCTCGACGCCGCGACAACCGTTCCGACCAGCATCGGAATGGCAAAGCTGAGATGGTAGGTGATTGCGAAATAGGTGAGGACCGGCGGTATGAAGCCGCCCCAGATCGCTCCCTGATGGTAGCAGAAGCCGGCCGCGGTTGCCCGCACCTCGGTCGGGAACCGCTCCGACAGATAGCTGGGAAGCTGGCTGTAGAGCGCCCCGCCAAAGGCCCCCTGCAAGAGGAACCCGGCCGCGATCCAGGTGAAATCGGTGGTCAAGAGGTACATCGGCGCGATCGGTATCGCGAGCGCCGCCGGGATGATCATCGCCCAGCGGCGGCCGAGTCGCTCGGCGACGTAGCCCCAGAACGACATCGCCAGGAAGCCGATGATGTTGGAATACAACAATAGCTGGCCCACCGCCGCGGTGCTCATGTTGAGGTCTTTTTGGAGGTGGGTCGCGAAGAGAGCGTAGATCGAATAGTAGACGACGAAGTTGCTCGCCATCCACCAGCACGCGGTCAGCGTGTTGCCAATCATTCCGCGCTTGAAAATGCTGAGCAGCGGAACATGGACTTCACGCTGCTCGGTGCGCTGGAGGCGCCGGTTCTCGACCCAGACCTCGGGCTCCTTGACGAAGTAGCGGACATAAACGACCGACAGCGCCGGCAAAACACCGACCCACAGCATGCCGCGCCACCCGATGCTGTCGTAGAGCAGCCAGAAGATCAGGCTCGAGAGCGCGAAACCCAACCCCCATGAGCCCTGCAGCACGCCGCTCATGAAGCCGCGCGTGCGGATCGGCCACTGCTCCATCGCCAAAGCGGCGCCCGCCGGCCATTCGGCTCCCATAAAGATGCCGAGCAGCGCCCGGAAGAAGAACAGAAAGAAGAAGGTCGGGGAGAACCCGGCAATGAAGTTGCACGCCGAATAGCCGATGATCGAGATCATCAGCGGCAGCTTGCGCCCGACCCGGTCGGCTACCCAGCCCGAGGCGGTCGCGCCCACCAGGCGCATCCACAACGTGATCGTGAAGACCGCGGTGACCTCGGTAAGCGGGACATTAAATTCCTTCGCGATCGGCAGCATGATCAATAGGAAGACGGTGAAGTCGAAGGCGTCGAGGGTCCAGCCCAGCCAGGCGGCCCACCACGCGTACCATTGGTCCTTGGTCGGCTCCCTCCACCAGGCTACTTGCGCCGCCGCAACCCCTGTCGCCATCTCGCGTCCTCCCCAAAAACCGGCTCGTTTGCCGAGCCTTGCCGGCAGGATAGGGGCGTTATCTCGAAATGTCATGGCATTTTGTCGCAGCGCGCGCATCGGCCCGGGTCAATGCGCCGCGTGCGTTCCCACCCCCCGGCTGCGCGCGAGCGGTTCGGGCGGGGTGAAGGGAGGCCCGCCGGTGGTGCCTAGGCGGCCGGTTGATTGGTGCGGACGGATTTCCGCGAGAACAAGCGTTTGTTCCGAACGTTTTACGCGCTACATTGTCGGCGAGGGGATGCCCCGAAGTTGGACTAACGATAAACCCAGGAGGATTGAGCATGTCGAGCAGATTGCGTGTCGCGGCGGTGTTGGCGGCTTCTGTCGGCCTCGCAGCGGCGTTTGCCCCGCCAGCCGGAGCCCAAAGCGGCGTCGCCGTCGGCAACCTGACCTGCAACGTGTCCAGCGGCTGGGGATTGGTGTTCGGCTCGTCTCGCGCCCTCAACTGCACCTTTGCAGGGGCCGGTGGCCGCTATGAGTATTACGCCGGCAATATCATGAAGTTCGGGGTCGACCTCGGCTACACGCAGGGCGGCGTCTTGATCTGGACCGTGGTCGCACCGTCCGCCACCCTCGCCCCGGGCGCGCTCGCCGGCAGCTATGCCGGAGGCACCGCCAGCGCCACGGTCGGGGTCGGGGTTGGCGCCAACGCGCTCGTCGGCGGCTCCAACAACACGATCGCGTTGCAGCCATTGAGCCTCGAAGGCAATAGCGGCCTCAATGTCGCCGCCGGGATCGGGGCGATCACCCTCACACCCGCCGGCCGGTAAACCAACCGGCCGCGCCGGGGGACGCCCTGATCGGTGTCCCCCGGACACGGATACATCGACTGACGCACGCGCTGCGCGGCTCAGCCGGCCAGTGCGTGGAGCTTCTCGTAAACCAGCCGGTCGATGTCGAGCCCGTCCTTCAAGAGGCGTTGGCGGTTGCGGACCGATTGCTCGCCCGGGATGCGGATCTCGGCGAATCCGGGCTGGGTGGGGACCGCCTTGACCCGGGCGATCAGCGCGCCGAGCTCGCGCTTCAGTTCCGCGAGCGGCACCAGAAGATCGGGCCGAAAGGCGATAAACACATAGCCGTCATCGTTGCCCGGCACGAGCGCCGCCCCGCCCAATAGCCCGAACGCCTGGACGATAAGGCCGAGCCCAAACCCCTTATGCCCCCCGAACGGCAAGAGGGCGCCGCGCCTTGCCTCGTCTGCATCGCGGGTCGGCCGCCCGTCGCGGTCGATCGCCACCCCCTCCGGCAAGGGCTGATGGAGGCGCGCGCGCAATTGCAGTTCGGTTGCCATGAAGGCCGAAGTTCCCATGTCGAGGACGAGCGGGCCATCGGCGCCGGGGAGCGCGAAGGCGATCGGGTTGGTGCCGAGCACCGGCCGCATCCCGCCATGGGGCGCCACGCTCGCGCCGCTCGACGCGGTGTGGATCGCAACGAGGTCGGCCTTGGCGATCATCTCGACGAAATAGGCGCTGCGCCCGCTCATCCAGCTGTCGGTGACACCGATGACGGCGATGCCGTGCGCGGCCGCCTTGGCGATCGTGGCGTTGGCGGCATGGTACATCGCCAGCATGCCGCAATTGTTGCCGCCGTCATAAAGCGCCGAGACCGGGGTCTCATGAAGGATGCGCAGCGGGCGGCGCGGCTCCCCGAAGCGGCGATGCTCGGGGATGTTGAGGACCTTGGCGAGGCCGGAATATTCGTAGCCGCACAGCGCCGCGTCGATCACATGGTCGGCAATGATGCGCGCCTCCTCGGCATCGTAGCCGATGCCGCGCAGCGCCCCCTCGCCGAGGGAGCGCGCCTCATCGACGCTGAGATGGATCCGATCGGATTGCATGGCCTGCGGCTCCAGCGCAATTGGTGCGCGAACGAGGATAAGCCACCTGCCAGGTTTGGCACACCGGCAAAGCCGGTTACGGCTTGCGCCCGACAAAGAGTTCGACGGTTTCGGGGTCGGGAATGGCGTCGCTCGGTGCGATTCCGCTTTGGTAGGGGAGGTTGAAGCGGGTGAAAGCGTCGAGGAGGAGCCGGGCGGCATCCGGCGCCGCGGCGCCGTCGCGAACGTAAAGCGTGATGCCCATCGCCGGCGCCTCGCCGAAGATTGTCGTCGTCTCCGGCCCCAGCGCCTCCCAGCCGGACGCGCGCAGTACATTGGCGATCTGATTGGCATAGGTATAGGCCTCGACATCATCCGGCACGCACGAGAGCACCACCCGGTGACTGCCGAACTGGCGCAGGTATTCGCCCATCTTCGCGGCGCTGTCGGGATCGATCGTCCGGGTCCGGGATTTTTCCGCCAGGGCGCGGATCTGGCCTTCGAGAGCCTTGATCTTGCCGTTGAGCGCGACGATCGCGGCGGCTACCGTGTCGAAGGCCTGATCCGGGGTCGCGCCCGGCCCGGTCCCTAACAGACGGCCGAGTTCGTCGAGGTGCCCCGCCACCCCGCGCAGCCGCCCGGTCTCTTGGTCGAGTGCAGCCCGGCTGGCCTTCTGTTGCCAGGCGGTCGCGCCGATCGCGACGACGCCGGCAAGTATGAGGGACGCGATCCAGTATTTCTTGCTCGGGCGCCATGCCTGGTGCGCCATCGCCACAACAGCCAGCGCCGCCAGCGCCGCTGTCGCCGCACTCGGCAGCCACCAGCGCGCGGCCTCACCCCAGATCATGGAAACTCCCGGGCGAGGATCACTCTTTGTCCGGAACGCCCGCGTCCAGCTCGGCGATCCACACCGCGGCATGCGAATCCGAGGGAGCGCGCCAGTCGCCGCGCGGCGACAATGACCCGCCCGAGGAGATCTTGGGTCCGTTGGGCAGGGCCGAGCGCTTGAACTGAGATTGCTCGAAGAAGCGCTTCAAGAATATGCGCAGCCAGCTTTTTATCTCGGCGAGCGTGTAGGCGCGCCGGGCAGCGGCCGGCGTGTTGGCCGGCCATTGTCCCGCTTCAGCATCGTACCAGGCATTCCAGGCGAGATAAGCGATCTTCGACGGCGCGAACCCGTAGCGCGTCGCGTAGAACAGGCTGAAATCCTGCAGCGCATAGGGACCGACGACGCTTTCGGTGGATTGGATCGCGCCGCCCGCGCCCGCCGGCACCAGCTCCGGCGAAATCTCGGTGGCGAGGATGTCGGTGAGGATTCCCGCGGTCTCAGGGCTGACCTCGCGGCTCGCCGCGACAAAGCGAATGAGGTGCTGAATCAGCGTTTTGGGGACGGAAGCGTTGGGGTTGTAGTGCGACATGTGATCGCCGACGCCGTAGGTGCACCAGCCGAGCGCCAGCTCGGACAAGTCGCCCGTGCCGACCACCAGCGCGCCGTTATGGTTGGCGAGGCGGAACAGATAATCGGTGCGCAGCCCGGCCTGCACATTCTCGAAGGTGACGTCGTAGAGCGCCTCGCCCTTGGCCGCGGCGTGGCCGATATCGCCGAGCATCTGATTGGCCGCCGGGCGGATGTCGATTTCGGCGCCGGTGACGCCCAGCGCCTTCATCAGCCGCCAGGCATTGGCCTTCGTCTCAGTGCTGGTGGCAAAGCCCGGCAATGTATAAGCGAGGATATTGCCCCTCGGCAGGGCGAGCCGGTCCATGACCCGGGCCGAAACGATCAGCGCCTGGGTCGAATCGAGCCCGCCCGAAACGCCGATCACCAGCTTTTCGAGGCCGGTCGCCTTCAATCGCTGTGAGAGGCCCTGCACCTGGATGTTGTAGGCCTCATAGCAATTGTCGGCGAGCATCGCCGGGTCGGACGGCACGAACGGAAAGCGCTCGATCCGGCGGCGCAGGTCCTGCTTCCCGGCCGGCGCGGCATAGGCGAACTCGACCCGGCGGAACGGCGGCGCCGTCGCGAGGGCGAGGCGGGCGCTATCACCGAAGGTGTTGGCGCGCATGCGCTCCTGGCGGATGCGGCCGAGATCGATGTCGGCAATCGCGATCTCGGGAGTGGGGCTGAAGCGCTCGGTTTCGGCCAAGGCATCGCCGATTTCGAAGATCCCGGCCTGGCCGTCCCACGCGAGATCGGTCGTCGATTCGCCGGCGCCGGCCGCCGAATAGGCATAAGCCGCGATGCAGCGCACCGATTGCGAGGCGCAAAGAAGTCGGCGCATCTGCGCCTTGCCGATGACGATGTTCGAGGCCGAGAGGTTGAGGAGCACCTCGGCGCCCGCCGCCGCGCCAAGTGCGCTCGGCGGCTGCGGCACCCACAAATCCTCGCAGATCTCGACATGGAAAGTGAAGCTCGTCGGGCCGGCGGCGGCGAAGAGGAGATCGATGCCGAACGGGGCCTCATGTCCGCCGACCGCGATCGTGCGGCCGCGCACCCCCTCGCCCGAGGTGAAATGGCGCCGCTCGTAGAATTCGCGGTAGTTCGGCAGGAAGACTTTCGGCACGACGCCAAGCAGACGGCCCCGGTGGATGACGAGGCCGCAATTATAGAGATGCCCCGCGAGGCGCAGCGGGGCGCCGACGACAAACACCGGCGACAACTTCTTGCTTGCGCCGGTCAGCCGATCGACTTGGCTCACGACGGCGTCGAGCACGGCGTCCTGAAACAGGAGATCGTCGATCGCATAGGCCGAGAGGCCAAGCTCGGGGAACACCATCAGCGCGACGCCATCCTTGTGACCGGCGGCGACGAGAGCGAGCGCGTGGTCGGCGTTCTGCGCCGGCTCGGCGATCGCGACCTGGGGCACGCAGGCGGCGATCCGCACGAATTGGTGCCGGTAGGGGGAGAAAAATTCGGCCATCGGCCTGACTACTTCGCGTGGTTCAAACCAGATATAATTCGGCCAGATGCAATTTGGGCAGTGCACCGGCCGCCGGTAAGTAGGCCGGCGCGGCGATATTAACAGCTCGGTCCCGGCGCGGAAGCGATCCCGCCCGGAGGGCGCGACACATATCGCCGTAGCGGGGTGCAGCGTTACCGGCGCGGCACCGGTTCCCTCCCAGTGGTCGCCGCTTTCAGATCGATCTTCGGCGGGTCGTCAACGCGAATGCGTGCCGTCACGAGGCGAGCCGCAGATCCCGCTTGGTGAACTGGCCCTGCGCCGCTTGGACATTCGCGGCCGGTGTGAAAAACCGGTAGCACTGGCGCCCGCTTTCCTTCGCCTGGTACATCGCGATGTCGGCGTTCTTGACGAGCGTCTGCGCATCCAGGCCGTCTTGCGGGTAGATGCTCACACCAATGCTTGTCGTGAGGCCCAGCTCGTGCTGGTCGATGGAATGGATCTCCGCCACCGCCTGCAGCATTTTTTGCGCGGCGATGCCGGCGTCTTCCGGCCGCTGCACTTCGGATAAGAGCACGACGAATTCATCGCCGCCCTGCCGGCATACGGTATCCGAGCCACGGACGCAGGCGACGAGCCGGTTGGCGACCGCTTGAAGTAGCTGGTCACCGGCCGCATGGCCCAGCGAATCGTTGACGAGCTTGAAGCCATCCAAATCCAAAAACAATACCGCGAGCCTGTTCTGGTGACGCTGCGCCGCCGCGATCGCCCGGTCGATCCGGTCGTTAAGCAGCATCCGGTTGGGCAACCCGGTCAGAAAATCGTGCTCGGCTGTGTGGGTGATCTCCTGCCTCGCCGCACTAGCCGCCCTGGCGTCGCGAAAAATCTGACGGATCAACTGGGCCGCAAAACCGATAAGAAGCAAGGTTGCAGCGAATGCCAGCCCGACGACCACCATGGCGTTCGAACGCCATTCGGTAAGTACGTGATGGAGATCAAGGCCGACCGTGACGACGAGCGGGTAACTGCCAACCCGCCCATAGGCGTAGACCCGGTCGATCCGGTCAATCGGGCTCGGCCGCACGTACTGCCCTTCGGCGTTTTCCTTGATGTCGGCCGGCCGCGTATCTCCCGCGATCGAGGCGCCGACGCCTTTGACCCCGTCCGGACTATCCTCGCTGAAGCGGGCGAGAATCCGGTGGTCGAGCCCGGCCAGCGTCATCACGCCGTGCGGCCCCAGATCGATCGATTTGTGGAGTGTCGTCAGCGTGTTGGGTGAAAGCAGGACGATCAGGACCCCGAGGAAGGTCCCGTCCTCGGCCTCGATTCGGCGTGACACCGGTAAGCCCGGGAGGCCTGAAAGTCGGCTTACGATTGATTGGCCGATGAACAGGCCCCGAAATCGTCCGTCCAGATGGACACGAACATGCGCGCGATCACTCAGATCGGTCGCGGGGGGATCGCGAGCGATCGTCGTCGACTTGACCATTCCATCGGGGCCAACGAATGTAGCCTGCGCCATCCCGGGCAAAACCAGCACGTTGTCCCGGCCCCAGGCGTAAAGGTCGAAATTGCCCTGCTCGCTTCGTATCTTCTGCGCGATCAGGTGCATTTCGGCTTGAACCCCGCCCAGGATCAGGCCTGTCTCCTCGCGGAAGGCGACCATCAGGTTGCGGCTCTCCGAACGAGCTTCGTCGAGCGCGTGCTGCCGCGCGGTAACGAGCGAGAAGCCGACCAACGCCCATAGCGCGACAATCAAAACGGCGACGCCGACGACGATGGCCCGGATGGTCGTCCGGACGCCGGAGGTCGAGGGCTTGCCCAAAGTTACCGACGACAACGGATCATCTTCCAAGGGCATGGATGAGCGAGCCGGCCCGGTCGCGTCTGGAAGGGCGGTTGGGCCGATGTAGATCGCCACCCTGACTAATTCAAGGGATTCCGCCGCTATAAGTGTCCAAAACTATCATAATCAACTAATACGTGCTATTGACCGATTTGTCAATGGATTCCGCACCGGGAGCTTTTATTAAGCATTAATCCGGGTCCCCGCGACACTCGTGGGTCAGGATGGGACGATCGGGGTGCGTGCCCTGCCGATCGCCGCGAGCACCCGCTCCGAGGTGATCGGCGTCTCGTTGACCTCCGCGCCGATCGCGGCGAGGGCGTCGCGCACGGCGTTGGCGATCGCCGCCGGCGGCGCCACCGCGCCCCCTTCGCCCATCCCCTTCATGCCGTATTCGGTCGCGCCAGCCGGGTGGTGGAGATGGCCGATCTTGATCGCCGGCAATTCGAAGGCGCCGGGCATGTGATAATCGAGAAAGGTCGCGGCGAGCGGCTGGCCGGCGGCGTCATAGGGGATTTCCTCGCAGAGCGCCGTGCCGATCCCCTGTACGACCCCGCCGCGGATCTGCGCCTCGACGATCATCGGGTTGACCATCGTGCCGCAATCCTCGGCGACCGCGAAATCCAGGAGCTCGATCGCGCCCGTTTCGGGATCGACCGCGACGACCGCGCCATGCGTCGCATAGGAGAAGACCCCGGTGCTGATCCCCGGCTCATAGGTCGTCGTCGCCTCAATCAGCGGCTCGACCCCGGCGGGCAGGCCATCCATCCGCAGATAGGCAACCTTGGCGACCTCCGCGATCGACACCGAGCGCCCCTGCGGTCCGATGACCGCCCCATCGGCGCAATGCACCGCGCCGACCTCGCATTGCAGCAGATGCGCACCGATCCGCTCGATCTTGTCGCGCACCATGCGGCTGGCGCGCGCGACGGCACCCCCGGACATCACCATGCTGCGCGAGGCGAAGGTACCGAACCCGTAGGCGGTGCTTTCGGTGTCGCCGTGGCGCACCGAGATATGCGCCGGGTTGATCCCAAGCTCCTGGTAGGCGATCTGCGACAGCGTCGTTTCCAACCCCTGCCCGTGCGACTGGATGCCGACCATCAAAACGAGGCTCCCGTCGGTCAGCACTCGCGCCGTGCAGCTCTCGTAGCCGGGGATGATCTCGGCGCCGCGCGAAGCAAATTCGGCGGCGCCGTGCGCGGTCTGCTCGGTAAAGCTGGCGAAGCCGACGCCGATCAGACGGCCGTCAGGCTCGGCCTGGCGCTGGCGCTCGCGGATCTGCGGCACGTTCAGAAGTTCGGCGCAGAGCCGCACGCTCGCCGGATAATCCCCGGTGTCGTAGCGCATGTCGGTGACCGAGGTGAACGGCATCGCGTTTCCCGGCACCATGTTCTCCATCCGCACCTCAGAAGGATCGCGCCCGACCGCGCGCGCCACCTCGTCGATCGTCCGCTCGATCGCAAAGCAGGCGCCGGGGCGCCCGACCCCGCGATAGGGCCCGAGCCCGGCCTTGTTGGTCGCCACCGTGAAGGTGCGCGCGCGATAGTTCAAAATCGTGTAGGGGCCCGGCAGACAGCGGGCCGCCATGTTGGCCTCCTGATAAGGCCCCTGCGGCCACAGCCCATAGGCGCCGGCGTCGACAATGATCTCGGTGTCGATCCCGAGGATCTTGCCCCGCCGGTCGGCATAGGCGGTCAGCTTGTAGTGGTGGTCGCGGGTATGCGCCCCCGTCAACAGGTGCTCGGTGCGGTCCTCGATCCAGCGCACCGGGTGATCGAGTTCGAGGGCGAGCGCGGCGAGGATGATCTCTTCCGGGTAGAGCCGCGCCTTCGGCCCGAACCCGCCGCCGACATCGGGCGCGACGACCCGGATGCGGCGCTGCTCCACGCCGAGGAGTTCGCCCAAGGCGACCCGCAGCGTGTGCGGCGTCTGTGTCGAGCAATAAACGACGACCTCGTCGAGCCGGTGATCGCGGTAAGCCAGGACCGCGCGGCCTTCGAGCGGCGACCCGGACTGCCGGTTCATCCGGTATTCGCGCTTGACGACGATGTCGGCGGCGCGCGCGGCGGCCTCGATGTCGCCGCCCTGGACGACCCGCTCGAGGTAGAGATTGTCGCCCCACGATTCGTGGACGACGGCGCCGCCGCCGCGCAGCCCCCGGGGCGCGTCGACGACGGCCTCCAGCGGCTCGAAATCGACGGTGACCGAGGCGGCAAGGTCTTCCGC
>JBARKH010000536.1:0-10539 GCA_049801295.1 Allostellaceae bacterium | reverse complement strand
CCTTCCTATTAAGCGGTCTGACGGAAATCTGGGAAGCGGTCGGCGAGACCGGCGAATTGAGCCTCGAACAAAACACGATCATCCGCCTCGCCTCGACCTGGGCGATTGACCAGGCGCGCGAGGTGGTCAACACCCTCTATCATGGCGCCGGCGCGACAGCGATCTTCGACGACCGCCCGTTCGAACGCCGCTTCCGCGACATGCATACCGCCTCGCAACAGGCCCAGGGGAGGCAGGCGCACTACGAGACGATCGGTCGCGTCCTCTTCGGCCTCGCGCCGGATACGACAATGTTCGCCTTCTAGCGCGCTGACGAGGCGGTGCGATTATCGCACGGGTTTGATGCTCGCCGCCGTCTCAAACAGGAGCTACCAAAAACGCGACACAAGCCGGACCTAGCGGCTTGACCGCGGTGGCTTGGAGGACTTTCGGCGCTACCTCGCCGTTCGCGCGCGAATGGGCAACGGTCTGTGTTCCACCCCACCCGGCAGTTCGCCGCGGTGATCCTGATCGGCGGCTGTCGCCAACAACGGTCATCCCGCCGCTGCCCCGATGCGTCGGCCCAGGCCGACCCTGAGCTGGCTTTCACGACCTCGCGGCCGGGTTGGCTGAGGAGCGGAAAAAAATAATCGGTCGCGAGTTAACCCCGCCACGCCGCTCAGTGCCGGCTCACCAGGCTGATCGTAAGCGAGAGAGCGCCCACCAACATGAGGCTGAAGGCCCAAGTCGCGTCCAGATTGAACCAGCTTCGCGACATGAACCTAAGACCCAGGAAGCGATAGACCAGCCACGCCAAGAAGCCGCCGGCTGTGATCATCGTCAACGAGTGGACGACGGAGACCAGGACGGCCATGCCGAGATTGGCTTTGATGAGAGCGCCTGCCGCCTCGTGGCCCCCGTTGAAGTCGGCGGCGCGGCAGAGACCAAGATAGATTGGTACCAGCATCAATCCTGCGCCATGCGCGATCGCCACGGCAAAGGACCATAGCGCCAGTTGCGACGGTCGTATCCGGGCGAGCACCCGCGGATGCCGCCGGTTGACAAACCGGAAGATGCCGAACCCGATGACCAGGAGGCTGGCGCCGATCTGGATCTGTCGCTGCCATTGGACGAGGGCGACCAGCAGAGAGAAGGGGAGGATCACCACGAACATCGCCAGCAGATGACCGACGGTTAGCGGCCAAAGTGCCGCCACGAGGGCGCGCGAACTCCTTTCCATCAGCCCAGCTGAAACGGCGAGTGGCCATCCCATTCCCGGGTTAACGCCGTGATAGAGGCCACTCGCGACGACCGTCAGCCAAAGCGCGGCAGGTGTCCAGTCCAGTACGGTTAATCCAAGCTCACACCGACGGATAGCAGAACGAATCCGTCGAGCAATCGCCGCCCTCAAGGCGGATCTGATGTGCCCGGTATCCGTCAGGGAAGCTCACCCAGTAGTCCTTTGCCAGCTCAAGCCCACCGCTCGCACCCGCATTGGCCATGACCTCAGCGCCCGGCACCCCGTCGGGATAGAACTGGTTGTCCCACGTCGAGTAGAGCGAGTTGGTCCAGTAGACCCGCTTGCCGTCACGGCTGATCTCGACCATCTGCGGACCGCCTGCATACGCCTTGCCGCTCGGGTGGGGTGTACGGCGAGCGATTCCGCCGACATGGACCGAGCCCGCGAGCTTTGGTTTCCGCGGATCGGTGACGTCGTATTGACGCATCTCGCCGGTTCCCCAGCAGGCGACGTAGAGAAATCGGTCATTCATCGAGAGGTCGATGTCGGTCACCAACGGCGGCACTGCGCCAAACCCCTGCAGGAGGGGGGGCAGCTGGTCCTTAGACGCCGGTTCTGCCGGGATCGTCGCCGTCTTCTCGATGTGGAACTTGCCGCCTTCGCGCCACCACGTCCAGATCGAGCCTTCGAGGTTCGTGGTGTCGACCACGACGCCGACAAACCCGTACTCGCGGACGGGATCATGGGCGGGCCGCACCTCAAGCGCCATCTGGTGGTTGGCGCCAAGATCGATCGTCTGGACGTTGCGCCGGGCCCGCAGATCCCAGAAGTGAACGCGATGGCCATATTTGTTCGCGAGCAGATCCTCCGGCACGATCCCGTTCTCGAATTGCGGCGGCAGCGCCCATTCGCTCGACACCATGTAGTCGCGCGGCAGGTTCCACCAGAAATCGTAGTGCAGGTTCTGGGGGCCGCGATCGATCTCCCAGCGGCCCAGGATATCAAACGTCTCGCAGTCCATGATGAAGATGCCCGGCGGCCCGGCGGTGCCGTCTTTGCCGCCGCCGCCGAGCGCGCTGACGTATATGCCTTCCGGACCGCAATGAACCGTGTGAGGGCGAGAGTAGCCCGTCTTCTTGAACACCTCCTCGGGCTCGATGATCTTGTGAATCTTTGCCTTGGTGGGATCGGGCTTCGTATCGACGACATAAATGCGCGAGGAGCGGAGCCCGGGAATGATCAGGTAGCGTCGTTCGAGGAAGGCGTGGCCGGTAAGCGGGGACAATGCGGATGAGCATGCGTTCCAGCCGAAATGGTGAAACTCGTCGCCTTTGTGCGGCATCGTCACCGTATGGACAATCTCGCTAAACGTGGGCGAGCCTGGCCGTACATCAATCACCGCGAGGGCGTCGGGCTTTGAGAAGTCTGGACTGAGCAGCAAGGTGTAGGCGAAGTTCTCTTGTGGAGCTTCCATTGCAAGCTTCGGCGAGGCGTGAAAGGTCGGGTCAGGTCTTGTCATCATCGGAATTGCTTCCTGTTGTTATCGAGTTATCGAGCCGCTGAGCAGATGCTGTAGGTTGATCTTCTGGGTCCTTTCAGCTCCGCAGCTGTCACTGGAGCCCGTGCGTCTGAAGGCCAATTCTGCGGCGCGAGGTTGGCTCGCTCAACTGCCGGCCCGGTCGATAGGGGCAGCACCTAGCCGCGCTGTCAACGGCGCAACAACAGCAAGCGGCGAATGACGGCCTTCAATGCATGGGCATCGCCGGCCGGGGAAATCGGGAATGGCCCTTATCCACCCCTCCCAGCAGCTTGCCCCGGCCGCCCTGAATGCCGGGTTGCACGCAGACTCCCGCCGTTCGTCCCTCCGCAGACAGGCGGCACGGCTCGACCCTTTTCAGGCCCGTTGCTCGTACCGGTGCAAGCACTGGATGTGTGCCGATATTACCCGGCCGGCACGCGCAACGCGGGGACGAAGAACGCCGCCACCGCCTTCAACCGCTCGTCGTCGCCGGCGAGGCAGTTCTGGCGCAAGACTTTTAGTGCCGCGCCGAGCGCGGTGTTATTCCACAGCCAGTCGCCCAATTGCTTGCTCGACGGCTTGGTTCCAGCCGGCAGCGCCGCTTCGAGCGCGAAGGCTTTGAGGTCATCGATAGCGAAGCGCAGCGCCAGCGCCGGCGACATGTCCGCAACGGGGCTAGCTGGCCGCTCGCCACGCAGCCAAGCCGCAAGGTATTCGCCACACGCCGCCGGTGGCAGGCCGCTCAGGCCGACCGTGCTGCGTTCGTGCGCCGTGCATGATGCGGCATAGGCGGGAGCCAGCGAGCGTAATTCGGCCTCGACCGCCTCGGCGTTCTCCGCAGGACCCTCCGGTGCCGCGGCCGAAGAGACTGGCGGTCGCCATTTTGGGTCTGGCGCTTCCCGCGGATCGTCGTCGGGAAAATCGACGATCAGACTCGTATGCTTCTTTGTTTCCAGCAACCCAAGCGCCGCCAAAATCACCAGCTTCTGAAACGCCGCATCGCTCGGCGGCCCGATCGGCCGGCCCAATTCAAAGGGCACCCATAGCGCACGGGGCGGCCGCGTGTTCTCGGCCTGCGGCCGGATCAGCGCGATCGCGACGCTGGCGATGCCGTCCTCTTCGAGATAATGCGCCAGCGCGCTCACGGCGCGCGTGCACAGTGGTCAAACGGAGGTCAGCAGAACCGCATCGACGTTGTCGGTCTTGAGCTTGCCGGCAACCTCATGGGCGCCCTCGACCATTTGCACCGGATCGGTCGCGCCCATGAACGAGTAGTGCGTCGCCGCAACCGATCCGATCGTCCCCTCCGCCGCCAGCTCATTGAGTCGGTCGAGCGGAAAGACGACGTTCCGATCCTCCTGGAAGCCGGTGCGGTCGAAATTAATCGAGATGTGGCTACAAACCAGGTCGTTAGGCGCGGTGGTCGTCGGGATCGCGCGGTAGTCGGCGTCGCGGCCCCGGAACACACGGTCGCCGCGCACCACCAGCCCAGCCGACGAGACGATCGCCACGCGCCTTTCGGCTAGCGGCGCACCCCCGACCCATGGCGTCGTGGTGAAATTCGGGCACTCCAGTTCGGCGAGGCGCGTCGCCATCGCCGCCGGCAATTTTTCGAGACGCATCAACTCACCCCTTCCTAGCGAGGCACTCCCATCTCGCCGAGATCATCCCAACCAATATTCCCGGTTTCCCGGTCTATGTGGGTGATGTTCTGTCCCGCCGAGGCGTGCCGCAAGAAAATTCGATCGCAGCTTCAGGTCGCAGCGTCGCGATGACGGCCAAACGCGAAAGTCACCGGACCCATCCAGGCAGTTCACCCGCCTGCCTTGAACGCCAGGTTTGTGCGGCGACATCGGCCGGTCGTCCCTCCGCGGACGGGCGGCAGGGTACGACCCTCAACGGACCCTCAGCCCTCGCCGTGGGAACCGCTCTTCGTGCCCCTTATGCGACATTCCCGGTCCCGCCCGCCGCGCGTCGGACGGCCAGGAAGCGGGCATTTCGCAGAGAGTCTTCTGTCGTGTGGGTCTATCCGGGTTTGCGTGCCCAGATCAGGGCTTGGCCACCCGGCATGCCCGCCTGCTGTACCGTGATGTCAACAAGACCGGCGTCAACCAGCAAGGCACGATATTCAGCCTCCGTATAGATCAGGCCGTCGTCATAGATATTGATGAACACCAGATTCTGCCCAACGAGGACAGGAGGTGATAGCCGGGAATCGTCGAGCATGTTTCCCACAATAAACAGCGGGCCGCCTGGTGTCAGGGATTGAGCAACATTGCGCAGCACGGCACCTCCGTGTTCGAGCGAGAGCACCTGGATTAGATTGCGCATAACGGCTACGTCATAATTTCCGTTGGGCGGTTCGGCAACTACATCGGCGACGAGCGTCGAGACACGGTCTGCGACCCGCGCTTCCTCCAGGAACTGTTGCGTGACGGGGGTGATGCGCGGGAGATCGGCCACGGTCGCTATCAACGCCGGGCAGACGCGGCATGCACCGATTGCCACGCCGCCGGACCCGCCGCCGACATCGAGCAGGTGCTGGAACCGTGAGAAATCATGGACTCCGGCCAGATGCTCACCGGCCATTACCGCGCCGAGGTGCTGCCCACGAAAGAAGGCGCCCATCTCGTCTTGCGACATGGCATAGAAATCGTGCTTGGCTTGCGGGGCATTGGCGCGAACGGTGGCTGCGGTCTGGAGCAGCGCGGGCCATATATCGGCCAAGAATTCCTGCCTACCGTGCAGATAGGACGGGCGCCCCGAGACTAGGTAGGTCGCCGCCTCTGGTGTGTTGCAGAAGCGATCGCCTTCTACGGTGAGCAGTTCTGCGACCACCAGGGCATAAAGCAACGGAATAAGCTTTGGTGGCTTGACCTCGATTGCGGCAGCAATTTCTGCCCCGGTCAACGGCCCGTCCTTGAGCGGCGTGAACAGGTCAAGTTGTATACCGGCCAACATCGCCATCGCTGGAAAGATCGCGGACTGGTGCCGCAGGATCGTGCTTGGCTGGATTACCGGAGCGCTGGGTGAAGCCATGAGAACCGACTCCGAGTGTCGCGAGGACTGCGGGGGTAGCACTCTAGGCGGCGTCTTGATCAACATCCAGCGACACGCCAGCACTGACACCGATCGTCGTGCCCGATACCACCCACTGGCGAAGTCCTGAACAAGGTGAGCCGTATCCTCGGGCCTTCGGCTCGCTACGGACGAAGCGGGATGACCCAAACATCCGCCTCGCCGCGATCTTCGTCGCGGATGTGCGAAGGTCCGCTTCTTTTTTACGCATGGGTATCGCGGGCTCGGCAAATCGGGAATGTCGCGTTTCCACCCACCCTCGCCGGTCATGGTGGCGTCGGTCAAGGGCCGTTGAGGGGCAACTTCCGACCAACAAGAACCCCGGCGTCGGCGGCAGCTCGGCGCCGATTGCAGCCATTCGCCGGGCCACGAATGAACCGATGGACTTGACCCTAAGCGGACCTCGAAGTTTACCGAACCGTCTTGTTCCGCCATTGATCAGACGTTGTTGCTCACGAGGATTTGTCGGTAAACGGCGGTCGACTCATCATCATCGAGAACGGGCGCAAGATCGATTTCCATGTAAGGATTCCATTGGCCGAGGTAGCGTTGCACGGCCGCAGCGTCGCTCGATTCAAATATTACGACTCCAGTGCGCGCTGCTACATCATGCCAGCGACCAATGATCCTCACGCCGTCACCGGCATTCTTCTGCTCCTGCGGTGACATTGAGGTAAATTTCTTGAGCACCGGCAGCCAAGTATCGTGCGGAATGCTCCAGTGACATAGATATTTCATGGAAGCCTCCTTCGATTGTTGCTTGGCCTAGCGCTGCTTCGCAGTACCTCGCGCCACGGCCGCGTAGTTAGCCGACATTCTTCCGATTCCGGGTGGTCACCAGGCCAGGATCGTCCCTTCGGGCGTCTTGAGCAATGCCAAATTGCGTGCTGCTCGGGTGATTGACGAACCTTAGCACGTCTGAGTATTTCGGCGCGGTCGACTGGCGGTTTTGACCACCTGCTTGCCAGGGGACAAATCGGGCTAGCGTGCTCTGACGACGGCGAGCAAGGTGGTTGCGGCGGCGTGACGGTGCTTCGCGAGGGCCTGATAGTCGGACGAGTTGTACCAGGCGTCAAACGAAGCGGAGTCGGGGAACTCGATGAGGACGGTTCGGGTGTACGGCCAACTGCCCTCCCTGACAGCCGGCTCCTCCTCGACCGAGAGGAGTTTGCCGGAGTAGCGGCTGAATATCTCCCCGAAGCCTTGACGGTAGGTGTCGTAGCGCTCCCGGTCGGTGATGTTGATGAGAGCGACGCAGTATATGCTCATGTCTTGCCTCCCTCGCGACGGGCTTAAGGGCGCTTCCTCGCGCACTTTACTGCAACGGATGGACGGAAAGGCCGAAACTGTAAGCATCGCTTTCCACCCGACCCGGCGGACAACGGCGCGGTCTCGAATGTCGCAAAAGGGGGCAACCTCAGCGGTTCCCGCGGCCAAGGCTGAGCGGCGGTTGTCGGTTCAGTTAAGGGACCCTCGCCAGGTCGCTCGGCAACGGGCGAGAGGCGCCGATTCCGGCCATCGCTTTATCGCGAAAGAATGACCCTACCGGAAGTCCGATTCGGCGTTTCCAACCTGCGCCTTTTCCTGTCAGGCACCTAAGGCAGTGTAGAGCTGCACATCTTCCGGCAATCCTTTGAGTGCGTGGCGGCCACGATCCGCGAACCGCAACCCTGAGCCCGCGACGAGGTCGCGTACCGTGCTCGACACCAGCGTCTCGTTCGGTCTCGCCATCGCCGCGACCCGCGCGGCAATGTTGACCGCGATGCCGCCGATATCGTCGCCCTTCAGCTCGATCTCACCGGTATGAAGGCCGCCCCGCACCACGATGCCGAGCGGCTGCATCGCTTCGGCAATCGTCGATGCGCAGCGCACGGCGCGCGCCGGTCCGTCAAACATCGCGAGAAACCCGTCGCCGGTATGCTTTACCTCGCGACCGCGAAAGCGCATCAGCTGTTGACGCACGATCTCGTCGTGCCGGTCGAGCGTTGCGCGCCACATGCGGTCACCGAGCGCCGCCGCGCGCTTGGTCGAATCGACGATGTCGGTGAACATCACCGTCGCCAGCACGCGGTCGAGCTCGGCATCGGCGCGATAGCCGGTGAGGAATTCCTCGGTCTCGTCGACGATGCGGTCAACGATCTCGGGCTCGCTGGTAGGGACATGATCGATGCCGGGCAGCTCGACATATTTGGCGCCGGGAATATGGGCCGCGAGGTAGTGCCCGGCATCGACCGTGACGCGCGTATCACCGGCCCGGTGGAGGATCAGCGTGGGCGTGCGTATTGCCGGCAGGATGTGCCGCGCGTCGATCTCGGCGTTCATCCGTAAAATCGTGGCAACAGCCGAAGGGCTGGCGCTTTGGCGCTCGGCGCGCGCCAAGTTGCGCCGCAAAGTCTGGTCGGCGGCCCGGCTGGGGAACATGAAGCGGGCAAGATACTCGCCCGTGCCCCAGGTGCTCTCTATGATCGCGAGCGACTGGGGCAAAGTTTCCGGATTAAGGGTCGGGTGGCGAGCATAACTGCCGTACAGCACCAGTCCGGCGGCCCGTTCCGGATAGGTGGCGGCAAAGAGGAGGCTCATCCCGCCGCCTTCGGAGACGCCAAATAGCGCTGCGCGCTCGGAACCGACCGCATCCATCACTGCGCGCACGTCGTCCATCCGCTCTTCAAGGGTCGCGATCCCCGCCACCCGGTCCGACAGGCCGGTGCCGCGCTTGTCGAAGCGGATCAACCGCGAAAATTGCGCGAGACGCGTGAACCAGTGGGCCCAACCAGGGTTCTCCCACATCGCATCCAGATTGGATACGAAGCCTGGCACGAAGACCAGGTCGAGCGGCCCGCTGCCCGTGACCTGGTAAGCGATGCTGAGATCGCCACTTTTGGCGTAGCGGGTTTCCGGCGGGTCCATGTGATCCCCCTCGTCTGCGATGAAAATAGCTCCTTTTTGTTGCTTCACGCTATTCCTACCTCGCCCTGAGCGCGCCCGAGCGCCTGGCCTGGGACTACGACCGCAACGGGGCATGAAGACCAGTTCCCGCCGCCAAGCCTGAGCGGCCGCTGTCGGTTGGGTGAAGCGACCTTCCCCAGAGTATCTTGCAACGGGCGAGAGGCGCCGATTCCGGCCCTTCGTTCGGGGATAAATCGTGCGGCGACATTGCGCCCGTGTCTGCGGTTGAGGTTGTCCACGAATTAAACGGGTCAGTGTTTAGTGGGTGTCGAGAGATTTTACACTGGCCGCATAGGCCGTTGTATCAATTGGTATTAACTCGCTGATTCGTCTCAATTGGTGCGCTTATTGCATAAGTTGCCTTGCAAGGAGATGTCTGACGGGATAACCGCAGGGGAGGCCACCATGACTCGTCATTGCCGCCTCATAGCGTCACCGGGCATCATTCTCGCCGTCCTGTTTTGCGCGCTGACCGAGCTGCTCTTGCCCGGTCGCGCGCAAGCACTCGTAACGATGTCCGCGAGTGCCGGTTCAACGTTCGGGTTCGCTGATCAGCCCGGCGATGCCTGCACGACGACCACGAGCACGCTGCCGAGTTTCTTGCCGCAGAGTGCGTTGTTCACGTGCTCGGATGCCGTCGGCGACGTACAGACTGGTTTTGGGACGCGACATTCGGATCGACTGGAGCTGCCGCGCTGGTTATCGCCCAGCCCTGCCTCTCCAGCGACGAGTGCGGCGGTAATGTGCGGGGGGATGCAAGCTATACCGATACCAACTTCATCTTCTTTGGGCCAACTGTGGACGGCACCAACACGTTGGTAACCGGCAAAATCGCGATGACCGGGTCAGCCACGGCGACACCTCAAGCCCTTGGAGAGTTTGATGGCTTTGAATTCATCAATGGCCAAGTGGCATTACGCTGTGCCGGGATTGCCCCTGCCGAAGTCGGGCCGGACTCCAGCCAATTCTGCTTTCCATTTACGGTGCTGGTGCCGGTTGGCGTTCCGATCTCGGTCACCTTGCAACTGACCGCCGGCGCGGGGGCCAACGGCGGCTTCTCCCAAACGGGCACGCAGCAGGGGATCTCCAACTTTGCAGACACATTCAGTTTCCCGATCGGCAGTGACGTCTTCGGTTTGGAACCCGGCGTTACCGTCAACGCGCCAGACTCGTTCATTTTCGACAATCGATATCTGCCGCCCGACGCGACAGCGGTGCCGGAGCCTTCCTCTGCTCTCGTACTGATCATTGGCCTCGCCGGGCTTGGCGTTCTGCGCCACTGGTCGTCCCGCGTCCGCGCCGCTGGCGCCTAGTTCAATGTGAGCGGAGTTCGAAGGACCGGATAGGGGCATGAAGACCCATTACCGGGGCGAAGGCTGAGGGTCGGCCTTCGGGTCGATCTGACGCGTTCACCCGTGGGAAGCCCAACGACCGGTTTCGGCGGGCCAAGCCGACATTTAGGACGGCGCCTCGGGCTGTACCCGAGCCAGCTGCTCCAGCCTTCTCTCGTCGGAAAACCCAAGCGTACGAGCCGAAGAAACTCCTGAACCTAGTGGTCAAAATGACACGCTTGAGTCCGTCAGAGCAGGAGAAGCAACGGTCACGTCCGTCAAGGTGGTGGAAAAACGGGTTAGCGAAGAGGTGGCCAACGGTCAGGCCGCCAGGGGTGGAAGTTTGGCCGGATCGGCGTCGATCAGCGGCGGTGTAAGTTCGGCCATTCCTTCGATCTGCATGTAGCGGTGCTGGAGCAGCCATTCGTCGTTCTGTTCGAGAAGGA
>JBARKH010000535.1:0-2124 GCA_049801295.1 Allostellaceae bacterium | reverse complement strand
CCCGATGCCGGCTTTGCCGCGCAGCTCACGGGGGCGAGCGCGGCAGCCGGAGTGACGCTGCTGCAGATCGTGGGGCGTGACACCTTGGGCGCAACCGGACCCGTATCGCTCGCCGCCGCGATCCGCGCCGAAGACTTGGCGCCCCGGCCCGCAGCGTCCTAGGACCCGGCCATGCCCACGATGATCTTCATCGAACGCGACGGCGGGCGGCGCGAGGTCGATGCGCCGCTCGGCCTATCGGTACTCGAGATCGCTCACAAGAACGGCATCGATATCGAAGGCGCCTGCGAGGGGTCGCTGGCCTGCTCGACCTGCCATGTGATCATCGATCCGGAATGGTACGACCTGTTGAAGGAGGCGAGCGAGGACGAAGAAGACATGCTCGACCTCGCTTTTGGCCTCACCGCGACCTCGCGGCTCGGCTGCCAGATCATCATCACCGAAGAATTGGACGGGCTCATCGTGCGGTTGCCGGCGAGCACCCGCAACATGCTGCTCGGCTGAGCCTTGGCGGGCGATCTGTTCCATCGCTTGCGCGAAGCGGCCGGAGCGGTCTGGCCTTCCTATACGCGGCACGATTTCGTGCTGGCGCTGGCCCGCGGCGACCTGCCGGAGGCGGCGTTCCGGCGCTATCTGGTGCAGGACTATCTGTTCCTTCTGCATTTCGCCCGCGCCTGGGGGCTGGCGGTCTACAAATCGGAGACGCTTGCCGAGATGCGCCGCGCGCATGCGCTCGTCGCCGCGACGCTCGACACCGAGATCGGGCTGCACATCGACTATTGCCGCGGCTGGGGTCTCACCGAGAGGGCGATGGCAGCAGAGCCGGAGGCCTTGGAGACGATCGCCTATACCCGCTTCGTCCTCGACCGGGGCCTCGCCGGCGACCGCCTCGACCTCGAAGTCGCGCTGGCCCCCTGCATCGTCGGCTACGCCGAGATCGCCGCCGAGCGGATGGCCGACCCGGCGACCCGCCATGATGGCAACCCCTATCGCGACTGGCTCGATATGTATGCCGGCGCCGAGTACCAGAGCCTCGCGCGCGAGGCCGCGTCGGCGCTCGACGAGCAGTTTGCGCGTCGCGGCGGTGAGGGGCGCTTCCCCGCACTGGTCGCCTCGTTCGCCACCGCCGCCCGGCTCGAAGCCGATTTCTGGCAGATGGGCCTGAGGTGTGAGGCTTGATGCCGCTGACTGACATCGATCTCGCCGGCGCGCCGGCCGATCACCGCATCGTCGTGGCGATGTCGGGCGGGGTCGATTCCTCGGTGACCGCGGCGATGCTCGTCGCCGCCGGGTTCGAGGTCGTCGGCATCACCCTCCAGCTCTATGACCACGGCAGGGCGACCGGCAAAAAGGGCGCCTGCTGCGCCGGCCAGGATGTGCGCGACGCGGCGCTTGTTGCCGAACGCCTCGGCATTCCGCATTACGTCCTTGATTATGCGGCGCGATTTCGTGCCGCCGTCATTGAGGATTTCGCCGACACCTACCAGCGCGGCGAGACCCCGGTCCCGTGCATCCGCTGCAACGAGCGCGTCAAGTTCAAGGACTTGCTCGGAACTGCGAGGGACCTTGGCGCGAGCGCGTTGGCGACCGGCCATTACGCGCGGCGGGTGCCGGGAGCGGCGGGGCCGGAGCTGCATCGGGCCCGCGACAGCGCGCGCGATCAGAGCTATTTCCTCTATCGCACCAGCCGCGCCGAACTCGACTTCCTGCGCTTTCCGCTGGGGAGCCTCACCAAGGACGAAACCCGTGCGCTGGCCCGCGATCTCGCGCTCCCGGTCGCCGACAAGCCCGACAGCCAGGACATCTGCTTTGTACCTCAGGGGTCCTACGCCGCGCTGGTGACCCGGCTGCGCCCCGAAGCGGGCGAGCCCGGCGACATCGTCGATTGTGCCGGGCGGTTGCTCGGGCATCACCCGGGGATCGCGCATTTCACCGTCGGCCAGAGGAAGGGGCTGGGGCTCAGCGCCGCCGAACCGCTTTATGTGCTGCGCGTCGACGCGGCCACGAAACGGGTCGTCGTTGGCCCCAAAAGCGCCCTCGGCGAGACGCGCGTCGCGCTCGCCGAGCTGAACTGGCTGGGGCCCCCACTCAATCCCGCGGGCGGCGTCCCGGTCGCCGCCAAGC
>JBARKH010000534.1:0-2223 GCA_049801295.1 Allostellaceae bacterium | reverse complement strand
GCCCGATCTCGAGGCCCAGGCGCTGGCGCGGCGTGGCGAAGCATACCGCACCCAAGGCCATCTGCGCGACGCCGACACGGATCTGCGGGCGGCGCTGGCCATGGCCGAAGCGATCGGCAACCAGAACCTGATCGCCGGGGCGAGCGGCGCCCTGGGCAATCTCGAACTCGCCGCGCGTCATCCCGAGCAGGCCGAGCCGCTGCTGCAGCGCAGCCGCGATCTCGCCCGTCAGCTGGGGGACCGCAATACCCTCGCGGCGAGCGACAACGATCTCGGCAATCTCTACGCCCAGACCGGGCGCGCCAACGAGGCCGAGACCGCCTATCGCGAGGCGATCGCCAGCGCCGCCGCCGCGGGTGACCATGGCTTCGCCGCCGCGGCCGAAATCAACGCGGCGCGGCTGGCCTTTGGGCGGAACGACTCGGCGCGAGCGCGCGACCTTCTCAGCCGCGCGGTCGACCGGCTGCAGCGCGCACCACCCTCATACAGCGGCGCGATGGCGCTCTTGTCGGCCGGATCGGCGGCGTCCGAGCGCAAAGGCACGATCGCCCCCGAGGATCGCCGGATCGCCGAGCGCGCCTTTGCCGCGGCCACAGCGGCGGCGGATTCGTTGCACAGTGCCACCCTTTCCTCGCTGGCGCGCGGCGGTCTCGGCAAGTTGTACGAGCGCACCGGCCGCGCCCAGACGGCATCGCGGCTGACCGACGAGGCCCTCTTCGCGGCACAGAAAGCGCCGGCCCCCGAATTATCGTTCCGCTGGGACTGGCAGCAGGCCCGCCTCGACCGGCAGCAAGGGCAGTGGGACGCCGCGCTCGCCAGTTATCGCCGCGCCGTCGCTGAGCTGCAATCGGTGCGCCAGGACATCCCGGTCGAGTACCGCGGCGGCAATTCCTCCTATCGCACCACCTTCGGCCCGCTCTATCTCGAGTTCGCTGACCTCCTGTTGCGCCGCTCGGCCGCCGACCCGGCGCAAGCCGTCCCGCTTATCCGAGAGGCGCGCGACACCATCGAGACCCTCAAAGAAAGCGAGTTGCAGGATTACTTCCGCGATTCCTGCATCACCTCCTTCGAAGCCCGGCGCCAGTCGATCGCGACCGTCGCGGCGGGCACCGCCGTCCTCTACCCGATCTCGCTCTCCGACCGGCTCGAATTATTGGTGAGTTTTGGCCAGGAACAACGGCAGTTTACGATCCCGGTGGCGGAGCCCGTATTGCGCACCGAGGTGCAGCGGTTTCGCGAACTGTTGGAGAAGCGGACGACCAACGAATATCTGGTCCCGGCGCGCCAGCTCTATGACCAGATCATCCGCCCGCTCGACCCGCTGCTCGCCGAACGCCATATCGATACGCTGGTCATCGTCCCGGACAGCGTGTTGCGGGTGATCCCGTTTGCCGCCTTGCACGACGGGCACCATTTCCTTATGGAGCGCTATGCCACGGCGATCGCCCCGAGCATGCATCTGATCGACCCCAAACCGCTCGGCGCCGAGCCGCGCGTGGCGTTGGTCCTGGGCATTTCGCAAAGCGTGCAAGGCTTCGGCGATCTGCCTAACGTGTTGCATGAAGCTAATGCAGTGCATGAACTTGAAGGTGGTAAGGAGTTGGTAAATAGCAATTTTACCCAAACCAGCTTTGCCAGAGAATTGAAGAGCGTGCCCTATAACATCGTGCACATCGCCTCGCACGGCCATTTTGGCGCCGATCCGAAGCACACCTTCATGCTGGCCTATGACGGGCAGCTGAACATGGACGAGCTGGAAACCGACATCAAATACAGCACGCATCGCGACAAGGCGCTCGAACTCCTGGTGCTGAGCGCCTGCGAGACCGCGACCGGCGACGACCGTGCCGCGCTCGGCCTAGCCGGGGTCGCGCTCAAGGCGGGGGCGCGCAGCGCGCTGGCCAGCCTTTGGTATGTCAGCGATCAGGCCGCGGGCGAGCTGGTCGTCGATTTTTATCGCGCTCTGCAATCGCAAGGGGTGTCGAAAGCCCATGCGCTCCAGGCCGCACAACGCAAATTGGCGGCGGACCAGCGCTACGCCCATCCGGCTTACTGGGCGCCGTTTCTCTTGATCGGCAATTGGCTGTGAAACACCCTCGCATTATCGCCTTCCTGGTGACGCTCGGCGTCGCGGCGGCCGGCGCCGCGCTCGCGCAGAGCCCGTCGGACGCGCAGAGCCCGGCTGACAAACCGGGGGAGGCCGCGACACCGCCGGTCTACAAG
>JBARKH010000533.1:0-15990 GCA_049801295.1 Allostellaceae bacterium | reverse complement strand
GCCTCCAGCCGCTCGAGCATCCGGTAATCGGCCCACCGGCTGAAGGCGGCGATCATATCCGCGGCGCCGCGCGGGAACAGCGCCAGCGCCTCGCCGACCGGGATATCGATGCGCCGGGCGGCGTTGCGCAGGGTGTGGCGGCTCCAACCGTCGAACGCGACATCGGGGAGCATCGCCGCGATCAGCCGCTCGCGCGCCCTCTCGGCAAACGGGCTCCTCATGCCTCTACCTCGCCAGCGAGGAACGCCGCCAGGTCGATCGGATGGCGTTGCAGTTCCTCGACAAAGACGAGGAGGCGGTGGTCCTCCATGCGCTGCGGATAGAGGATGCCGTCGAGGTGGTCGCATTCATGCTGGACGACCCGGGCATGAAATCCCGCCACCTCGCGCTCGATGACGGCCCCGTCGAGGCCAAGCCCGCGATAGCGGATGTTGAGATCGCGCGGGACGACGCCGCGCAGCCCGGGCACCGAGAGACACCCCTCCCAGCCGAGCGCCCGCTCCGAGCCCACCGGCTCGATGACCGGGTTGATCAGCACGGTCAGATCCGCTTCGGTATCCCCGGGGAGTTCGGTCAGCCGCTCGGGGCCGACGCGGAAGACGACGAGGCGATAGGACATGTGGACCTGCGGCGCGGCGAGCCCGGTGCCGCCGGCATCCTCCATCGTCTCGATCATGTCGGCGACGAGCCGGCGCACCCAGGGCTCGGTCGGGTCCTCGATCGCGGCGGCGCGGGCGCGCAGCACCGGATGCCCCATGCGGGCGATTTTCAAGAGAGCCATGACGCCAATATGTGACGGCGCGGGGCTTGGGTAAAGCCGCACCGGCCTCCTTCACACAACCCGGCGGGAGTGCTAAGTGTTGAAGAGAGAGAGGCCGCCAGTGCGGCCGTACGAGGTCCAACCAACTGCGGAGAGACGTAGCCGTGCAAGTCGTCGTTCGCGAAAACAATGTCGATCAGGCGCTCCGAGTCCTCAAAAAGAAAATGCAGCGCGAAGGGATGTTCCGCGAAATGAAGCTGCGGCGCGCCTATGAAAAGCCCTCCGAGCGGCGCGCCCGCGAGAAGGCCGAGGCGGTGCGCCGCTATCGCAAGCTATTACGCAAGCGCATGGAGCGCGAGGGGTACTGACTACTTCGGGAGCGCGGCAGTCCCGGCCGCCGGTTAGCTTTGGTAGGGCGGGCGAGACGCCTGCGGTCCGCGGCGCCTACTCCAGCGCCTTGATGATCTCCTCGCACATCTTCTTGGCATCACCGAACAGCATCATTGTGTTGTCGCGGTAGAAGAGTTCGTTCTCGACGCCGGCGTAGCCCGAGGCCATCGAGCGCTTGACGAAGAGCACGGTCTTGGCGCGTTCGACGTCGAGGATCGGCATGCCGTAGATCGGGGACGAATGATCGGTCTTCGCCGCCGGGTTGGTGATGTCGTTGGCGCCGATCACGAAGGCGACATCGGTCGAGGCGAAATCGTGGTTGATCGAATCGAGCTCGAAAACGTCGTCATAGGAAACGTTGGCCTCGGCGAGGAGCACGTTCATGTGCCCGGGCATGCGCCCGGCTACGGGGTGGATCGCGTAACGCACGTGCTGCACGCCTTCCTTCTTCAGGAGGTCGGCCATCTCGCGCAGCGCGTGCTGGGCCTGGGCCACCGCCATGCCATAGCCCGGCACGATGATCACCGAGCCGGCGTTCTTGAGGATGAAGGCGGCATCTTCCGCGCTGCCTGACTTGACGAGCCGGTCGCCGACCCCGGGTCCGGTGGGCGCCGCGCCGCCCTCGGTGCCGAACCCGCCCAGGATCACATTGACGATCGAGCGGTTCATCCCCTTGCACATGATGTAGCTGAGGATCGCGCCCGAGGAGCCGACGAGGGCCCCGGTGATGATGAGGAGGCTGTTCGACAGCGTGAAGCCGATGCCGCAGGCGGCCCACCCGGAATAGGAGTTCAGCATCGAGATGACGACCGGCATGTCCGCCCCGCCGATCGGCAGGATCAAGAGAAAGCCGAAGGCGAGCGAGAGGGCGACGAGGAGCGCGAAGACGCCGCGCGCCTCGGTCATCACGAACAGCGCGATCAAGAGAACGAGGAGGAGGCCGAGGCCGGCATTGACGAGATGCTGGCCGGAAAAGACCAGCGGGCGGCCCGATACCAGGCCCTGCAGTTTGGCGAAGGCGACGATGGAGCCGGTAAAGGTGATGGCGCCGATCGTCAGCCCGATCGCCATTTCGACGAGGCTCGAAGCGTGGATCGCGCCGCGAATCCCGATGCCATAGGCTTCGGGCGCGGCGAAGGCGGCGCTGGCGACGCAGACAGCGGCGAGGCCGACGAGACTATGAAACGCGGCGACCAGCTGCGGTAGCGCCGTCATCTGGATCTGCCGGGCGATATAGGTGCCGATCGCGCCGCCGATGAGAAGGCCGATGATTATGAGCCAGTAGCTGACGATCTGCGGCGTCACCAGGGTCGTCAGGATGGCGATCGCCATCCCGGCGATGCCGTAGATGTTGCCGCCCCGCGCCGTCTCGGGCGAAGAGAGGCCGCGCAGGGCCATGATGAAGCAGACCGAGGCGACCAGATAGAGGAGGGCCGAGAAGCTGTCGCTCATGGGTTGACCCTGGCGCCCGCTATTTCTTGCGCTGGAACATTTGCAGCATCCGTTGGGTGACGATGAAGCCGCCGAAGATATTGACCGCCGCCAGGGTCACCGCGACGAACCCCATGATCTTGGCAAAGCTCATGCCCGACGGCCCGGCGGCGATCAGTGCGCCGACGATGATTACGCTCGATACCGCGTTGGTGACGCTCATCAGCGGCGAATGCAAGGCCGGCGTCACTCGCCACACGACGTAATAGCCGACGAAGACGGCGAGCACGAACACCGTCAGCTCGAAGACAAAGGGCGTGCCGGCATGCGCACCCTGCTGCGTCGCCATGGTGAGCTGCTGCGACAGGGCGTCGAGCTTGCGTCCGAGGGCGCCGGCATCGCCGGCAAGCTCGCCGGCGCGTTGCGCGAGCGATGCGGGATCGGCCATGCCTTCTCCGTTAGCTAGTGGTGCCCGGTATAGCGGCGGCCGCCGGCTGCGGCGCGAGGGCCGGGTTGACGACCGCGCCGTCGAGGGTCAACAGCGCGGCCTTGACGATTTCATCCGCCGTGTCGATCCGCAACTTCCCCTCCTTATCGACGAGGAGCGCGAGAAAGGCCAGCAAGTTGCGGGCATAGAGCTGGCTGGCGTCGGCGGCGATGCGCGAGGGCACGTTCATGTGGCCGACGATCCTGACCCCATTCGCCGTCGTCGCGATCTCGCCGGGCCGGCTGCCCTCGACATTGCCGCCGGCCTCGACCGCGAGATCGACGATGACCGAGCCCGGCATCATCCCGGCGACCATCGCCTCGGTCAGGAGGATTGGCGCGCGCCGGCCGGGGACAAGCGCGGTACAGATGACGATATCGGTCCGGCGTAATGTTTCGGCGATCTTCTCGCGCTGGCGGCGCTGATAATCCGCGTCCATCTCGCGCGCATAGCCGCCGGCGGTCTCGGCGCCCTTCGCGGCCTCCTCGTCGACGGTGATAAAGCTCGCGCCGAGGCTTTCGACCTGCTCCTTGGCGGCGGCGCGGACATCGGTGGCGCTGACGATCGCGCCCAGGCGGCGCGCCGTCGCGATCGCCTGGAGGCCCGCCACTCCCGCGCCCATTACGAGGACGCGCGCCGCCTTGATCGTGCCGGCGGCGGTCATCATCATCGGAAAGGCCCGGCCGAATTCGCCGGCCGCGTCGAGCACCGCCTTGTAGCCGGCGAGGTTGGCTTGCGACGACAAGACGTCCATCGTCTGCGCCCGGGTGATGCGCGGGATCAGCTCCATCGCGAAAGCGGCAACCCCCGCCCCGGCATAAGCCGCGATATCGGCCGGGTTCTGCAACGGCGCGAGGAGGCCGATCAGGACCGCGCCGCGCTTCAAGAGCTTCAGCTCATCGGTCCCGTCGGCGCCGCCCATCAGCGGGCGCTGCACCTTGAGGACGATATCGGCGTCGGCAAGCGCCACCGCCGCGCCGCCAACGATTGCGGCTCCGGCCGCGCTATAGGCGGCATCGGCGAAACCGGCCGCGGCGCCGGCGCCCGTTTCGACGACCGGTTCGAGGCCGAGAGCGACCATCTGCTTGACGCTGTCAGGCGACGCGGCCACGCGCCGCTCGTCGGCGCGCCGTTCCTTGATGATGGCGACCCTCATCGCCGGATGGTTCCTCTCGTTGGTGGCGCGCACAATGCCGCGCGCTGGCGCTGTTGTGAAGGGCGAAGCGGCGCGGCCGCACCCTGCGCTCAGAGTTGCCGCTTCGAGCGGTTTGGAACGGTCCGGGCGCCGTGATAGGCTGCGCCGCGGCGCGCTCCGCCCGGCGCCCGGGAATAATCGACGAGGAAGCGCGTTGTCGTTGCGTTGGAAGCATGAAGGAGCGCCGGCCAGCGCGGCAGAACGCGCAGATCCGGCGAGCGCGCAGTTCGGCGATCAGTTGATCGCGGTGTTGCCGCGATTGCGCCGCTTCGCCCGCGGTCTCGCCAGAGCGGCTGCCGACGCCGACGATCTGGTTCAGGCGGCCTGCGAACGGGCGCTGGCGCGGGCGCATCAGTTCGAGGAGGGTACCCGGTTCGACAGCTGGATGTTTCGCATCGTGCAGACGATCTGGATCGACCAGCTCCGGGCCCGCGAGGTTCGCAAGGAGGATGGCGATGTTCCCGAAGAGCGGCTCGGGTCCGACACGCCGGTTCGCCGCATCGAAGCGCGGCTTGCCTTGGCCGAAATCCGCAAGGCGCTCGAGTGTCTGCCGCCGGACCAGCGGAGCGTGCTGATGCTCGTGACGGTGGAGGGTCTTAGCTACAAGGAGGCCGCTGAAGTGGTGGGCGTGCCGGTAGGCACGATCATGAGCCGCCTCGCGCGGGCGCGGATAGCGTTGCACCAGCAGCTCGACGCTGGCGCCGGTATCCGCAGGAGTGGAGAAAATGCAGCAGCACAGTGACGAGGCGCTCGTCGCTTATCTCGACGGCGAACTCGACGCGGACGAGCGGCGCCAGGTCGATTCCTGGCTCGAAGCCGATCCGATGGTTCGCGAACGGCTGATGGCGCTTGCCCAATCGGGCGAACTGGTGCGTGCCGCCTTTGCCGACATGGTCAACGAGCCGGTTCCTGCCCGCCTGATCGCCGCGGCCCGCGGCGAAACCGAGACGGTAGAGGCCGCGCCGCAGGAAGCTGAGATCCTGGTGTTGAAGCGACCGGGGCGGTTCGCCATCCCGGTGCCGTACCGGCGCTGGCAGATCGGCCTGGCCGCGGCGGCCGGATTGTTCGGCGTCATTTTCGGCGGCGCCGGCACCTATTTCGGCATGGGGATGCTCAATCCCGTAAGCCCCGCCGTCGAGCGCCAGCTCGCCGCGGCGGCGGCCAACAACACCTGGCTCGACAACGCCGCCGGGTATTACAAGCTGACCGTCAACGCCGGCGATACGATGCTGATCGACGTGCCGGCCAATAACGATCCCCAAGCGGCCCTGCAGAAGATCAGCCAGAGCCTGCCCCAGCAGGTGCGGTTGCCGGATCTGAAGCCCTGGGGCCTCACCTTCCGCGGCGCGCGCCTCGTGGTCGTCGAGGGGCGGCCGGCGGCCGAACTCGTCTATGTCACCGACAACAAGGCGATCGGCCCCTTGACCCTCGTCATCGGCGCCTCGAAACAGACGGATATCCCGCCGACCTTCGACCGTCGGCAGGATGTCAATCTGCTCTATTGGCGCCACCACGGACGCGCCTATGCCCTCGTCGGCCAGACCGATATCGGCTATCTCTGGGGGATCGCCAACGACGTGGCCTGGCAGCTCGATGCCATCTAGCGCCTGATCGCGCCGCCGGCTCACCTCGGTTGTCGGGGCGCTATGGTGCCATTTGTCGCGTGCGTGGTTGCGGCTGTATGGGCGGGGACGACATTCGCGCCGAGCGCGGCGGCGCAACAACCCGCGACTGATGCGCCGGCGGCCGAAGCGCCATCAGCCGCGCCATCCGGCCTGCGCGGCGCACTCCCCGATCCGGCCGCCGCGACGCTGAAAAAACTGAGCGATTCCGGGGTCACGCTCGACCTCCAGGAGCAAAGCGAAGTGTGGGCGAACCTCGCGGGCGGCGGACGGCGGGGCGTCAGCTATGATGGGCTGACCACGGCGAAGCTCGATATCGATCTCGACAAGGCGGTCGGCTGGTCCGGCGCCGAATTCTTCGTCAACGGTTTCGAGATCCATGCCCATGGGCCGACGCGCAGCCTCGTCGGCAATCAGCAGCTCGTCAGCAGTATCGAGGCCGCGCCCAGCGTCAAATTATACGATCTGTGGCTCGATCAGAGCCTCTTCGAGAAACGCCTATCGCTGCGGATCGGTCAGGAGGCCGCCAGCGACGAGTTTATGATCACCCAGTACGGCACGCTCTTTCTGAATCCCGGTTTTGGCTTGCCCGGGATGGCGACCGCAATCCTGCCTTCCGGCGGGCCCAGCTACCCACTGGCGACCCCGTTCGCCCGGGTGAATTTCCAGGCAACCGACAATCTCAGTCTGCTCGCCGCGGTCTACAACGGCGATCCGGCGCCGCCCGGCATCGGCGACCCGCAGATCCGCGATCGCAACGGCACCGCGTTTCGGCTGGACGATCACGCGCTCAGCGTCGCCGAACTCTGGTATTCGCCCGATTCGGGCGCGTCGCGCGCGCTGCCGACCGCCTATAAGCTCGGGGCGTTCTACGCGTCGAACCATTTCGCCGACCAGCGCTTCGATGGTGCGGGCGGGCTCCTGGCCAGCCCTGCGAGCACCGGGCGTCCGCTACTGCACACCGGGGATTGGGCGATCTACGGCGTCATCGACCAACTGGTGTGGCGGCGCCCCGGCATCGGCGACCGCGGAATCGGTGTTTTCTTTGGCCTCATGGCGGGACCGAGCGATCGCAACCTGAGCGATCGGTCCGCCGAAGCCGGGGTAAATTGGCGCGCGCCGTTCCCCGAGCGGCCCGATGACATCGCCGGGCTCGCCTTCGCCTATCTCGGGATCAGCCCGGCGGCGCAGCGGTTCAGCCGCGATCTCGTCGCGTTCCGCGCTGCCGCTTCGGCTTATGCCGATGCCGAGGCGGTCGTTGAGGCGACGTATCAGGCGGCGATCACCGACTGGTTGACGCTTCAGCCCGATATCCAGCTGATCCTCAACCCCAACGCTGGAATCCCCGGCCCGTTCGGCGTGAAGCCGCTGGCTGATGCAATCGTCATCGGGACCCGGGCGACGATCAAATTCTGAACATCACCTGCTATCGGTTTTTGCATCGCTGCGGCATCTGCGATACTGCGCCGAGCGCCTTTCAGCGGAGGAGAGAGAGCAATGGCCGATACGCCCACCTTTGGACGCTATGCCGAGATCCCCTACGACAAGATGACGCCGGAGCAGCAGGCTGCCTATCGCTCGCTGATCGAGACGCGCGGCCGGCTCCCCGGCCCCAACAAGATCTATGTGCACAACCCGAAGCTGGCCAATGTGATGGGGCCATTGGGCGCGCATTTCCGCACCGGCTACTCACTCTCCGAGCGCGAGCGCGAGATCGCCGTGTGCATCATCAACAGCAAGTGGCATTCGGCCTACCCGACCAACGCGCACGAGCGGGCCGGCAAGGCGGCCGGGCTGCCGAACGACAAGGTCGAGGCGATCCTCTCGGGCCTGCCGACCTCGTTCACCGACAAGCGCGAGCAGGTCGTCTACGAGATGGCGACGTGCCTTGCCAATTCGCGCTGGGTGGCGAAGGGGCTCTATGACCGCGCGGTCGAGGCGCTCGGCCATGTCGGCATCACCGATGTCATTACGCTGATGGGCTTTTACACCAGCGTCTCGATGACGCTTGCCTTCTACGACGTGCCGGCCGGCGCCGAGGGCATGGCCCGCTGAGGGGTGTGGGACGGGCCGCTCAGCCCGTCCCCGACCTTACCGGCTCTAGGCGACCATCCCTTCGATGATGGTGGCGAGGGCGCGGGCGGTGTCGCGGTCGATGACGCCCCTGGTCGCCTCCTCGAATTTTCGAACCCGTTCCCGCGACTCGAGGTAATGCTGCGTCGGCAGCAACAGGCTGGCCGCCTCCCGGCAGAGAACGCTCAAATGCATCAGCCCGTCGCAGCCTAACTCGCTCTGCTTGAGCTGCTCGATTTCCGCCAAAATTTTGGCGAGATCGCTTTTGCAGCGATCATATTCCTCATCATATTTGAGGTAATACTCGGCATCGCCGACGAGCAGCAGCCGGAGCGTTGTCATTTCCTCCGGCGACAGGGCCGTGCCGGCGCGCAACTTACCAACCACCGTCCGGTAATCGGCATGGGCCTCGCAGGATCGTTGGGCGAACTCCCCGAGATCCTGCAGTTCCTGATGCAAGCCTTCATAATTGCCGGAGGTTTCGTCGCTCAAACAGCGAGCGGCGGTGGCGAGTGTAACCTCGACCTTTGCGACGACTTCCTGAGGGTCGGCCATCTGGAGGTTCCCTGTCGGTTCTAGCAGGCATCATTAGCTGGCGCCGGTGAAGACCCGGCGGCTACCGTACCCGAGCAATATCGCATAACATGCCCGGCAAATCCTAAAGGAAGGCGAACCAACATGCTGATCGTCGACGCACAGATCCATCTCTGGTCGCAGGGCATCCCGGGGAACGCGGCTCACCGGCAGATCCCCTCCTATTCGGCCGAGGAGTGCCTGATGGAGATGGATAATGGCGGGGTCAATGCGGCGCTGATCCACCCGCCGGGGTGGGACCCCAACAGCCTGATGGTGGCCGAATCGGCGGCCGTCAGATACGCCAACCGCTTCGCGATCCTCGGCCAATTCCCGCTCGACAAGCCTGAAAGCCGCAACCTCATCGCCGGCTGGAAGACCCGGCCGGGCATGCTCGGGCTGCGCTTTGCGCTCCTCCAGCCGCACCAGCAGAACTGGCCGACCGACGGCACGATGGATTGGCTGTGGCCGGCCTGCGAGAAGGCGGGGATCCCGATTGCGCTGATGGCCTCCAATTTCCTGCCGACCGTCGCCAAGGTCGCCGCGGCCCATCCCGGGCTCAAGCTCATCATCGACCATTTCGGGCGGGCCCGCGGCGGCAAGGACGATGCCGCCTTCGCCAACATCGCCGAGGTCGCGGCGCTGGCCAAATTCCCCAACGTCGCGCTGAAGGCGACCGGGGCGGCCGGCGAATCGAGCGAGCCCTACCCCTTCCGCAACATCCACAAATACATCCAGCAGCTCTACGACGCGTTCGGTCCGCAGCGCTTTTTCTGGGGCACCGACATCACCCGGATGCCGTGCTCGTGGCTGCAATGCGTGACGATGTTCACCGAAGAATTGCCCTGGCTCAAGGGGCATGACCTCGAACTGGTGATGGGCCGGGCGGTGTGCGACTGGCTCGGCTGGCAGCTCTAGGCATGACCCTCGCCGGAGACGACGGATGATCCCGGCCTTTCCGGCGCTCGTCACCGCGCTCGCGTTGCTGCTCTACGTCGCCGGCGCCGGCCGGATGCGACACCGCCATGACATCAAGGCGCCCGCCGTCACCGGTGCCCCCGAATTCGAGCGCGCCTTTCGGGTTCAGCAGAACACGCTCGAGCAGCTCGTCTGGTTCATCCCCTCGTTGTGGCTGTTCGCGCTCTACGTCTCGCCCGCCTGGGGCGGCGTCATCGGCCTCGTATGGATCGCCGGGCGCGCCTACTACGCGCTCTCGTATTATCGCGATGCGGAAACCCGCGGGCCGGGGTTTATGATCGGCCTTGCCAGCGCCGCCGTACTGCTGGTCGGGGCGCTGATCGGGATCGTCGCGACGCTGGTCTGAACCGTCAGGTGCTCCCGGCCAGCCAATCCCCGATCAGCCGGCGCGCGATCGAATCGAGCCGCGGCAGCCGGAAGCTCTCGTCGTCGACGTGCGAGCGGAGCCAATCGCGCTCGAACCAGCGCGCGTCCGCCAGTTCGTCGTAATCGACGGTGATCGCACTCGAGGTCGCTTCCGCGTAGAAGCCGAGCATGATGTTGGCGGGGAACGGCCAGGGCTGCGAGGAGTGGTAATGGACTGCGCCGACCTCGATCGCGGTTTCCTCGCGGACCTCGCGAGCGACCGCGTCTTCGAGGCTTTCGCCGGGTTCGACAAAGCCGGCCAGCGTCGAATACATGCCCGGCACGAAATTCTTGTTGCGGCCGAGGAGTGCGCGCGTCCCATTGGTGACCAGCATGATGACCGCCGGATCGGTGCGCGGGAAATGCATGGTGTCGCAGCCGGGATCGGTGCAGCGCCGCATATGCCCGGCTTCCTCGCTCCGCGTCGGGCTGCCGCACAAGCCGCAAAATCGGTGGCGCGAATGCCAGAACATCATGGCGCGGGCGAGCGCCAACAGCGCGCCCTCGTGGCGCTCCAGCCGGCCGGCGAGCTGGCGCAGATCGGCGAAGCGGACCCCGGCTTGCGCGATCTCGCCCTCGGCGATGCCGGCGGCGGCGAGGGCCGGCGAGCGCAACGACTCGAGCGCCGCCTCGTGGCCCGACACGTCGAGTGCGAAATGGGCGCGCTCGTCGATGAGGCCGAGAAAGACAAATTCACCACGGACAAAGCGCTCCTCGACATCGCCCTCGGTCAATGAGCCAAAGAGCGGAGCGACCGCATCGACGCTGAGCACCGCAGCGCGCGGCTCGCCGCCTTTGACTTCGATGACGAGGTTCTGACTGCGCCAGACCGGGATAAAGACGCTCGCCCGATCGAGCACCCTAGCGCGGATCCAGTCGGGCTCGCGACGGCGCAGGCCGGCGCGCTCGAAGCCCGGCGCGGCATAGTAATTGGGCGATCGCATCCCCGAAGACTGGCACACCGGGCGGCGCCGCGGCAAGCAGGCATGCTTGCCGTCGGTCTCCCGCGGCTTCGTTGCTCGCGACGCGGCCGGCCGTATAATCGAATTCGCGCACGATCAGGCCTGCGCTCGGCGACACCCGACGAGAGGACCACTACCGCATGCATGTCATCCCGACCGAGATCGCCGAGGTAAAGGAGATAAGGCCGGTGCGCCATCGCGATGCGCGCGGCTTTTTCTCCGAGATCTTTCGCGAGGACGTGCTGCGGCGGCACGGCGTCGACGTTGCTTTCGTTCAGGAAAACCATTCGCTCTCGATCGAGCGCGGCGTCGTGCGGGGGCTACATTTCCAGGTTCCGCCCGAGGGCCAGGCCAAGCTCGTCCGCGCCGGCGCCGGGTCGATCCTCGATGTTGCCGTCGACATCCGGGTTGGCTCGCCCAGCTACGGAAGCCATGTCGCGATCGTGCTGAGCGCGGCCGAGGGCAACCAGCTGTTTGTGCCGGAAGGCTTTGCCCACGGCTTTTGCACGCTCGAGCCGAACACCGAAGTTGTCTACAAGGTGAACCGCTATTATTCGGCCGAACACGACCGCGGCTTGGCCTGGGACGACCCCGCGTTGGGCATCGCCTGGCCGGTCACCGAGCGCGAGGCGCTGCTCTCGGACAAGGACCGCCGCCAACCGCTACTGGCCGAATTGCCGCCCCACTTCCGCTACGCATAGGCACGCGGCCCGATGAAGCTTCTGCTGATGGGCGCCGACGGTCAGCTCGGGTGCGAGTTGCGCCGCCTCGCCTGGCCGGAAGGCACCCGGATCGCCGCCTTCGATCGCGGCGACCTGGACATTGCGCAGCGCGAGCCGGTGATCGCCACGGTGGCGCGCGAGCGCCCCGACATCGTCATCAATGCCGCGGCCTATACCGCGGTCGACCGCGCCGAGAGCGAGCCTGACATCGCCTGGGCCGGCAATTGCACCGGCCCGGCCAACCTCGCTTCCGCCTGCCGCAAGGCCGCGATCCCGCTCATCCACATTTCCACCGATTATGTGTTCGACGGCAGCAAGGCCGGTCCCTATTGCGAGGACGATCCGGTCCACCCGCTCGGGGTTTACGGGGAGAGCAAGGAGGCGGGCGATCAGGCTGTGCGCGGCGCCCTCGCCCACCATGTGATCCTGCGCACCGCCTGGCTCTACAGCGCGCACGGCCACAATTTCGTCAAGACGATGCTGCGGCTCGCCGGGGAACGCCCGGTCTTGCGGGTGGTCGCCGACCAGATCGGCTCGCCGACCAGTGCAGCCGACCTCGCCGCCGCGATCGGCGCCATCGTGCGACAGCTCGATGCCGGGACCGGCAACTGGGGCACCTACCATTTCGCCGGCGGCGGGGCGGTGAGCTGGCACGGCTTCGCCGAGGCGATCTTCGGGTTGGCCTCGCCGTGGCGCGGACCCCCGCCATTGGTCGAGGCGATTACCACCGCCGACTACCCGACCCCGGCGCGGCGCCCGGCCAATTCGGTGCTCGACTGCCGGCGGATCGGCGACGCCTTCGGCATCGTACCGCGACCCTGGCGCGAGGCGCTCGCCGACGTCATCCGCGAACTGTACACGCGCTAACCCGCAGCGCCCGCGTTCCCGCTAGAGAGCGGCGAGCGCAGCGTTCAGGGTCGCACTCGGCCGCATCGCCGCCGATGTCTTAGCCTGATCGGGCAGATAATAACCGCCAGTATCCACCGGCTTACCCTGCGCGGCGATCAGCTCAGCATTAATCTTGGCCTCGTTCACCGCCAGCGCCTCCGCCAGCGGTTTGAAGCGGGCTGCCAGTGCCGGGCTGTTGTTCTGTGCGGCCAGCGCCTGTGCCCAATACAGCGCCAGGTAGAAATGGCTGCCACGATTATCCAGTTCGCCAAGCTTCCGTGCCGGCGAGCGGTTGTACTCAAGGATCTTGGCGTTAGCCTCATCGAGCGTCTCGGCCAGAACCTGCACGTCCTTATTCGCACTTGTCTGCGCCAGATGTTCCAGCGAAGCGCCAAGCGCCAGATACTCGCCCAGCGAATCCCAGCGCAGATAGCCTTCGCGCTGGAACTGCTCCACATGCCTGGGCGCCGAACCGCCGGCACCGGTCTCGAACAACCCGCCGCCCGCCAGCAGCGGAACGATCGACAGCATCTTGGCCGACGTGCCCAGCTCCATGATCGGGAAAAGATCGGTCAGGTAGTCGCGCAGCACATTGCCAGTGACGGAGACAGTGTCGAGCCCCTTGCGGATGCGATCGAGCGAGAACTTCATTGCCTCGACCGGCGCCAGGATGCGGATGTCGAGACCCGATGTGTCCTCGTTCTTCAGGTATGTCGCGACCTTGGTGATCAGCTGCGCGTCGTGCGCGCGTTTGACGTCGAGCCAGAACACCGCTGGGGTGCGGGTCAGGCGCGCGCGGCGCACCCCAAGCTTGACCCAGTCCCGGATCGGCGCGTCCTTGACCTGGCACATCCGGAAGATGTCACCGGTCTCGACCGGCTGTGACAAGAGAACCGTGCCGTCATCGGCGACCACGCGCACCGTTCCGCCGGTGACGACCTCGAACGTCTTGTCGTGCGAGCCATACTCCTCGGCTTGCTGCGCCATCAATCCAACATTCGGCACAGAGCCCATCGTCTTCGGGTCGAAGGCGCCATGCGCCTTGCAGTCCTCGATGGTGGCCTCGTACAGCGTCGCGTAGCAACGATCGGGGATCGCGGCGATCACGTCGTGCAGCTTGCCGTCCGCGCCCCACATGTGCCCGGATTCGCGAATCATCGCCGGCATCGATGCATCGACGATCACGTCGCTCGGCACGTGCAGATTGGTGATCCCCCGGTCGGAATTGACCATGGCTAGGCCAGGCCGCTTCGCATAGGTGGCCTGGATATCGGCCTTAATCGCCGCCTTTTCAGCCTCGGGCAACGTCTCGATCCGGGTCAGCATGTCGCCCACGCCGTTGTCGGGATCGACACCCAGGCGGGTCAGTGTGGCGCCATGCTTCTCGAACACATCGGCGAAGAACACGGAAACGCAATGACCGAAGATGATGGGATCAGAGATCTTCATCATGGTCGTCTTGACGTGCAGCGAGAATAGGACGCCGTCCTTCTTCGCGGCGTCGATCTGCGCGGCGAAGAAGGCGCGCAACGCCTTACGGTTCATCACCGCCGCGTCGATGATCTCGCCGGTCTGAAGCGGCGTCTTTGCTTTCAGCACCGTGACCGCGCCATCGCTGCCGACCAACTCGATACGGGCATTGGTCGGCGCCGCAATGGTCGTCGCGACCTCCGAACCGTAGAAATCGCCGCCTGACATCGACGCCACGCGCGTTTTCGAGTCCTTGGTCCAGGCGCCCATCTTATGCGGATTGTTGCGCGCGTACTGCTTCACGGCGCCGGCGGCGCGGCGGTCGGAATTGCCCTCGCGCAGCACCGGATTGACGGCGCTGCCGAGCACCTTGCCGTAGCGGGCGCGGATTTCCTTATCCGCTGGCGTCGCGTCGCTGTCCGGATAGTCCGGCACATCGTAACCCTTGCTCTGCAACTCCTTGATCGCGGCCTTCAGCTGCGGGATCGAGGCGGAGATGTTGGGCAGCTTGATGATGTTGGCCTCGGGGCGCATCGCAAGTTGGCCAAGTTCGGCGAGCTCGTCGTTAATCTTTTGCGCTGGCGTCAGTTTGTCGGGGAAGTTGGCGATGATGCGGCCAGTCAGCGAAATGTCCTTCAGCTTCATCTTCACGCCGGCCGCGCCGACGAAGGCTTCAACGATCGGCAGAAGGGAAAACGTAGCAAGCGCAGGTGCTTCATCAACCTTTGTCCAAACGATTTCGAGACCTGACATGCTTGCACCTCCGCGCGCCGCTTTTGGGCCCTTGCAGGGGCGCGACCATAACGGCCGCGGTGCGCAGAGGCAAGCCGACCGGCCCATTTCGCCATAGCCTGCGACTCAGCCTTACCGCCCTCGCGGGCAGCAACAACGCCCGGTTATTAACAGCGCCGCCGAGGTGGGTCGATGAGCCTCGGTTAGCCTGAAAAAGTTTATTTTATCACCAAGTGTTTACTTGCGGTTTACAAACTGAATCGAACAGCCGACCAAAATATAAAGGATTTCAATAGCTTGAACTAGGCGCCTAATAAATAGGCAAACCGTGTTTTGTCACCGAAGATGAGGCCCGGCAGCGGTCGATATTGTGGCTTTTCCACCAACTTGTCCACCGCCGCCGGGGATAGCAGCGGTTGCATTGCCGAATATCAAGACAGCTCAAGGTCTTGCATAGTGGGCGCGCGATCAGAGCAACTCGGAACGAGGCGCCGCGCCAGGGCGGGTATATACCAGCGTATTCATCAGCTCGGCGACACCCGGCACGACCTCTAGTAATCTCGGCACAAGTGGCGCGGTAAAACCATGTGTCGCGAGATGGTCGAGAAGATTGCGCAAGGGCTGCCAATAGCCCGCGACATCGACCAGAAAGACCGGCTTATCGTGTAGCCCAAGTTGGCGCCAGGTGAGGATCTCGAAGGTCTCGTCGAGCGTGCCGATGCCGCCCGGCAAGACTGCAAAAGCATCCGCCCGTTCGGCCATCAGCCGCTTGCGCTCGTGCATGCTGGGGACGATGACGAGTTCGCTGATGCCTGGGTGCGCCAGTTCGGCGCTGCGCAGCCGGTCCGGGATGATGCCGACGACGCGGCCGCCCGCAGCCAGAACCGCATCGGCGAGCACCCCCATCAGCCCGATCCGCCCACCGCCAAAGACGAGCTCGATGCCGGCTTTCGCCAGGGCGTCGCCAAGCTCCCGCGCGGCGGCGCGGTAACGGTCGTCGCCCCCAAGGGAAGAGCCGCAATAAACGCAAAGTCGGGTTACGCGCTGCATCGCACCTCGCCCATCTCCCCGGCAGAGCCCCGTCTTCGTCCGATCCGGGAGCGATTGCAAGCGCGCCCGGCCGGGCCTAGAGTCGCATACAAACCAACCCAGGCGGCTTCCATCGGTGCGACGCATTGTTTGGCTCGGATCGGCCACCGCGGCAGTGCTGATCGTACTTGCCGCCGCGATCGGCTGGCTCGGCACGGCGCCGCCCGAGAGACCGGCGCCACCGCCCGCTGCGGCGGCAGCGCTGCTCTCGGC
>JBARKH010000532.1:0-18242 GCA_049801295.1 Allostellaceae bacterium | reverse complement strand
TCCTCACGTTGAGTGCAGCCGAGCAGCAGGCCAGCGGCATCGAGACGGCCCGCGTGCTACGAGCGCCGGCGCGGGAATCGGTGGTCGGCTATGGCAGCGTGCTCGATCCGGCGCCGCTGAGCGAGCTCAGCAACCGCTACCGGGCGGCCGAGAGCGAGGTGGCGACCGCGACCGCCAAGCTGGCCGTGTCGCGCGGCGCCTTCGAGCGGGCGAAGATCCTCTACAGAGAGCAGCAAAACATATCGGCCGCGCAGTTGCAGGGCGCCGAGGGCAGCTTCGCGGTGGATAAGGCGGTGCTCGATGCCGCCCAATCGCATCTGCGCAGCGTGGCGGCGAGCGCCCGGCAGGCGTGGGGCGGCGTCCTCGGGGTGGCGCTGACTGACCGCAGCGATCTGATCACCCGGCTCGTTGAGCGCGAGGATTACCTCGTCAAAGTGACGCTGCCCCCCGGCGCGGGCGTGGCGACCCCGCCGGCCATCGCCACCGCCCGGCTCGACGGGGGACGCGAGCTGCAACTCACCTACCTCTCACCGGCGACCACCGTCGATCCGCGGCTGCAGGGGATCACCTATCTCTTCCGGGCCGCCGCCGAGGCGGCGCTGCTGCCCGGCCTGAACATCGAAGTACTGCTGTCTGTCGAAGCGAGCGGGCGGGGGGTGGTGGTGCCCGAAGCGGCGGTCGTCTGGCTGCAGGGCAAGGCCTGGGTCTACCACCGCACCGACCCCAGCACCTTCGTGCGGCGCGAGATCGCCCCCGATCATGCCGGGCCCGATGGCGGATATGTCGTCACCGGGTTGCCGGCCGAGGCTGACATCGTCGTGCGCGGCGCGCAGATGCTGCTCTCCGAAGAGTTTCGCGCGCAGGTCCCGATCGAGGATTAGGGATGATGCGCGTCACTGGCCTCCAGGCCCTGATCATCGGCTTCGCGCTGCGCTTGCGCGGCATCATTGTCGCGCTGAGCTGCCTTCTCGTCGGTTACGGGATCTATAGCCTCGGCGAGGCGAGCTATGACGCCTTCCCGGAGTTTGCGCCGCCGCAGGTCGACGTGCAGACCGAAGCGCCGGGTCTCTCCTCGGAGCAGGTCGAGACGCTGGTCACCCGGCCGATCGAGACCGCGATCAACGGCGCGCCGAACCTGCAGCGGGTAACCTCGACCTCGATCCAGGGACTGTCCGACATCAAGGTCTATTTCGATCCCTCCACCGACCTCTATCGCGACCGCCAGTTCGTCGCCGAGCGGCTTACCGCGGTCGTCGGCCAGCTGCCCGCGGGAACCCAGCCGCCGACGATGACGCCGCTCACCTCGTCGGCGGCGACAGTCCTCGTTATCGGGCTGACATCGGCCACGCAATCCTTGATGCATCTGCGCGAAATCGCCAAGTGGACGATCCAGCCGAGCCTCCTGTCGGTGCCGGGGGTCGCCGGCGCCGAAATCTTTGGCGGGGAGGAGCGCTCCACCCAGATCCTCGTCCACGCGGACCGGCTGATCCGGTTCGGGCTCGGCCTCGACGACGTCCTCGCCGCGGCGCGACGCGCGACCGGGGTGCGCGGCGCCGGGTTTGTCAGCACCCCCAACCAGCGCATCACGATAGAGACCGAAGGACAGCCGAAGGGGCCGGCGCAGATCGCCCGCACGGTCGTCACCCGGCATGACGGCGCCAGCGTCACGCTGGGCGAGGTCGCCGATGTCATCGAAGCGCCGCAGCCTGCTGTCGGCGGCGCAGCGATCATGGGGCAGCCCGGAATCGTCATGAATATCGACGAGCAATACGGGGCCAACACGCTGGAGGTGACGGCGCGGATCGAAGCCGCTCTCGCCGATCTCGCCCCGGCGTTGGAGCGGGACGGCGTGGCCATGCATGGCGGACTCTTCCGCCCGGCCAACTTCGTCACCACGGCAACCGACAATCTGCGCACCTCGCTCCTGATCGGCGCGGTGCTGATCGTTGTCGTGCTGTTCCTTTTCATGTTCGATCTGCGCACCGCGGCGATCTGCTGCACGGCGATCCCGATTTCGCTCCTGGCGGCGGTGGTGGTGGTGCAGCATTTCGGCGTCACGCTCAACACGATGACGCTCGGCGGCCTGGCGATCGCGGTGGGCGAGGTCGTCGACGACGCGGTGATCGGCGTCGAGAACATCACCCGGCGGCTGCGCGAGAACAGGCGGCTGGCGGCCCCGCGCGTGGCGGCGATCGTCGTCTTCGATGCCACCTTCGAAGTGCGCAGCGCGGTCGTCTACGCGACCTTCGCCGTCATTCTCGTCTTCCTCCCGGTGGTGACCTTGCCGGGGGTGGCCGGGCGCCTCTTCGCGCCGCTCGGCATTACTTACATCCTCGCGGTCCTAGCCTCGCTCGTCGTCGCCCTGACAGTCACTCCGGCGCTGGCGCTCATGTTCCTGCCACAGCATACCAAGGAGCACGAGCCCCCGGTCGTGCACTGGACCCGGCGGCGCTATGAAGTGCTGCTGCGCCGGGTCATAGAGGCGCCGCGGCTGACAATTCTGGGCGCGGCCGTGCTGACCGCGTGCGGCCTCGCGCTGCTGCCGTTCTTCGGGGCGACGTTTCTTCCCGAGCTGCAGGAAGGGCATTTCATCGTCCATATGACGGCGATGCCGGGCACCTCGATCGAGGAGTCGCTGCGGATGGGAGCGCGGGTCACGGCGGTATTGGCCAGGCTGCCGATCGTGCGCTCGGTCGCGCAGCGCGTCGGGCGCGCCGAACTGGCCGCCGCGGGCGACACGCACGGGACCCATCAGAGCGAATTCGAGGTCGATTTGAAACCGCCCGCCGACGAGGCGGCGGCGACCGCCAAGGCCGAGCTCCTGCGGCCGCTGGAGAATTTTCCGGGCATCAATGTTTCCGCCAACACGTTTTTGACCGAGCGGGTCAACGAGACGTTTTCCGGCTTCGCAACGCCGGTCGCCGTCAATGTCTACGGCAACGACTTGAAGCTGATCGAGGACACCGCGCTCAAGATCGCCGAGGTGTTGCGCGGCGTTCCGGGAGCCGCCTCGGTCGAGGTCGAATCGCCGCCGGGTCTGCCGCAACTGACGATCCGCCTGCGCCCCTCTGATCTGCAGCGCTGGGGTTTGGACCCGGTCCAGGTGCTCGACATCATCCGCACCGCCTATCATGGCGAAGTGGTGGGACAGACTTACGAGGGCGACCGGGTCTTCAACGTCATCGTCAGGCTCGCCGCGCTTAACCCGGGAAATATCGCAGAGATCGGCACTTTGCCGCTGCGCGCGCCCGACGGAACCTACGTCCCGCTCAATCGGGTGGCCGATCTGCGCGCGACATCGGGCCTCTACGAAATCCAGCACCAGGGCGGGCGGCGGCGGCAGGCGGTCACCCTGGATGTCGAAGGGCGCGACCTCGAAACGTTCGTCCGAGACGCTCGCCGCGAGATCGCTGCGAAGGTGACATTGACGAGCGGGACCTATCTCGAATTTTCCGGCGCCGCCGAGGGTCAGGCGCAGGCGCAACGCGATCTTGCCCTGAAGGCGCTGTTCGCTGGGGTCGGGATCGTGCTGCTGCTGTCGGTCGTCACGAGGAACTGGCGCAACCTCCTCATTCTGATGGCGAACCTGCCGTTCAGCCTGGTCGGCGGCGTGGTCGCGGCATTCCTGGCCGGCGGCGTCCTGTCGCTCGGGTCGCTCGTCGGGTTCGTGACGCTGTTCGGCATCACCTTGCGCAATTCGATGATGATGATCTCGCATTACGAGCATCTGGTCGTCGTAGACGGCCGGGCGTGGACCCCGGAGACCGCGATCGTCGGCGCGGCCGACCGGCTTGCCGCGGTGCTGATGACCTCGCTCGTTACGGGGCTTGGCCTCCTACCGCTGGCGATCAGCATGAATACCGCGGGCCGCGAGATCGAGGGGCCGATGGCCCTGGTGATCCTCGGCGGCCTTGTTACCTCAGCGGCGCTCAATCTCTTGATCCTGCCGCCGCTGGCGTTGCGTTATGGCCGGTTCGCGCCGGCAGGTTCGGAAGGCGAGGCGCTGACAGCTACTGCGGAATAGCGGCCGTCAGAGCGCGCGGCGGGCCTTCAATGCGGCCGTGAGCGTGCCCTCGTCGAGGTAATCGAGTTCGCCGCCGATCGGCACCCCTTGCGCGAGGCGCGAGATTGTGGCGCCGGAGGGCGCCGCGCGGTCGGCGATGTAATGCGCGGTCGTCTGGCCTTCGACCGTCGCGTTGAGCGCGAGGATCAGCTCGGTCCCGGGCCCGAGCCGGGCGATGAGCCGCGCGATGTTGAGTTCGTCCGGGCCCACCCCGTCCAATGCCGACAAGGTGCCGCCGAGCACGTGGTAGCGGCCGCGAAAGGCGCCGGTGCGCTCCAATGCCCAGAGATCGGCGAGGTCCTCGACGACGCAGATCGCGGTCGAATCGCGGGTCGGATCGCGGCAGATCGCGCAGGGATCGGCGGTGTCGAGGTTGCCGCAGGCCGTACATGGCCGGATCGCCGCCGCCGCCGCGCCGAGCGCCGCGGCCAGGGGCTGCATCACCTGTTCGCGCCGCTTGATCAGAAAGAGCGCCGCCCGCCGCGCCGAGCGGGGTCCCAGCCCCGGCAGTCGCGCCAAGAGCTGGATCAGCGTATCGAGTTCGGACATTCGCGCGATCAGCCCCCACCCCAACCCTCCCCCGCATGCGGGGGAGGGAGCGCGACGACGCGGCTCCAACGACCCTCCCCTGCGAACGGGGGAGGGAGGGGCCCACGCCGAAGGCGTGGGAAGGTGGGGGCTACTTGCGGCAAGTAGGGCCTCAAAACGGCAGCTTCATGCCGCCGGGGAGCTGGAGGCCGCCGGTCAGCTTGTGCATCTCGGATTCGGCGTGGGCGTTGACCTTGGCTCTGGCGTCGTTGAACGCCGCGACGATCAGATCCTCCAGGACCTCGACATCGGCGGGATCGACGACCGCCTTGTCGATCTTCACGCGTTTGACGTCGCCTTTGCCATTGAGGGCCAGCTGGACCATGCCGCCGCCGGCAACCCCGGTCATCTCGACGGCTTCGAGCTGCGCCTGCATCTCGGCCATCTTCTCCTGCATCGCCTGGGCCTGTTTCATCAGCTGGCCGAGATTTTTCATGACCCGTCCTCTCCCGCGTTGACGCCATCTTCTCCCTGGGTATCGCCGACATCGTCCGGCGCCGCTTCCGTTCCCGCATCACCCGCGACGAAGCGCTCGCGCACCGCGGCGATGGTGGCGCCGGGGAAGGCATCCAGCACCGCCCGCACCAGCGGGTGGGCGGCGACCTCGTGGCGGAGCGCGCTCGCGTGGCGCGCCTCCTCCTCGGCCAGACTCGGCGCGCCTTCCGATTGGGAGACCGCGACAATCCAGCGCGTTCCGGTCCATTCGCTCAAGAGCTGCCCAAGCTGGTTTGTCAGGTTGCCCGGCGCCGCCTCTGTCGGGTGAATTTCGATCCGGCCCGGCTCGAAGCTGACCAGACGGACATTGGCCTTCAGATGCGCAGCAATGACCGCCTCGCGCCGGCTGGCAAACAGCGCGACGGTCTCGGCAAAGCTCTGCGGCATCGGATCGAGTTGCACCTCAGATACGCTCGGCGCAGTAGCGATAGCGGGAGCGGCGGCGCTCGACACCGGCGCAAGCCCCTCTCCCGCAGTGCGGGAGAAGGCGTGGGTGGGTGAGGGCGGCCGCGTCGCCTCGGCCGGTTGCCCCCTCACCCCAACCCTCTCCCCCGGTGGGGGAGAGGGAGTAGCAGTTCCCTCGCCGGCAGAGAGCGCGCGTACCAGGTCGGCCGGGACCGGCAGATCGGCGACATAGGCGAGGCGGACCAGCACCATCTGGGCGGCCTGCGCCGGGGCGGGCGCGGCCTGCACCTCTTCCAGGCCCTTCAGCAGCATCTGCCAGGCGCGCGCGAGAACCGGCATCGAGAGCGCCGCCGCGATCGGCCGGGCGCGCTCGCGCTCGCCCTCCTCTATGGGGTCGCCGGTGCCGGCCTCGGGAGCGAGCTTCAGGCGGGTCATGAAATGGCTGAGCTCGAGCAGATCCTGCAACACCAGCAACGGATCGGCGCCGCCCTGATAGAGGCTATCCATCCGGTCAAGCGCGCCGGCGGCGTCGCCCTTCAGCACCGTCTCGAAGAGGTCGAAGACGAGGTTGCGGTCGGCGATGCCGAGCATGTCGCGCACCGCTGCTTCGTTGATTTCCGAATCGCCGGAGAGCGCGATCGCCTGGTCGAGGAGCGAGAGGCCGTCGCGCACCGAGCCGTCGGCGGCGCGGGCAATGAGGGCGAGAGCGCCCGGCGCGGCCCTGATCCCCTCGGCCTCGGCGATATGGCTGTAATGCTCGACGAGCTGGTCGATCGGCACCCGGCGCAGCGCAAAGCGCTGGCAGCGCGACAAGACCGTCACCGGGACCCGCTGAACTTCGGTCGTCGCGAAGACGAATTTGACGTCGGGCGGCGGCTCTTCCAGCGTCTTTAAGAGTGCGTTGAAGGCCGGTTTCGACAGCATGTGCACTTCGTCGATGATGTAGATCTTGTAGCGCGCCGATACCGGCCGGTAGCGCACGCCATCGGTCAGGTCGCGGATGTCGTCGATCCCGGTGCGCGAGGCGGCGTCCATCTCGATGACGTCGACATGGCGGTCTTCGGCGATCGAGCGGCAATGGACGCACTCGCCGCAGGGCGTCACGGTCGGTCCGCCGGTGCCGTCGGGGCCGATGCAGTTGAGGGCGCGGGCGATGATCCGCGCCGTCGTCGTCTTGCCGACCCCGCGCACTCCGGTAAGGATGAAGGCATGCGCGATCCGCCCGGTCGCAATCGCGTTGGACAAGGTGCGGACCATCGCCTCCTGCCCGATCACCTCGGCGAAGGTCTGCGGCCGATACTTCCTGGCGAGGACGCGATAGGAGGTCGCGGGTTCGGTCATTGCCTGGGCGAAGATAAGTGGGAGACCGGACGAACGACCCAGGCCGGAACTCGTTGCGGCTGCTTCCTTCCGGACCTGACCGGGTTGGCGAGGAGCCTGTCCGCCGCCGACCTCCCGCTGCATTATATCAGGTGCCGCCGACCCCGCGGCAAGTTTCGGGGCCTATTCCGGCAGCCCCGCCTGGCGCAGCGCCTCGCCGATCGGCTGCCAGATATCGGCGCGGCCGGTATGTGCCTTGACGAATTGAGCGATCGTAAAATTGGGCTCCAATTCGAGGACGTGCCGAGCCAGGGTTTTTCCTTCGTCAAGCCGGCCCGATTGGACCAGAGCGGCCGTCTGCACCACCTGCGGATAGCTGAAGCGTGGGTTTGCTTGCGCCGCTCGGCGACCGGCAAGCACGGATTCGGTAAAATTGCCGGAGACGTAATGGGCGAGGCCGAGGCCAGAGTAGGACAGATAGGTCATGAAGTCTGGCGGGCTGGCACGTAAAGCCCGCTCGGCATAATCGACGGCGCGGGTGCTGTCGCCGGCATGGCCAAGGATGACCGAGCCGAAGCCCAGCGCGATCGCCGAGGAGGCGGTCAAGGTCAGCGCCCGGTCGATCACCTCCATCGCCGTCGCGTAATCGTGCGCGATCAGGCCGATCGAGAACCCGGCGGTCGCCAGCGTCAGCGCATCGTCGGCGCCCGATTCAATCGCGGCCCGCGCGTGGTACAGCCCCGCGACCTTGTCTTCGTCGCGCACGCCGCCGCGCTGATAGCGCTGCTCATAGCACCAGGCCGCCAAGGCATGTGCCGCGGCAAAATCCGGTTCCAGCGCAAGCGCCTGCTCCAGCAGCGCGAGCGCCTTGTCGGCATCGCCCGGCATCGCGACCTGGGCAAACGGCAACGCGCGCAGGTAGAGATCGTAGGCGTCGAGGTTGTCCGGTCGCTTGCGCTTGGCGCGCTCGATCTCCGCCTGACGCAGGTTCGGCTCGATCGCGCCGACGACGCTCAACGTGATCTCGTCCTGCAGGTCGAAAATATCGCCCAGCGGGCGGTCGTACCGCTCGGCCCAAACATGCGTGCCGGTGCTCGCCTCGATCAGCTGAGTGGTAATGCGCAGCCGGGTGCCGGCCTTGCGCAAGCTGCCTTCAAGGACGTAGCGCACGCCGAGATCGCGGCCCGCCTGCTTGATATCGACGGCATGGCCTTTGTAGACGAAGCTCGAGTTGCGGGCGATGACGAACAACCATTTGATCCGCGACAGGCTGGTGATGATGTCTTCGACGATGCCGTCGACGAAATATTCCTGCTCCGGGTCGCTGCTCATGTTGTCAAACGGCAAGACCGCGATCGACGGCCTCTCCGACATCGCGAGCGTCGGGCCTTCAGCACTCGTCGAGGGCAAGGCAGCTTCCTCCTCGCTGTTTTTGTCGACGCGAAAGACCCGCACCGGGCGGGCGATGTTCTTGACGCTCTGGTCGCCGAGATCCTCGAAACTGAAGTCGAGCTTGTCGCGCACCTGGTCGCGCACCACCCGGCTGACGCAGATCCCGCCCGGTTCGGCGAGCGCTTCAAGGCGCGCGGCGACGTTGACGCCGTCACCAAAGATGTCGTCGCCGTCGATGATCACGTCGCCGATATTGATGCCGATCCGGAATTCGATGCGCCGATCCGCCGGTACATCGGCGTTGCGCTCAACCATGCCACGCTGCACATCGACCGCGAAGCGCACAGCATCGACCACGCTGGCGAACTCGATCAGGATCCCGTCTCCGGTGGTCTTGACGACGCGCCCGCGATACTCGGTGATCTTTGGGTCGATCAAGCCTCGGCGATGCGCCTTGAGGTCGCGCAGCGTCGCCTCTTCGTCGACGCCCATCAGCCGGCTGTAGCCGACGACGTCACCGGCGAGAATCGCCGCCAGACGCCGCTCGACCCGTTTCTCCGACACAAGCCCTCCCTCCCAGCGAGGCACCTTAGCAGGCCGTTAGACCAGCGTGAAGCACACCGCGCCAGACCCGTTTTGGGCACCGGCCCCGACATGCTAGCGTGCTGGCGAGAACCTCAGGGGAGACGCTCCATGGCCGCTCTGCTTCGGCATCTTTCGAGGCTCGATATTCCCGGCGGCGGCCAGGTCGTCGCTGAAGGCAACCACGCCTATGTCGGGCATATGAAGCCGCCCGAGGGCACTTCCATCATCGACGTCGCCGATCCGCGCCGGCCGAAGATCGTCAGCCAGGTGTCGCTGCCGGCGCATACCCACTCGCACAAGGTGCGGGTGCACGGCGACATCATGCTGGTCAACAACGAATTGTACCGCGCCACGACGGGCGAGCGGCCGGACGATTTCGCGGGCGGCATCAAGATCTACGACATCAAGGACCGCACCAGGCCGCGCCCGATCGGGCATTACAAGTCCTTGGGGTCGCACCGCTTCGATTCGGACGGCACTCATGCCTATATCTCGTCGGAGGAAAACGGCTTTGTCGGCGACATCGTCGTCATCCTTGACCTCGCCGACCCGACCCGGCCGGAGCCGATCGCCAAGTGGTGGATGAACGGGCAATGGGCCGAGGGCGGGGAGACCGCGACGTGGCAGGGCCGGCGCCACCGCTGCCACCACCCGCTCAGACGCGGCAACCGGCTCTATACCAGCTATTGGCATGGCGGGTTTGTCATCCTCGACATCGACGACATCCGCCATCCGAAGTATGTGAGTGGCCTCGACTGGTCGCCGCCTTACCCGTGCCCGACCCATACCGTCTTGCCGATCCCGCACGAATTGATGGGCCGCAAGATCGCGGTCGTCACCGACGAGGAGGTGGCCGACCGGCTGACCCCGTCGCCCAACGCCTTTATGTGGATCGTCGACATCACCGACGAGGCGCATCCGATGCCGGTCGCCACCTGGCGGGTGCCGCATGACGAGCCCTTCTACCGCGACTGCTGGTTCGGCGCGCACCAGCCGCAGGAGACGGTCGACGGCGGCAACGTCATTTTGGTGACCTGGTTCGGCGGGGGATTGCGCGCGGTCGATATCTCGAACCCCTACCGGCCCGAGGAGGTTGAGCATTTCATGCCGGCCCCGGGCGCGGGGCAAAAGATCGTGCAGTCGAACGACGTCTTCGTCGATCAGGCGCGCGGCCTCGTCTACCTCATCGACCGCCTGAACGGCCTGGATATTCTGGAATACGGCGGGTGAGGGGAGCGGTCGATGACGAGCACGACGGCAACGCCCGCGACGGCGGGATTGGTTCATCGGGTGACGCGGCGGTTGCCGCTGCTGGCGCTGCTGCTGGCGATTGCTGCGGCAGTGGTGCTGGCGCTCGGGCCGCTCGGCTGGCGGGCCGGGTGGTGGCATTTCCGCATCGGGTTCTTCTATCTGATGCCCGGGGCTTTCTATTGCGCGCTGGCGGCGGTTGCTCTGGCGCTGGTTGGATTGGCGCTCGGCGCGCGGTCCCTTGGCGCCCGGCAGATCGCGGTCGCGATCATCGCCGTCGTCATCGGCGGGACAATCGCCTATGTGCCGTGGCATTACAATGACATGCGCGGCATCTACCCGTCGATCCACGACATCACGACTGATTGGGAGAACCCGCCGCAATTCAGCGCGATCCTGCCGCTGCGCGAGGCGGCGAAAGCCAATTCGGTTGCCTATGAGGGCGCCAGGGTCAGCGACCTGCAGCGCAAGGCCTATCCCGACATCGCCCCGCTGACGCTCGATGTGACGCCGGCCGAGGCGTTTTCTCGCGCGCTCGATGTGGCCCGGCAGATCGGCTGGACGATTGTCGCCAGCGACAAGGCGGCGGGGCGGATCGAAGCCAGCCAGCGCACTCGCTGGTTCGGCTTTACCGACGATGTCGTGGTCCGGGTCACCGCCGCCGGCGCCGGCAGCCGGGTAGATCTGCGCTCGGTGTCACGGCTCGGGCGCGGCGATTTCGGCGCCAACGCGACCCGCGTCCGCCGCTTCCTGGCGGCGATGCGCGCGGCCGCGCCGAGTCGTTAGCCGGCGAGCTTTCTGGTGACCTCGTCGGCGAGGGGCAGCGATGCGGTGAGGCCCGGCGATTCGATGCCGTAGAGATTGACGAGGCCGGGGATGCCGTGATCGGCGGGCCCCTGCACGGCAAAATCGGCGGCGGGCTCGTCGGGGCCGCTGATCTTCGGGCGGATTCCGGCATAGCCGGGCTGGAGCGCGCCGTCGCGCAACCCCGGCCAATAGCGCCGCACGGCGGCGTAGAACTTGTCGCCGCGCCGCGGATCGACCGAATAATCGACCCCATCGATCCATTCGACATCGGGGCCGAAACGCGCCTGGCCCGCGAGATCCAGGGTGATGTGGACGCCGAGCCCGCCCGGCTCCGGGACGGGATAGATCAGGTGGCGGAATGGCGTCTTGCCGCTCAGCGTGAAATAGACCCCACGGCAGAAATAGGCGGGAGGAATGCTGGCGCGCGGTATCCCCTCGATCGCGCGGGCAAGCGCCGGTGCGTAGAGCCCGGCGGCATTGATGAGCCAGCGGCAGCGGATCGTCGTCGGCTCGGCGCCGCCGACCTCGAGCTCGAACCCGTCGGTGCGCACATGGCCCGATAGCACCGGCGCGCGAAATGCAACGACGGCCGCCGCATCCTCAGCCTCGCCCTGATAGGCGAGCATCAACCCGTGGCTGTCGATGATCCCGGTCGAGGGCGACAGGAGCGCGGCGACGCAGTTGAGTTCTGGCTCGAGGCGCCGGGCCTCCGACGCGCTCAGCCATTCAAGGTTGAGGACGCCGTTGGCGCGCGCCGCGGCGGCGATCTTCTCGACCCCGGGGATTTCCGCTTCGGTGGTGGCGACGATCAGCTTGCCGAGTGGCGCATGGGGGACGCCGTGCTCGCGGCAATAGGGGTAGAGACGCTCGCGGCCTTCGACGCAGCTTGTCGCCTTGAGGCTCCCGGCCGGGTAATAGAGCCCGCCATGGATGACTTCGCTGTTGCGCGAGGAGGTCTCGACCCCGATCCCGTCGGCGCGTTCGAGGATGATGACCTCATGCCCCTTCAGCGCCAGGGCCCGTGCCGCCGCCAGGCCAATGATTCCGGCGCCGACGACGACCGCTTCAGCTTCGTCCACTCGCTCTCCTCGCGATCCAAACGTTGTCGCCGAAAGCGGGTCCCCCTCACCCAGCTCCGGGTAAGGCGTGGCTCCGCCTCGCCAACCCTTCTCAACCCTCTCCCCCATTGGGGGCGAGGGCAGGGTGAGGGGGCCGCGGCATGTTGGCTATATCGGGGGCGCTGGCAAGGGCGCTTGTCGCCGCGCTCGCGGGGTGACACCCGGCGCGCCCGGTATCATAGTCCGGCGATGAGCGTGTTCCTGACGATCCTGCTCGTCCTCGCGATGCTCGGCGTCCTGGGCGTCCTCGGCTTTGGCGTGGTGACGATGATCCGCGGCGGCAACCCGCGGCTTTCGAACAGGATGATGCAGGCGCGCGTGGTGATGCAGGGGGTGGCGCTCCTGGTGCTGGCGCTGTTGATGCTCCTGGCCGGCCACCGCTGAGCTATGGTGCGCCTCACCCGCATCTACACGAGGGGCGGCGACAAGGGCCAGACCTCGCTCGGCGACGGCAGCCGGGTGCCGAAGGAGTCGCCGCGGGTCGAGGCCTTCGGCACGGTCGACGAAGCCAATGCGGCGATCGGGCTGGCGCGGCTTCATGTCGGTGGCGAGGATGACGCGATGCTGGCGCGCATCCAGAACGATCTGTTCGACCTTGGCGCCGATCTGTGCACGCCGGAGGACGGGAGGCGCGCGGCCGGAGCCTTGCGCATCGTCGCGGCGCAGGTCACGCGGCTCGAGCGCGAGATCGATGCGATGAACGCCGCTCTCCAGCCGCTCGATTCGTTCATCCTGCCGGGGGGAACGCCGGCAGCGGCGCACCTCCACCTCGCGCGCACGGTGACACGGCGGGCCGAGCGGCTGGTCTGCGCGCTGGCCGCCGCCGAGAGGGTCAACCCCGAGGCGCTCAAGTACCTCAACCGGCTCTCCGACCACCTCTTCGTACTCGGCCGCCGGGTCAACGACAACGGCGCGAAGGACGTGTTGTGGCAGCCCGGCGCGACGCGGTGACCTCCGTCGTCGCCCCCGCGAAAGCGGGGGTCCAGGGCAAGCGACGGAAGATTGTGGCCCCTTGGTTCCCGCTTTCGCGGGAATGACGGGTAGGGGATTTGCAGGGAGGGGTCGCGATGGTGACGATCGAGTTAATGCGGGCGATCTCGGCGGCGTTCAACAGCCGCGATGTCGAGCGGATCGTCGATTGCTTTGCCGAGGACGGGGTTTTCTGCCTGGCGCGCGGGCCGGAAGCGGTCGGCCGCACGCTTCGCGGCAAGGCGGCGATCCGCAAGGCCCTCACCGACCGCTTCAAGCAGATCCCCGACATGCGCTGGGACGGGCAGGACTACATCCTCGCCGGCGACCAGGCGGTGTCGCTCTGGATCGTGCGCGGCAAGGGCGCCGACGGCGAGGAGCTCAACTATCAGGGCTGCGACATCTACCGCTTTGAAGGCGACAAGATCATCCACAAGAACACCTTCTGGAAGATCGTCGAGCACAAGGACCGGCTATAGGCGAGAGTCGGCGCGTCAGCCCCCACCCTAACCCTCCCCCGCAAGCGGGGGAGGGAAGTGGCGGGAGCGGTCGGGTGAGGGGCCGTGTGGCGCTCGGCCTCTTGCCTTCGCCCCCTCTTGCCTTAGCGGGGGGCGCGTGCACAATTCGCCGGCCATTTGGGTGAGGACGAGATGAAAGCGCTGGTCGCGGTGAAAAGGGTGATCGACTACAACGTCAAAATCCGCGTCAAGGCGGACCAGACCGGGGTCGAGACCGCGAACGTCAAGATGTCGATGAACCCGTTCGACGAGATCGCCGTCGAGGAGGCGCTGAGGCTTCGCGAGGCGGGTACGGTCGAGGAGGTGATCGTCGTCTCGGCCGGGATCCAGCAATGCCAGGAGACGATCCGCACCGCGCTCGCGATGGGGGCCGACCGCGGGGTCCTGGTGCAGACCGAAGTCGAGTTGCAGCCGCTCGCAGTCGCCAAGCTCCTGAAGGCGGTGATCGAACGGGAAGGCCCGGAAATCGTCATCATCGGCAAGCAGGCGATCGACGATGATTGCAACCAAACGGGGCAGATGCTGGCCGCGCTCCTGGGGTGGCCGCAGGCGACCTTTGCCTCCAAGATCACGATCAGCGGGACCGCGGCCGAGGTGACGCGCGAGGTCGATGGCGGGCTCGAAACCCTGGCGTTCAAATTGCCGATCATCGTGACGACCGATCTGCGCCTCAACGAGCCGCGCTACGCTTCGCTCCCCAACATCATGAAGGCGAAGAAGAAGCCGATCGTGCCGATGACGCCCGAGGAATTGGGGGTCGACGTGACGCCCCGCCTCATCACCCTCAAGGTCGAGGAGCCGGCCAAGCGCCAGGGCGGGATCAAGGTCGGCTCGGTCGCCGAGCTCGTCGACAAGCTCAAGAATGAAGCGCGGGTGATCTGATGTCGGTTCTCGTTGTTGCCGAGCATGACAATGCGGCGTTGAAACCGGCGACGCTCCCCGCCGTTGCCGCCGCCGCCGAGATCGCCGCACTGGCCGGGAGCGATGTGCATATCCTGGTTGCCGGCAAGGATTGCCGCGCGATCGCCGAGGCGGCGGCGCAGATCGCCGGTGTCGCCAAGGTCCTCTTGGCCGACGATGCGACGTTGGATCATGGGCTTGCCGAGAACTGGGCGCCGCTGCTTGTGGCGCTCGCCGCCGGGTACAGTCACGTGCTGGCGCCGGCGACGACCTCGGGCAAGAACTTGATGCCGCGGGTCGCCGCGCTCCTCGATGTGATGCAGATCTCCGACATCAGCGCGGTCGTGTCGCCCGATACCTTCGTGCGGCCGATCTATGCCGGGAACGCGCTGGCGACGGTGCAGTCGAAGGATGCCATCAAGATCATCACCGTGCGCGGCACCGCGTTTGCCCCGGCGGCGGCGAGCGGCGGCTCGGCGCTGATCGAGACGGTGGCGGCGGCGGGATCGGCCGGGCTTTCGGAATTCGTGCGCGCCGAACTGTCGAAATCTGAGCGCCCCGAATTGACCAGCGCCCGGGTCATCATCTCGGGCGGGCGCGGGATGCAGTCGGGCGATAATTTCCATCTGTTGGAAGCGGTCGCCGACAAGCTCGGCGCGGCGGTCGGCGCCTCGCGCGCCGCGGTCGATGCCGGGTTTGTCCCCAATGACTATCAGGTCGGCCAGACCGGCAAGATCGTCGCACCGGAGCTTTATGTCGCGGTCGGCATCTCGGGCGCGATCCAGCATCTCGCCGGGATGAAGGATTCCAAGGTCATCGTCGCGATCAACAAGGACGACGAGGCGCCCATTTTCCAGATCGCCGATTACGGGATCGTCGGCGATCTGTTCAAGATCATGCCGGAGCTCGACGAGGAGCTCGGCAAGAAGTGAGCGAGGCAGAGGCCGCCCCGGGGGAGTTGTCGGGGGAGATCCGCCGCATCGGAATCATCGGCGCCGGGCAGATGGGGTGCGGCATCGCGCACGTTTGCGCGCTGGCCGGGCTCGGGGTGGTGATAAGCGATGTCAGCGCCGAGGCCCTCGCCAAGGCGCGCGTGGGAATCGAGCGCAACCTGTCGCGCCAGGTGGCGCGCGGCCGGATAAGCGAGGAAGCGAAGGCGGCGGCGCTTTCCCGCATCGGCGAGGCGGCCGATTACTCGGCGTTTGGCGATTGCGACATGGTGATCGAGGCGGCGACCGAGAAGGAGGAGGTGAAGCGCGCGATCTTCAAGAAGCTCGTGCCGATGCTGAAGCCCGCCGCGCTCGTTGCCAGCAATACCTCGTCAATCTCGATCACGCGCCTCGCCGGGGCGACCGACCGTCCCGGCAAGTTCATCGGCATGCACTTCATGAACCCGGTGCCGGTGATGAGCCTGGTCGAAGTAATCCGCGGCATCGCCACCGATGACGCCACCTTCGCCGCGGTCCGCGATCTGGCGCTGAAACTCGGCAAAACCCCGGTCGCCGCCGAGGATTATCCGGCCTTCATCGTCAACCGCATCCTCTTGCCCATGATCAACGAGGCGGTCTACACGCTCTATGAGGGGGTGGGCTCGGTCGAGGCGATCGATACCGCGATGAAGCTCGGCGCCAACCACCCGATGGGGCCCTTGGAGCTCGCCGATTTCATCGGGCTCGACACCTGCCTGTCGATCATGCAGGTGCTCTATGAGGGGCTCGCGGACAGCAAATACCGGCCGTGTCCCCTCTTGGTCAAATACGTCGAGGCCGGCTGGCTCGGCCGCAAGACCGGCCGCGGGTTTTACGACTACCGCGGCGAGAAGCCGGTGCCGACGCGCTGAGGGGTTCTTCCACCCGCGCGGATGAAGGGGCCGGGTTGGAGAGCTACCCAGTTGTTTTGAACCGTCATTCCCGCGAAAGCGGGAACCCAGGGCGAGCGACCGTCCGGTTGCCCCTGGACCCCCGCTTGCGCGGGGGCGACGAGAGGGTGCTTAGAGCAACAGCGATAATGCTTTGCACGCGGCGCTAGGCGAAGGATTCGGTCATCGCGGCGTAGACGAGCGTGCGCAGGTCGCGGCGCAGCGTCAGGCGCGCCTCGCTGCCGATCACCTGGGTCATGAAGACGACGGTGAGGTCCTCCTTGGGGTCGATCCAGAACGCGGTCGTCGCCGCGCCGCCCCAGAAATATTCGCCAAGCGAGCCGGGGAGGCGCGTTTTGGCGACGTCGACATTGACCCCGCAGCCGAGCGAGAAGCCGACCCCGGCATAGCCCGATTCGCTGAACATGCCCGGCGTCGTCATGTCGGCGACCTCGCGCCCGTCGGGCAGGAAGTTGAGGCTGAACAGCGCGACCGTCTTGGGGCTGAGGATCTGCACCCCGTCGAGCGTGCCGCCGTTCAGCATCATGCGGCAGAAGCGCAGGTAGTCGTGCGCTGTCGACACCAGGCCCTCGCCGCCCAATTCGAGGCTCGGCGGCGTCGCATACGGGCTCTCGCGGCCGTCGTCCTGGAGCTTCAGCCCCTTCCCCTTGAGTTCGGGCTGATAGCAGGAGGTGAACCGCTGGATCTTGTCCTCGGGTACGTAGAACGCGGTGTCGCTCATGCCGAGCGGTTCGAAGAGCCTGGTGCGCAGGAACTCGCCGAAGCTCACGCCCGAGAGCTTTTCGACGAGGTAGCCCATGACGTCGATCGCCACCGAATAGCTCCAAGCCGTACCCGGCGAGAAATCGAGCGGGATCCCGGCCAGCTTATCGACCATCTCGGTGAGGCCGCCTGGGGTCTGGCGGTCGGTAACCTTGGCCCTGCGGTAGGCCCCATCGACCGCACTGCGCATCATAAAGCCGTAGGTAAGCCCCGATGTATGGGTTGCGAGATCGACGACTTTCATCGGCCGCTGGACCGGGGTCGTCAGATAATTGATCGGTGCGTTGCTCAGGAGCGAGGGCATGCCGCTGGCGTAGACGCCGAGGTCCTTCCAGGCCGGAATGTGGGTGTGGACGGCGTCGTCGAGGCCGAGGAGCCCCTCTTCGACCAGCATCATCAGCGCGACCGCGGTGATCGGCTTACTCATCGAATAGATGCGGAAGATCGCGTCCTCGCGCAGCTTGCGGCCGCGCTCGATGTCCATATGCCCGAAGAGGTTGGTATGGACGAGGTGACCCTTGCGGTAGATGTAGGTCAACATGCCCGGCAGAAGGCCCGCCTCGACGTAACGGCGCCGCATTATCTCGTCCAGGCGCGCGAGGCGCGAGGAGGACATTCCCAGCTTTTCCGGCTTCATCGGTGTCTTCCTATCAGCGCAAGCCTGGGGCGAGCATAAATTCCCCCGAGGCTAAAAGCGAGCGGCCGAGCATGGCGTCGGGTCATCCCCTAGCGGATCGGCTCGTGCACGGTGACGAGCTTGGTGCCGTCGGGAAAGGTCGCCTCGACCTGGACGCTATGGATCATCTCAGGGACCCCCTCCATGACCTGGTCGCGGGTGATGACCGTGGCGCCGTCGCGCATCAATTCGGCGACGGTTTTGCCGTCGCGCGCGCCTTCGAGCACATAGTCGGTGATGAGCGCGACCGCCTCGGGGTAATTGAGCTTGACGCCGCGCTGGAGACGGCGCGCCGCGACCATCGCCGCGACGGCGACGAGGAGCTTGTCTTTCTCTCGCGGGGTCAGGTTCATCGCATTCTCTCAGCCTCAAGCATGCCAGAGGCGCGGCAGGCGCGCCGGCAATCCCATCGCGGCTTCGCGCAAATGGCAAGCCAGATCGCTAAAGGCGCGGCGCAGCGCCTGAGGGTCGGGGCCGAGCCAGCGCGCGATGAGGAGCCCGCCGACCGCGGTGACCC
>JBARKH010000531.1:0-18456 GCA_049801295.1 Allostellaceae bacterium | reverse complement strand
GGATCCTGGTGCTCGGCGGCGCCGTCGCCGCCGGTCATCGCCGGCGCGTCTACGATGCGGTCGTCCTCAAGGTGCTGGGGGCGACGCGCGGCGCGCTCGCCGTTGCGTTCCTGATCGAGCACGGCCTCGTCGGCCTCCTCACCGCGCTCGTCGCCGCCGCGCTTGGGACGCTCGCCGCCTATGCTCTCGTCACCGGGCCGTTGAAAAGTGAGTGGGTGTTCTTGCCGGCCCCCCTCCTGGCGATTGCAGGGGGCGCGGTGCTGTTGACGCTGGCGCTCGGATTCGCCGGCACCTGGCGCGCGCTCGGCGCCAAGCCGGCCGCCTATCTGCGCAACGAATAGCGCGCCCGAGCTACCCAACGGGCGGGGCCGGGGTGTCATTGAAAAGCCGCCGGCTTGTGCCAATATCGGAGCGTGAGGAATCAGCCTCGCTGCTCTCTTTGGAGGGGTCCTATGGCTTTGGGTTCGCAGCCCCGCTGGACGGTGCGACCGGTGGTCGGTGCCCAGGTCGACATCGATGTTGGCCTGCGGGACTATATGCTCCGCATCTACAACTACATGGCTTCGGGCCTCGCGCTGACCGGCATCGTCGCCTATGTCTTCGCGCAATCCGGCATGTATCTCTCGCTCGCCCACACGCCCTTGATCTTTCTGGTCATGCTGGCGCCGCTCGGCCTCGTTATGTGGCTGAGCTACGGCATCAACCGGATGCAGGCGAGTACGGCGCAGGCGCTGTTCTGGCTCTTTGCCGCCGTGATGGGCCTGTCGATGGCGTCGATCTTCCTCCGGTTCACCGGGACCAGCATCGCGCGGGTGTTCTTCATCACCGCCGGCACCTTCGCGGCGATGAGCCTCTATGGCTACACGACGCGGCGCGACCTGACGCAATGGGGCTCGTTCCTGTTCATGGGCCTGATCGGCATTATCATCGCCATGGTCGTCAACCTGTTCATCGCCTCCTCCGCGTTGCAGTTCGCGATCTCGGTCGTTGGGGTCATCATCTTCACCGGCTTGACCGCCTATGATACGCAGTCGATCAAGGAGATGTATTTCGAGAATGACGACGCGCAGACCGCCGGAAAGAAGGCGATCATGGGCGCGCTGCGGCTCTATCTCGACTTCATCAACCTGTTCATGATGCTGATGCAGCTGATGGGGACCCGGCGCGACTGACGGCGAACCCAGCGAACGACCCTCAAACGGCCGGGCCTCGCGCCCGGCCGTTTTCTGTTGGGGCGAGCTACGCCGCGTCCAGCCCGGCCTTGAGCGCGGCGGCGCAGTCGGCAACCGCGCGGCGCGCCGTGCCGATCAACCGGCCATAGCGGATAAAGCCGTGATTGATGCCCGGGTAGATCGTCAGATGATGGGGCACGCCGGCCGCGTTCAGTTTGGCAGCGAGGTTGTTGCTGTCGTCGAGGAGCGGATCGAGGCTGCCGACGATAAGATGCGCCGGCGCCACCCCGGCGAGGTTGGCCAGCCCAGGGGCGGCGCGCCAGTCGGTATATTGCTCCGGATTTTCGAGATAGGTCTGCCAGGCCCATTTCATGCCGCTCTGCGACAACCCGGCGCCCCGGCCAAAGCGCTGCCAGGACGGGCTGTCGCAATCGGTCGTGAAGCAGCCGTAGACCAACAGCTGAAAGCGCAGCGCCGTCTCGCCGGCGTCGCGCATCGCCAGCGCCGCGGCAAGCGCCAGATTGGCCCCGGCGGAATCGCCGCCGAGCGCAAGCCGCGAGGGGTCGATGCCAAATCCGGCGCCTTCGCGCGCGGCGAGGCGCGTCATCGCCACCATTTCCTCGAAAGCGACCGGAAATCTGACTTCTGGCGACAGCTTGTAGTCGACCGATAACGCAGCGACGCCGCTCTGACGCACCAGGTCGCGCATCAAATGGTCCCAGGTCGAGATGCTGCCCTGCACGAACGCGCCGCCATGAGCCCAGATGAGGAGCGGTGGGCGCTCGGCATCATCGGGGAGATAAAGCCGGCAGGGCACCTGACCGTGCGGGCCGGGCAGCGACAGGTCGCGCTCGCGTCGCAACGGCACCGAGCCCTCGCCGAGAAAGGCGCCGATGCGGTCCTGTGCGGCGCGCACCTCCGGCATCGCGGTTACGGTGCGATCGGGCACGACAAAGCCCTTGCTCGCCAGCAATTGCCCGGCGGCAACCAGTTCCGGATCGATCCAGGGCGCGGCGTCGTTCATCGCATTTCTCCTTTTCCGCGATCGGCGCATATTAGCGGGGATCCGGGCCGAGCGGTACGAATCGAGGAGCCGGCATGCGTAATCTCAGGGTAAACGGCGAGCGGCTCTGGGCGAGCCTGATGGAGTTGGCCCAGATTGGTGCGACCGAAAAGGGCGGGGTGTGCCGGCTCGCCGCGAGCGACCTTGACGGGGAGGCGCGCCGGCTCTTCATCCGTTGGTGCGAGGAGTCAGGCTGCGCGGTCACCATCGACCGGATCGGCAACATCTTCGCCCGCCGCCCCGGCCGCAACCCGGATCTGCCGCCGGTCATGGCGGGCAGCCATCTCGATACCCAGCCGACCGGCGGCCGGTTCGACGGCGCTTACGGTGTGATGGCCGGGCTCGAGGTCGTGCGCACCTTGAACGACCTCGGCTACGAAACCGAAGCGCCCGTCGAAATTGTCGCCTGGACCAACGAGGAGGGCTCGCGGTTTTCGCCGGCAATGGTCGGCTCCGGGGTTTTTGCCGGCGTGTTTACCCTCGACGCGGCATTGGCCACTCGCGACAACAATGCTCCGGCGCTCACGCTCGGCGCCGAACTCGAACGCATCGGCTTTGCCGGCCCGGTGCCAGTCGGCGAACACCCGGTCGCGGCCTATTTCGAGGCGCATATCGAGCAGGGCCCGATCCTCGAAGCTGCCGGGCTCCCGCTCGGCATCGTCACCGGGGCGCAGGGCCAGCGCTGGTATGAAGTGACCGTCACCGGCCAGGAAGCGCATGCCGGGCCGACGCCGATGCCGCGGCGGCGCGATGCGCTCGTCGGCGCGGCCCGGATGATCGACGCGGTCAACAGAATCGGCCACGCCCACGCGCCCTATGCCTGCGCCACGGTCGGGTTTGTCCAGGTCAGCCCCAATTCGCGCAACACGATCCCTGGGCACGTATTTTTCACGGTCGATTTCCGCCACCCAGAGGATGATGTGCTGAGCGCGATGGACCATGAGTTGCGCGGGGCTTGCGCTGCGGCCGCAGGAACCCAAGGCCTGGAGGTGGCGGTCGAGGAGTTCTGGTACTTCCCGCCAACGCCGTTCGACCCCCGCCTCGTCGGCGCGGTGCGCGAGGCCGCGGCGGCCCAAGGCTACCCGCACCAGGACATCGTTTCGGGCGCCGGGCACGACGCCGTCTACATGGCCCGGGTCGCGCCCGCGGCGATGATCTTCGTCCCCTGCGTCGGCGGCATCAGCCACAACGAGATCGAGGACGCCAAGCCTGAGGACCTCACCGCCGGCTGCAACGTACTGCTCAACGCCGTTCTGGAGAGTGCCGACGGGGATGCGGTGAAATGACCCGGCCAGGGCCTTGGCGGAGGAAGCGCACGGGCCACCTTGCGCGACGCGCCGTCGAATAAATGGTTCCCTACCTGTCGGCTCTCGGGGTGGGCACGATCGCGTTCTGGACGATCGGCCTCGTCCGCGTTCTGCTGTCAGGGCCGCGCGCGAATCCCGGGGCCCCGCTCAGCGGATTGATCGTGCTGGTGCCGCTGACGTTCGTTGTCGCGCTGCTGACGACCGTGGTGCCCTTCATCGTCCTGCGCGCGGTTGCGCTCTTCTTCGGCGTCCGATGCTGGGTCTATTTCGTGGTCTGCGGGATTTTTCTCGGCGGCGCGGAAACTGCGCTTCTGCTGACGCCGCATTGGATGGACTGGCAGGCGTGGGCCCGCAATTCGTCCATCGGGCAGAATCTGGCGTTAAGCGGAGCGCTTGGTGGCCTGGTCTATTGGTGGTTGGCCGTCAGGAAACCCGCCCTCCAAACGGACGGACCGCCTCGCCAAGGGTGAGTGGTGCATTCGTCTTCGGGCAAGCGCAACGCAGTCGCGGCGATTTGCCGATGGTTTGTCGGGGCGGGTTTGCCTAAGTAAGCGGTGATGACCGAACTCGCCCTCCAGCACGGGCTCTCCTTTGCCGACCTTTACGAGCGCGACGGACTGGTGCGGCTCGACCGCGCGTTTGTTGCGCATCTGGCGGCGGCTGAGACCTCGCTGCACGACCGGCTGATGATGGCGCGCGCAGAACCCGATGCGCTCGACCGCAAGGCTGAATCCGATCTCCTCGTCGATCTCGCGCCCCATCTCGAAGATTTCATCGGCGAGCTGTTCGGCATCGCCGCTGAGGTGCGCGCATTGCAGGCAATGCATGATCGCCTCGCGCCGCTCTATTCGGTGAAACGGCTCTTTGTCCAGCGCCGCGCCATCAAGGAAGTGAAGGAGGCCGACGCCCTTCAGCTAAACGGCCATCGGTTGGCGGTCGAACTCGATACGCTGCTCGGCGGGCCGCCCGCCGCGTTCGATACCAGGGAGGGCGTGCTCGCCTGGGAATTGCGCTATGCCGAAGGGGTCGCGCGCTGGCTCGAGGATGAGCCGGCGCATCACCTGCCGCTGAAGGCAGCGCTCGAATACGCCGCCTGGGCCACGCTGTCGCCCGACGGCCGCACGAAGCACCGGCGCGGGCTCCTGTTCCGGGTGCCGCACCGGCTCGACATGCATCATCTCGTCCCGGTCGAGACCGTCGAGCGCCAAGGCGTGACGATGCTACGCCTGCCCGAGGATCACTGGCGCGCGCGCGACGGCTTCGGGCTGACCGATCCCGGCACCGACCTCGCCGGTGCCGAGGACGAGGCGAATTACTGCATCTGGTGCCACAACCAGCAGAAGGACAGCTGCCGCAGCGGGCTGCGCGACAAGGATGGCGGCTTCCGGAAGAGCGTCTTCGGGGTGACGTTGGCCGGGTGCCCGCTCGACGAGAAAATTTCCGAGATGAACCTCGTCAAGGCACGCGGCAATTCGGTTGCCGCGCTCGCCATCGTCGCGGTCGACAACCCGCTTTGCGCCGCCACCGGGCACCGCATCTGCAACGACTGCATGAAGTCCTGTATCTATCAGCGCCAAGACCCGGTCGATATCCCGCAGATCGAGACCCGCACGCTGAAAGACGTGCTGGCCCTGCCCTGGGGGTTCGAGATCTACAGTCTCCTCACCCGCTGGAACCCTCTCGATCTGCGCCGGCCATTACCGAAGCCGGCATCGGGCTACAAGGTGCTGGTCGTGGGCCTCGGCCCTGCCGGGTTCAACCTTGCGCATCACCTGATCAATGACGGCCATTTCGTCGCCGCGATCGACGGGCTGAAGATCGAGCCATTGCCGCCTGAGATTTCCGGCGTCGCGCTGACCGGCGAGCGCGTTCCCTTCGAGCCCATCCGTGATGTCGCAAGCCTCTACGAGCGACTCGACGAGCGCACGATGGCCGGGTTCGGCGGGGTCGCCGAGTACGGCATCACGGTACGCTGGGACAAGAATTTCCTTAAATTGATCCGGCTCCTCCTCGAGCGTCGTGGGCAATTCTCGATGTATGGCGGGGTGCGCTTTGGCGGCACGCTGACGATTGAGGGCGCCTTCGCCCTCGGCTTCGACCACATCGCGCTGTGCGCCGGCGCCGGGCGCCCGACCATCATTCCGATGCAGAACGGCCTCGTGCCCGGAGTGCGCCAGGCTTCCGACTTCCTGATGGCCTTGCAGCTGACCGGCGCCGCCAAAGCGGACAGCATCGCCAATCTGACCGTGCGCTTGCCCGTTGTGGTGATCGGCGGTGGGTTGACCGCGATCGATACCGCGACCGAGGCGCTTGCCTATTACCCGATGCAGGTCGAGAAGTTCCTTAGCCGCTACGAGACCCTCGTTGCCGAGCGCGGCGCCGAGCCGGTGCGCGCCGAGTGGAGCGGCGCCGAGCGCGAGGGCGCCGAGGAGTTCATCGCCCATGCCCGCGCGATCCGCGCCGAGCGCGAGGCGGCCGAACGCGATGGCCGCACACCACGCCTCGCCAAGCTCATCGATTCCTGGGGCGGGGTGACGATCGCCTATCGCCGCCGCCTCGTCGATGCGCCGAGCTACACCCTCAACCATGAGGAGGTGGCGAAGGCGATGGAGGAGGGGATCCGCTTCGCCGAAATGCTCACCCCCGTTGCGGTCGAAGTCGATGTTTTCGACCAGGCCGCGGCATTGCGGATGACCCGGCACGCAGCGCCTGAGATCGGCGGCCATCGCCCCGAGGCGAACCAGGAGGCGGGCGAGGAGGTTGTGCTGCCGGCGCGTACCATACTTGTCGCCGCCGGGACCCAGCCCAACACGGTCTTGGCGCGCGAGGACCCCGAGCATGTCACGCTCGACGGGCGCTACTTCCGCGCGCTCGACGAGGCGGGCCTTCCGGTCGTGCCCGAGCGGGTCGCCAAGCCCGCGTCGGTGCATGTGCTGATGAGCCTTCTGCCGGGCGGCCGTGCGGTCAGCTTTTTCGGCGATCTCCACCCAAGCTTTGCCGGCAATGTCGTCAAGGCGATGGGCGGCGCCAAGCAGGGCTATCCGGTGGTCAGCCGCATGCTGGCGCGGCGCGCGCCGATGCTGCCGGAGCCGGCCGCGCTCAAGGGCCTGCTTGACGATGAATTGCGCGCGCGGGTGCACGCTGTCGAACGGCTGACCCCGAAGATCGTTGAAATCGTCGTCAAGGCGCCGATTGCGGCGCGCGCGTTCCAGCCCGGGCAGTTTTATCGCCTGCAGAATTACGCGAGCTATGCGCCCAAGGTCGACGGCACCACGCTCGCCATGGAGGGGCTCGCGCTGACCGGCGCCTGGATCGACCGCGAACAGGGTCTCCTTTCGACGATCGTCCTCGAAATGGGCGGCTCCTCGGACCTCTGCGCGCTGTTGAAGCCGGGGGAGCCGGTGATCCTGATGGGGCCGACGGGGACCCCGACCGAGACCCCGGCGGGGGAGACCGTGCTCCTCGTCGGCGGCGGGCTCGGCAATGCGGTCCTCTTTTCGATCGGGGCGGCATTCCGTGCCGCGGGCTCGCGCGTCCTCTATTTCGCCGGTTATAAGGCGCTCGAGGACCGCTACCGCATCGCCGATATCGAGCGCGCCGCCGACAGCGTCGTGTGGTGCTGCGACGAGGCGCCGGGCTTCGCCCCGGGACGAACGCAAGACCGCGCCTTTGTCGGCAACATCGTCGCCGCGGTCGAGGCCTATGGCGAGGGCGCCTTGGGTGCGGTCGAGATACCGCTCGGCACGGTCGACCGCATTATCGCGATCGGCTCCGACGGGATGATGGCCGCGGTCGCCGAAGCCCGCCGCGCCGCCCTCAAGCGTTATTTCCGCCCGGGGCACCGCGCGATCGCCTCGATCAACTCGCCGATGCAGTGCATGATGAAGGAGATCTGCGCGCAGTGCCTGCAACGCCATTACGATCCGGCGAGCGGTACCGAGACTGTCGTGTTCTCCTGCTTCAACCAGGACCAGGAAATGGACGGCGTCGATTTCCCGACGCTGCGCCGGCGCCTCTCACAAAACGGTGCCCAGGAAAAACTCACCAAGCTCTGGGTCGACCGCTGCCTCAAGCATCTCGGCTGGCGCGAGTCCGCCGCGGCGGAGTAACCCCAAAAACCGTCATGGCCGGGCTTGTCCCGGCCATCCACGAAAGCACAGACGTGGATCCCCGGGACAAGCCCGGGGATGACGATTACTAGAGGCGAACCGTCCTATTCCGCCGCCGCGCGCGGGGCCTCGACGAATTGTGACAGATAGCTGCCGCGCTTGCGGAGACCCTCGCGGTACATCGCTTCGAACTCGGCCTCGGGGAAGGAGTGGGTCGACGGGCGCGCCATCAGCGCGTCGCACCATGCCTTGAGCCGCGGGTATTTCTCCATCAGGCCGATCTTCTTGATCCGGTCGAGGAAGACGTAGCGCTGCAGGAACGGGGCATAGGCGGAGTCAACGAGCGAATACCTGGCGCCGTTGAAAAACGGGCCGCTGCCCTGCTTTTCGAGGGCCTTTTCGATCCGGTCGAACGCCTCGGGGATCTTGGCGATCGCCGCCTTGTAGGCCTCTTCGGTTGCGGCATAGGCGCAGCCGGTAACGTTCGAGGCAAAGGTGGGGACGTAATCGGTCCAGGCGCGGTTGATCGCGCGCTCGATCGGGTCGGCCGGATGCAATTGCGGGCTGACCATCTCATCGAGGTATTCGTTGATCGCGTTCGATTCGAACAGCGTCACCTTGTCGTCGATCGTCAGCACCGGCACCTTCTTGTGCGGTGAGATCGCGAGGAACCAGTCGGGCCGGTTGTCGCTCTCGATGTGGCGGAATTCGAACGGCGCGTTCTTCTCGCGCAGCGCGATCGCCGAGCGCTGCACCCAGGGGCAGGTCTTGAAGCTGACCAGCGTGTATTTCGCCATGATTTTCTCCTCGTCGGGGCGTTGGATGGATAGAGGATGGCACGCCGGGCAGGCGCGCGGCAACCAGCCTGGTTAAAACCACTGCCGCAGTTCGATGCGGTTGCCGCTCGGGTCGCAGATCTCGGCGCGGGCATAGGTCGGGCGGACGACCGGGCCCCAGACGATGTCGACGCCCTTTTCTTTCAGATAGGCGGCCGTCTTCTCCATGTCGTCGACCTCGATCGCGATCATCCGGTAGCCGAGGTGCTCCGTCTGCGGCGCGGGATCGACGGGCTCCTTCATATGAGATCAGCTCGACCGTGGTCCCGCCGAGATCGAGATAGGTGAGGCTGAGCGCCGTGCCGGGCCGCTCGATCCGGTCGCGGGCTTTCTCCCGAAAGCCGAGCACCTCGGTATAGAATTGCGTGGTGCGCTCGGGTTCGGCGGTGACGATTTCGACGTGGTCGATCCGCTTGAACATCTTCGCTCTCCTCATCTTGCCGACTGCCGCAGCTTGACCTTCTGCGCTAGGATCGGTCCAGCGTTTCCGCACGCCTATCCGAAAGGCCGATTTATGCCGGGCCCACTCCATGGTTTTCGCATCGTCGATCTGACCTCGAACGTCGCCGGGCCGTTGGGCACGATGATCCTTGGCGACCAGGGCGCCGATGTGATCAAGGTCGAGGCGCCCGAGGGCGACAGCACCCGGGCCGGGGCCAACCGGCGTGGCGGGTTTGCCGCCGCGTTCCTCAACAACAACCGCAACAAGCGCTCGATCGTCCTCAATTTGAAGGACCCGGCGGGCTTGCGGGTGTTGATGCGGCTGGCCGCGACGGCGGACGCTTTTGTGCAGAATTTCCGCCCCGGGGTCGCCGACCGGCTCGGCGTCGGCGAAGCGGCGATCCGCGCCGTCGCACCCAAGATCGTCTACGTCTCGGTCAGCGGCTTTGGCGAGGTCGGCCCCTATGCGGAGCGGCCGGTCTACGACCCGCTGATCCAGGGCTTTACCGGGCTCGCCACGGTCCAGGCCGGCTCCGACGACGCACGCCCGCGGATGCTGCGCACCATTTTGCCCGACAAGCTGACCGCAATCACCAACTCGCAGGCGATCACCGCGGCGCTCTTGGCGCGCGAGCGCACCGGCGAGGGCCAGCACGTCCGCCTTTCGATGCTGGAGGCCGTGCTCGCCTTTTTGTGGAGCTCGGACATGGCGAGCCAGACCTTTATCAGCGACGAGCCGGCGCGCCAGGAGGCCGCGAGCATGACCGATCTCATTTACGAGACGGCGGACGGCTACATCACCGCGGCGGTCGTGACCAACCGCCAGTGGGAGGGCCTCGCCCGCGCCCTCGAACAGCCGCAATGGCTGGAGGACGAGCGCTTCCGAACGCCGGCCTTGCGCCAGGAAAATGTCGAGGCGCGTCTCCAATTGACCCAGGATGTGCTGATCGGGCGACCGTCGGCCGAATGGCTCGAGCGCCTGACCAAGGCCGATGTGCCCTGCGCGCCGGTGCTGACCCGCAATGAGGTCATCCGCCATCCGCATGTCCAGGCGATGGGGATCGTCGAGGAGGTCGAGCACCCCAAAGCGGGAAGATTGCGCCAGGCCCGCAACGCCGCGCGGTTCTCGGGGACGCCGGCCGCGATCCGCCTTCCCGCCCCGGCGCTCGGCGAGCACACCGAGGAGATTCTGGCCGAGCTGGGTTATTCCGTCGACGAGATCGAGGGGTTGCGCGCTGAAGGCACCACAGGCGCATCGGTATAGCGTCAACCGGATCGGGAGAGCGCTGTGTCGGAAGCAGATCGGGTATTCGCCGGCTCGATCCCGGCGCTCTACGAGCGTTACTTGGGCCCGTTGATTTTTCAGCCCTTTGCCGCCGATCTTGCGGAACGGGTGGCGAAAACCAAACCGAGCCGCGTTCTTGAAACCGCGGCAGGCACCGGAATTCTGACGCGCGCGCTGGCTCGGCTCCTGCCCGATACGACCGAGATCGTCGCGACCGATCTCAACCAGCCGATGCTCGATTTCGCGGCGGCGCAGCCCGTCACGGCGCGCGTCACCTGGCGCACTGCGGATGCGCTGTCGCTGCCGTTTTTTGATCAATCGTTCGATGTCGTGGCCTGTCAGTTCGGTGCGATGTTCTTTCCCGACAAGGTCGCCGCGTATCGCGAGGCCAGGCGGGTGCTAAGGCCCGGCGGTTGCTTCGCGTTCAGCGTGTGGGATGACATCAAGGAGAACGAGTTTGCGGCAGTGGTGACTGCGGCTGTCGCCGCCCTTTTCCCCGGCGACGCACCCAGCTTTCTGGCGCGCACGCCGCATGGCTATCACGACGAGGCGAGGATCCGCGGCGAACTCGCGGCGGCCGGGTTTGCCCGCGTGACCGTCAAAACCATCGAGCACCGCTGCCAGGCTCCCGGATATCGTGACCCGGCCATCGGCTTTTGCCAGGGTACGCCGCTGCGCAATGAGATCGAGGCGCGGGATGCCGCTCGCCTCGGTGAGGCTACCGACGCAGCTGCCGCCGCTCTTGGAGCGAGGTTCGGCTTTGGCCCGGTCGACGGGAAAATGCAGGCCCACCTGATTACCGCATCGCTGTAGCTGACTTCGAAGGATTGGGGATGATCGATTTTTATTACTGGCCAACGCCCAATGGCTGGAAGGTCAGCATCATGCTGGAGGAATGCGGCCTCGAATACCGCGTCGTCCCGGTCAATATCGGCAAGGGCGACCAGTTCAAGCCTGAGTTCCTCAGTATCAGCCCGAATAACCGGATGCCGGCGATCGTCGACCAGGATGACCCGGACGGGCCGCTCAGCGTGTTTGAATCGGGTGCGATCCTCCTGCATCTGGCCGAGCGCAGCGGGCGTTTCATGCCGGCGGGCCGGCTGGCCCGCAAGGAGGTCATGGAGTGGCTGTTCTGGCAGGTCGGCAATCTGGGGCCGATGGCCGGCCAGCTCAGCCATTTCGTCAATTACGCTGAAGGCGAGCACCCCTATTCGCACCAGCGCTACGCCGATGAATACAACCGCTGCCTCGGCGTTCTGGAGCGGCGGCTGGAGGGGCGCGAGTTCATCGTCGGCGAGTATTCGATCGCCGACATGGCGTCGTGGCCCTGGGTGCTGATCGCCAAGCCCTTGGGCCAGTCGCTCGACGAGTTTCCCAATGTCGCGCGCTGGCGCGCGACGGTCAGGGATCGCCCCGCGGTCAAACGCGGCGTCGACCTCGGCAAGGAATGGCGCCGCTCGGCCCCGCCCTCCGAGGAGGAGCGCAAGATCCTCTTCAACCAGACCGCCCGCGCCGTCCTCGGGCGCTGACTTCGCGGCTTTATAGAGTTCTGTGGCGCGCCGCCGGGTGGGGCGGGGCGAGGCGGGCGCGGCCGGCGCCGAAGAGTTTTTCGCGCAACGTGCCGGGCTGGTATTCGCGCTTGTAGATGCCGCGGCGTTGCAGTTCCGGCACCACCAGATCGACAAAATCCTCGAAGCTCTCCGGGGTCACGGCGTAGGCAAGGTTGAAGCCGTCGATATCGGTCGCTTCGACCCATTGGGCGAGCCGGTCAGCGATCTGTTCGGGCGCGCCGACAAAGAGCGGCCCGCGCCCGCCGATCGCGACATGCTCGGCCAGTTCCCTGACGGTCCACACCCGGTCGGGATCGGCCGAGGTAAACGATTCGAGCGCCGAGCGCATCGCCTCCGTTTCGATGTAGCGCAGCTCTTCCTCGGGCCGGAAACGCGAGAAATCGACGCCCGTCCAGCCCGAAAACAGTGTCAGCGCGGCCTCCGGGTCGGCGTAGCAGCGATACTCGGCGTGCTTGTCGCGGGCTTCCGCCTCGGTGCGGCCGGTGATGACGGTGGCCAGGGTGAAGATCACGAGGTCGGTGGGATCGCGGCCGTTGACGGCGGCGCGGCGGCGCAGATCGGCGACCTGCGCGGCGACGACCTGCGGCGAGGGGCCATTGATGAAGACGCATTCGGCGTGCGCTGCGGCAAAGGCGCGCCCGCGGGTCGAGGCGCCGGCCTGATAGAGGACCGGGGTGCGCTGCGGCGAGGGCTCGCAGAGGTGGATCGCGTCGACCCGGTAGAACCGCCCCTCGTGCTTGACGCCGTGGATCTTCGCCGGATCGGCAAAGCGGCGGCTCCCCCGGTCGCGCGACACGGCGCCCTCTTCCCAGCTGCCTTCCCAGAGCTTGTAGACGACTTCCATGTATTCTTCGGCGATCTCGTAGCGCTGGTCGTGGCTCGCCTGGACGCAGAGGCCCATGCCGGCGGCGGCGCTGTCGAGGTACCCGGTGACGATGTTCCAGCCGATCCGTCCCTTCGTCAGGTGATCCAAGGTCGACATGCGCCGCGCGAGCGGGTAGGGCGGCTCGTAGGACAAGGTGCAGGTGACGCCAAAGCCGAGATGCTCGCTCGCCGCGGCCATCGCCGGAATGAGGAGAACGGGGTCATTGACCGGCACCTGGACGGCATGGCGCAACGCCGCGTCGGGCGAGCCGCCATAAACGTCGTAGATCCCGAGGACGTCGGCGAGAAATATCCCGTCAAATTTTCCCCGCTCCAGGGTTTTCGCGAGGTTGGTCCAGTAGGCGAGGTCGGTGTAACTCGCGGACCGGTCGCGCGGGTGCGCCCACAGCCCCGGCGACTGATGCCCGACACAGTTCATCTCGAACGCGTTGAGGCGGATTTCCTTCATGCAATCACAATACCGTCATTCCCGCGAAAGCGGGAATCCAGGCATCCAGGGCATGCCGCTTTCCCTGGATGGCCGCTTGCACGGGCATGACGATCCTGGAAGGATTTGCCCAAGGGCGAACGGGAGGAGAGCATGAAGTTCATTGTGCGCGCGCTGTTTGCGTTGACGCTGATCTGCCTGGTGTTGGTACCCGCACGGGCGGCCGAACCCTACCGTTTGCGCATCGGGTGGGTCGTTGCGAGCGGGGATCTAGCGACGCTAATGTTCGCGCAGCCGGGGCTCGCGCCGCATGCCGGCAAGACCTACATCCCCGAGCTGACGCATTTCGAGGGCACCTCGACTTCGATGCAGGCGCTCGCCACCGGTGCGCTCGACACCGGCGCGCTCGCCTACTCGACCTTTGCGCTCGGCGTCGCCAATGCCGGTATGGAGGATCTGCGGGTCATTTCCGACGGGTTCCAGGACGGCGTCCCCGGCTACCACACCAACGGCTATTTCGTTCGCAACGACAGCCAGATCCGCTCGATCGAGGACCTCAAGGGGAAGATCATCGCGACCAATCAGCGGGGGAGCGCGGTTGACATGGCGGTGCGCGCGATGCTCGCCAAGCACAATCTGCAGGACAAGCGCGACGTCACGATCATCGAGGTGCGCTTTCCCGACCAGAAGGCGATGCTGAAGGAGGGCAAGGTAGATCTGGTGACCACGCCCTTGCCGTTCGGCGTCGATCCCGACCTCCTCGCCTTCGCGCACCCGCTCTTCACTCAGGTCGAGGCGATCGGTCGCAGCCAGATGATCGTCCGGGTCGCCCGCGCCGGATTCTTGAAGGAGCACCGCGCCGAGATGCTCGATTTCATGGAGGATTACCTGCACGCGTTGCACTATTTCTCCGACCCGGCCCATCACGCCGAGACGGTGGCGCTGATCGCCCAGGTGACCAAACAGAAGCCGTCGCTATTCGAGGGCTGGGCATTCACCAATAAGGATTATTACCGCGACCCGGCGGCGCTCCCCGATCTCGACGCGTTGCAGGCCAATGTCGATCTGCAACAGAAACTGGGGTTTGCCCGCGCCTCGGTCGACGTCAAGAAACACACCGATCTCAGCATCGCCAAGGAAGCCGCGACACGCCTCGCGTCCGGGGATTAGCGCCGATTTGATTTCGGCGCGGCGGCTGGGGTTGACGCGGTCGCTGGCGCATCGGAGGCGATCGTGGCCGGCCCGCGCTTGACGCCGGGCGGCGGCGGCGGCCATCCTGCGGCGCCTCGATCAATAAATATTCCGCGAGATCGGGAGGAAGAATTCATGACTTGGATTCCCCATCAGCCGTCGCGCCGCGCGATCATCGGGTCGCTCATCGCCGCGCCCATCGCGCTGCGCGCACCCTCATCCTTCGCCGCCGACGCGCCCGCCGGGCAGATCGTCGTCGCCTGGCACGTGACGATATCGCCGGCGTGGTTCGATCCCTCGCTGGCGCCGCCGCAGATCACCCCCTTCGGCATGCTCTACGCGCTGCACGACGCGCTGGTGCGTGCCCTCCCCGGACAGAAGATGGGCGCGGCGCTGGCGCAATCATGGGCCGAGAGCGAGGACGGCCTCACCTACGAATTTAAGCTGCGCCCGGGCCTGACGTTCCACAACGGCGATCCGCTGACGACCGAAGACGTCGAATTCAGCTTTTCCCGGTATAACGGCGCCGGCGCGGCGATCATGAAGGAGAAGGTGGCGCGGGTCGAAGTTGTCGATCCGCTGGTGGTGCGCTTTCACCTGAAGGAGGTGTGGCCCGACTTCATGACGTTCTACGGCAGCACCGCTTCGGCCGCGGGCCTAATCATGCCGAAGAAATATTTTACCGAGGTCGGCGACGAGGGCTTCAAGAAGACCCCGGTCGGCGCGGGGCCCTACAAATTCGTCAGCCAGAAGCAGGGGATCGAGGTCGTGCTCGAGGCCTTTCCCAAATACTGGCGGCACCCGCCTCACGTGAAGACGATCGTCATGCGCAGCGTCCCCGATTCGACGACGCGGGCGCTGATGGTGAAGACCGGCGAAGCCGACATGGCGTTCGCGCTGCAGGGGCTCGACGCGCAGGGCGTGGTCGACGACCCCAAAACCAAGGTCGTGGCGACCAAGCATGCCTCCTGCCAATGGGTCGAATTCGCCGATCAGTTCGACCCGAAATCGCCATGGCACGACCAGCGGATGCGGCTCGCGGTCAACTACGCGCTCGACCGCGACGGGATCAATAAGGCCGCCTGCCTCGGCTTCTGCCCGCCGGCCGGGGTCATCATCCCGCGGATGATGGAATTCACGCTCCAGGTGAAGCCCTACCCCTACGACCCCGCAAAAGCAAAGCAGCTTCTCGCCGAGGCCGGCTACCCGAACGGGATCGACGCCGGGCTCTTCCATGCGATCCCGGGCTTCCCGACCGCGGCGGAGGCGGTCGTCAACGACCTTAACGCGGTTGGCATCCGCATCAAGCTGGCGCCGATGGAGCGCGCCGCGTTCTACGCCGACTGGCGCGCGCACAAGTTCCATGGGCTCTTCATGACCGGGGCGGGGAATGCCGGCAACGCCGCGAGCCGTGTCGAATCCTTCATCTATTCGAAGGGCGCCTATGTCGATGGCGGCTACCCGGACATCGACGAACTCTTTTTGAAGCAGGCCGGCGAGCGCGACGCCAAGAAGCGCGAGGCGATCCTCTTCAAGATCCAGCAATTGACGATCGACCGGGCGATGTTCGCGCCGGTATACGATTTCGCCGCCTTGATGGGGGTGGGCCCGCGCATCGCCAAGGACACGATCAACGACGTCTATCTCTCGCCGTTTCCGGAATACGAGGACATCGAGCTGAAGGCATCGTAGGCCCCCCGGTGATTGGCAAACCGCGCGCCGTCGCCATATAATCCGGGGTAACGCAAATTCATCGCGGAGACATTATAATGGCGGACGGCACCACTCCAATCGTCCCCCCGGCGCCCCAGGCGGCGGTGACCCCGGGTGGCATCAACCATCTGGTGATCAATGTGCGCGACATGGAAGAGTCGCACAAATTCTGGACCGAGATCCTCGGCTTCAAGCAGGTTGGCCAATCGAGCCGGCGGCCGATGCGCTTCTATAGCGGCGATCATGGCGGCCGGATGAACCATCACGACATCGCGCTCGTCGAGAACCCGAACCTGCCGAAGCCGCCCGCGGAATGGGCGATGTTCGACCTGCCGGTGGCGATCAATCACATCGCGATCACGATGCCTAACCGCGAGGCGTGGCTGAAGCAGCTCGCCTGGCTCCGGCAGAACGGCGTCAAGTTCCACCGCCGGGTCAATCACGGGATGACCCACAGCCTCTACATCAGCGACCCCAACGGCTACGGCGTCGAGGTCCTCTACGAACTGCCGCGCGACGTGTGGGGCGAAAATATCCAAGGCGCGCTCGACTATGCCGAGCCGGTGCCGACCGAAGGCGAGGAAGCCTTTATCGACGACACCGACTACCCGCATTTCGGCAAGGCGAAGGCGCCCGCCGTGGACTGACAAAAGCCCTCACCCTTTCACTCTCCCCGTGAGCGGGGGGCCGTCGCTGCGCGCGCCCCGGGACCCGGGCGGCGTTGACGAGCGATCCCGCCATGCCCGGCTATACCAAACCTTGGGCGGGCATCGCTTCCCCAACCGGGCCGGACCGTACTAGGATCAGGGTCGGAGATTTCGGCGCCCCCCCTCGGAGACCCATGCGCCGGAGCAACGCGGAGGATGGCTGATGGCGACGGGTAAGAGGATTGCGGTGGTATGCACCGGAGCGGTTGGCGGCTATGCCGGCGCGCATATGGTGCAAGCGGGCGAAGATGTGACCTTTATCGATTTCTGGCCCGAGCATGTCGAGCACATGAAAGCGCACGGGCTGACAATCACCCATATCCGCGAGGTCGAGCCGTTCACCGTGCCGGTGCGCGCGCTCCATGTCACCGAACTCCAGCATGTCTCGAAGGAAAAGCCGTTCGACATCGCCTTCGTCTGCACCAAATCCTACGACACCGCCTGGGCGACGATGATGATCAAGCAGTATCTCGCGCCTGACGGGTATTGCGTCTCGTTGCAGAACTGCATGAACGAGGAGACGATCGCCGGAGTGGTCGGCTGGGGCAAGACCCTGGGCTCGATCGCCAGCTCGATCACCGTCGAATTGCACGCCCCGGGGCAGATCCGCCGCGCCGCCGGCAAATCGGGCTCGAAGCACACCGTCTTCCGCGTCGGCGAGGTGCATGGCCGGATCACCGATCGCGCGAAGGAAGTCTGCGGGCTCCTCGCCAATTCTGACAGCGCTTTTGTCACCGAAAACCTGTGGGGCGAGCGCTGGTCGAAGCTCGTCACCAATGTGATGGGCAACGGGCTCTCCGCCTGCACCGGGATGATCGGCCGCGATGTCGTCAAGAACGATGTGATCCGGCATTTCTCGAACCGGCTGGGCAGCGAGGCGATCCGCGTCGGCCAAGCCTTGGGCTACACCTTCGACGAAGTCAGCCACATGGATCCCGAAACGCTGGCCCGCGCCGGCGAGGGCGATGCCGCGGCGCAGAAGGAGATCGACGAGCACCGCCTGGCCGTCGCCAACACCGGCGGCGGCGAGCACCGCCCCTCGACCGGCCAGGACATGGTCAAGGGCCGCCGCACCGAGATCCCGTTTCTGAACGGTTTTGTCGCGCGGAAGGGCGAGGAGGTCGGGGTCCCGGCCCCGACCAACGCGATCCTCACCGACATCGTCCGCCGGGTGGAGATCGGCGAACTGAAGCCCGACCCCAAGCACATCACCGATCTCAGGCTGAACTAGCCGCGCAATCAGCCCCTCTCCCGCAATGCGGGAGAGGGTGCCTCCGGACGCAGTTCGGAGGCGGGTGAGGGTGTCAGCAACCGAAGACCCTCACCCTCCCATCGCTGACGCGATGGGTCCCTCCCTCTCCCGCAATGCGGGCGAGGGGTTTTTGAGTGGAGGGCCATGCTCGCCATCGTCAACACCCCGTCCGGGCCCGATCCCGTAGCGATCCGCGAGGTCGCCGAGCCGGAATTGCGGCCCGACGAGGCGCTGGTCGCGGTCCATGCATTCTCGCTCAATCGCGGCGAATTGCGGCTGTTTGAGGTCCGGCCCGAGGGCTGGCGCCCGGGGCAGGACATCGCCGGGGTGGTGCTGCGTGCCACCGCCGATGGCCATGGCCCGGCCGCCGGCACCCGGGTCGTTGCGCTCACCGACTGGGAGGGCTGGGCCGAGCGCGCCGCGGTGCCGAGCCACCGCATGGCGCCGATTGCCGAGAATGTCTCATTCGCCGCGGCGGCGGCCTTGCCGGTTGCCGG
>JBARKH010000530.1:0-3613 GCA_049801295.1 Allostellaceae bacterium | reverse complement strand
GACCAGGGCCGGCCAGCGCCAGCAGGGCGATCGCCAGGATGGGCTCAGAAATCCGCATCGCGCGCCGTGATTCGATTATCGCTGTCCGCCATCATGCCCTCCGGCCACCCTGCGCGCGCGCACCGCGCCCTCCAGCGTCATGATCGGCCGATCGAGATTAATATCCGGTTCAGGCACGGCAATGCCCGGCGCGGCCGCCGCAACTCCGTCGCGACGGCTGCGGCGATTTCCTCCCGTCACCGCGCGGCGCCGCGCGAAGATGGAATCCGACATCAGATTTCATTCGCGATAACTACTTATAAGAGTAAATTACTCTTATATCGGGTGTCGTACAACAGGGCGGCCAAACATTTTTGTGGGAGCTGATCGGCGCCTGGCCGGCGCAACATCGACGGGAAATCGCCCTTCGAATTCGCTGACCCGGCCTGACCGAGGCTGGTTCGCGCAGTGCATCGATGTCACCTGACACTGGTTCGCGCTGCGCCCGTTCGATGCGTGAAATCCGCGCCGGCTTTGCGCCAGATCAAAGCGGCGGCTTGCCACGCTCCTATTGTGGCTGGAGCGCAAAAAGGAGCGGAGATGACAGTGTTGCAGCGATCACCAAAAGCCGGACATTCCGGGCGCCGCATCGACGGCCGCGCCCAACAGGATCACATCCTCGACCCCTATCAGGCCAAACAAAAGCTCACCGAGCCGACCGCCTGTCCCCAATGCGGCGCGGTCTATCATCATGGCAGATGGCAATGGGGCGAAAAGCCCGATGACGCGCGCGAGGCGGCGTGTCCCGCGTGCCGGCGCATCGCCGACGCCCTCCCCGCCGGGATCGTCACCCTCCATGGCGCCTTCGCGCACCGTCACAAGGACGAGCTCATCGGCCTGGCGCGCAACGAAGAGGCCGCCGAGAAGGGCGAGCATCCGCTCAACCGCATCATCAGCATCGCCGATACGCCGGATGGGCTGGTCATTGAGACGACCGACATCCATCTGCCGCGCCGCCTGGGCGAAGCGGTGAAGCGCGCCTTTCATGGCACGCTCACCGTGCACTTCGACGATGCGGCCTATTTTGCGCGGGTCGACTGGCGAGGACCCGGCTGAGCCGGCCGCCCCGCTAGGTCTTGCCGTCCCGCTCGATGGCGGCCTTCAAGTCGGCTTCGGGTACGGCGATCTTGATCCCGGCGCGCTCCTGCTGGAGCAGCATCGCGACCCGCGAGTCGCGGTTCTCCCAGCCGCGATTGAGGGCTGCGGTCAATTCGTCGAGCGCGAGATTGGCCATGTGCATCGGCACCTTCATCTCGCGCCCGAGCTGGGTCGCCAGGGTCACGTCCTTGTGCGCGAGGCGCAGCGCGAAATCGGGCGGATCGTATTTGTCGGGCAGGAAATGGTCGGCCAGCGCGTCGAAGGTGCGCCGCCTGCCGCCGGCGCCTTGGCGCACCGCTTCCCACAGCGCCAGCGGCTCGACCCCGGCCTTGACGCCCATCGTGAAGACTTCAGCCAGCACGCACTGGATCGCATACCCGGCGCAATTGTGCACGAGCTTCGCGACCGAGCCGGCGCCAATGGGGCCGATATAGCGGGCCTGGTCGCCGATCGCGTCGAGCACTGGTCTGTGCCGGTTGAAGATCTGCTCGTCGCCCCCGACCCAGAGCGCCAGGCGCCCCGAGGCGGCGCCGCGCGGACCACCGCTGACCGGGGCGTCGAGCATGTAGAGGTGCTTTTCACCGAAGCGGCGGTTGAGTTCGCGCACCAGGGTCGGCGAATTGGTCGACAGGTCAAAGTAGGCGCTGCCCTCGTTCATCCCGGCGATCAGGCCATTCTCGCCAAGGGCCACCGCCTCGACTTCGGGCGGTCCGGGGAGCGAGGTAAAGATGACCTCGCACTCAGCGGCCAATGCCTTGGGCGTATCGGCCCACACCGCGCCGGCGGCGAGATGGCGCTCGGCCGCGGCGCGCCGGATGTCGTAGACGACAAGCTCGTGACCCGCCTTCTGCAGGTTCGCCGCCATGCTGGCACCCATCGTGCCCAGCCCGATGAAACCGACCTTCATGTGTGTCTCCCTTGATCAAAGAGACCCCTCACCCTGTCCCTCTCCCCGTTCACTGGGAGAGGGAACGCGGCTGAAGGGGCGGGACCAATTCGTTGATCGCTATCCGCTGGAAGTGCCGCTGCTCTCCCTCTCCCCGTGAACGGGGAGAGGGCCGGGGTGAGGGGCTTTTCCCTAGCGCGTCGCGAAGACGTCCTTGGCGATCTGCGCCGCAGTCATTGCCGCCGGCCAACCGGCATAGAAGGCGAGATGCGTGATAATTTCGCTGATCTCCTGCTTGGTGACGCCGTTGTCGAGCGCACGGTTGAGATGGCCGGGCAGTTGCCGCTCGCGGCCCAAGGCGATCAATGTGGCGACAACAATCAGGCTGCGGTCGCGCTTTTTGAGGCCCGGGCGCTCCCACACTTCGCCGAAGAGCACTGTCTCGCTGTATTTGATCAGGTCGGGGACGACGTCGCGGACGGCATCGCGCGATGGGTTCGCTGATTGTGCCATGGTTTCCTCCGGTTATTGGGGGTGAATCGATCGCCCGCACCCTAGCACGGCGGCGCCTTGCGGCAACCAGCAGCTTCCCCGGAGCAGCTATACCGCGGTCCGCGCCACTACGACCGCCGCTCGGGCGGGAGGATCTCGGGGGCGAGGATCTCGTCGATCAGATGGGCGCGGCGGATGTCCTCGAGGTGGGCCCGCTTTTCATCCGCCGTGAGCCGGGTGCCGATGCCCTGGGTCATCAATAGAATGAGCGAGCGGTCGCCGAGGCTCAGCCAATAGTCGCGCCGGATCAGCCTATCCTCGCCGTCGCGCGCGAACGGGTCTTCCTCAAAGCCGTCGAGCGGCGGGTGGTAGAAGCCGGTCATCACACTCTCCTCAGCGGCACCTTACCCCAGAAATGCCCGCTGCGGGACTGTGGCGCAACCTCGCGCTCGCCCGATCGCAGGTGACGCGCGGCGCGATTTCGCGCAGGGTTGGGTGATGAGCGACCCGCCCGCGACAAGGACCCGGCCGCGCCTGCAGCCGGCCTGGCTGATGCTGGGCGGTGCCTTCACCGCGTTTACGGTGAGCGCCGGGCTGATGCACTCCTATGCGGTGTATCTGGTCGCCTTTATCGAGGAGTTCGGCTGGAGCCGGGCTGAAACCTCGGTCGCCTATTCGGTGTCGCAGCTGGTGGCCGGGTTCAGTTCGCCCTTTGTCGGGGCGCTCGTCGACCGGCTCGGCCCGCGCCGGCTGCTCTTGCTCGGCGGCGGATTATTGGTGCTGGGGCTGGCGCTGAGCGCCTATGTGACGGCGCTGTGGCAGATCATCCTCCTTTACGGGGTGGTGATGACGGTGGGCGCGAATTGCCTGGGGCTCGTGGTGTTCGTGCCGCTCCTCTCGCGCCATTTCATCCGCAACCGCGGCATGGCGATTTCGATTGTCCAGTCGGCCAACGGCCTCGGCCGGGCGGTGTCGGCCCCGCTCGTGCAACTGGGCGTCTCGGGGATCGGCTGGCGCCCGACCTATCTGGTGCAGGCCGCGCTGATGGCGGCGATCATGCTGCCGCTGGCGGCGTTGTTCCGGCGCGCCGACCGGGGC
>JBARKH010000529.1:0-7402 GCA_049801295.1 Allostellaceae bacterium | reverse complement strand
ATCATGGCACAGCCCGCGACCGAACCACCGGAACGCATCGCCCCCCAGCGCATTGCCAAGGTGCTGGCGCGCGCCGGGTTGTGCTCGCGGCGCGACGCCGAGCGCTGGATCGCGGAGGGGCGGGTCGCGGTCGACGGTACTGTCTTGACGAGCCCGGCGGTCACCGTGACGGCGCAGAATGAGGTCCGGGTCGACGGCAGGCCGTTGCCCGAGGCGGAGCGGGCGCGGCTGTGGCGCTATCACAAGCCGGCCGGGCTTGTCACCACCCACCGCGACGAGAAAGGCCGCCCGACGGTGTTTGGGGCACTACCGGCCGGCTTGCCGCGCCTCGTCTCCGTCGGTCGCCTCGACCTCAATTCCGAGGGGCTGTTGCTCTTGACCAATGACGGCGCGCTGGCGCGGCGCCTCGAATTGCCGGCGACCGGCTGGGTGCGGCGCTACAAGGTGCGGGTGCATGGGTTTGTCGATCCAGCGCGCCTCGCCGCGCTCGCCCGCGGCACCACCGTCGACGGCGTCGCCTATGGGCCGATCCGCGCCGAACTCGAGCGCCAGCAGGGATCGAACGCCTGGGTAACCCTGTCGTTGCAGGAGGGCAAGAACCGTGAGGTGCGGCGGGTTCTCGAACATCTGGGCTATCCGGTCACGCGGCTGATCCGCCTAGCCTATGGGCCGTTCCAGCTCGGCCATCTCGCTAAGGGCGCGATCGAGGAGGTGCTGCACAAGGTCCTGGTGGAACAGCTCGGGAAGCCGGCGGCGACAAAAGTTCGAAGCTCCCGGCCGGGACCTGTCACGGACCAAAGGAAGCCCCTACGATTGTCGTCCCGGCGTGGGCCGGGATCCATTTCCGCCGCGGATACCGGCTTTCGTCGGTAAGACCGGGATGCGGGGCGAGGACCAGCGATGATCGACCGGTATTTCGGCGTCACCGCCAGCGGCAGCAACATTCGCACCGAGATCATCGCCGGCGCGACGACCTATCTGACGATGGCCTACATCGTCTTCGTCAATCCGGTGATCCTCGCCGACGCGGGGATGGACCGGGGCGCGGTGTTCGTCGCGACCTGCCTCGCTGCCGCACTCGCGACGCTGTTGATGGCGCTTCTCGCCAACTACCCGCTGGCGCTGGCGCCGGGGATGGGGATCAACGCCTATTTTGCCTATAGCGTGGTCAACGGGCTGCATTACAGCTGGCAGGTCGCATTGGGCGCGGTGTTCCTATCGGGGTTACTCTTTCTGATCATCAGCGTGACGCGCCTCCGGTCGTGGATCGTCGACGCCATCCCGCGCTCGCAGAAGATGGCGATCTCGGCCGGGATCGGGCTCTTTCTCGGGATCATCGCTTTGAAGGATGCTGGCATCATCACGGCCAACCGCGAGACGCTGGTGACGCTCGGCAATTTGAAAGCACCGGCGGCATTGCTCGCCAGCGCCGGCTTTATTGCGATGGTGGCGCTCGATCGCCTCGCCATTCCCGGCGCGATCATCGTCGCAATCCTTGGCACCGCCGCCGCCGGCATCGTGCTCGGCGTCTCGCCGTTTTTCGGGATTGCCGCGCTGCCGCCGAGCCTCGCCCCCACCTTCCTCCAGCTCGATCTGCGCGGTGCGCTGGATATCGGGCTCGTGACGATCGTCTTCGTCTTTCTCTTTGTCGATCTGTTCGACAACACCGGCACCTTGATCGGGGTCGCCCACCGCGCTGGCCTCCTGGACGAGGACGGCAGGCTGCCGCGCGCCGAGCGCGCCTTTGCCGCCGCCTCGCTTGCGGCGATGGGCGGCGCCCTCCTCGGCACGTCGACCGTGACGAGCTACATCGAGAGCGCGGCCGGGATCAAGGCGGGTGGGCGCACCGGGCTGACCGGCGTCACCGTCGCTTCCCTCTTCGTGCTGACCCTCCTCCTCGCGCCGCTCGCCCACTCGGTCCCGGCCTATGCGACCGCGCCGGCGCTTCTCTTCGTCGCCTGCCTGATGGCCCGCGGCTTTGCCGAACTCGACTGGGACGACGTCACCGAATATGCCCGGCGGTGGTGACGGCGCTGGCGATGCCATTGACCTTCTCCATCGCCGACGGGATCGCCCTCGGCTTTATCAGCTACGCCGCGGCCAAGCTGCTCTCGGGGCGGTTCGCCCAGGCCGGACCTTCGATGGCCGTCCTCGCCGTGTTGTTCATCGTCAAATATGCGTTCTTCTGATCCGAAATCCCGCGGGCTGCGCATCGTCGGCGGTGCCCACCGCGGGCGGCGTCTGGTGGCGCCGGTGGGCGACGCGGTGCGACCGACCAGCGACCGGGCCCGGGAAGCCCTGTTCAACATCCTCTCGCACGGAAATTTTGCCGCTCGCGGATCGCCCTTCGCCGAGCGGTCGGTGCTCGACGCCTTTGCCGGGACCGGCGCCTTGGGCCTCGAAGCCTTGTCGCGCGGCGCCAGCATGGCCGTGTTTATCGAAAGTGAGCGCGAGGCGCTCGCCGCGCTGCGGCGCAATGTCGGCGCGCTGGGCGAGGAGGACCGCGCCCAGATCGTCGCCGGCGATGCAACAAGGCCACCGCGCGCGATCTTTGCCTGCGCTGTGGCGTTCCTCGACCCACCCTATACGAGCGGACTTGCCGCGCCGGCCCTGAGCGCGCTTGCCGCTGGCGGCTGGCTGACCGCGGACGCGCTCGTGGTGATCGAGGTTGCGGCGCGCGAGGAATTGCCGCTTGTCCCCGGCTTCACCCTTATCGACGAGCGCGTCTACGGCGCCGCGCGGCTCGTCTTCCTGCGCCGCGAGCGCGCCGTGATCGGAGACTAGCGATGACCGATAACCAGCCCCGCGTGACCTTGCCCAACGGTGAGAAGGTGCCGGCCTTTGGCCTCGGCACCTGGCATATGGGCGAGGACCGCCGACGCGCCGCCGACGAGGTGGCCGCCGTCAAGCTCGGCATCGAGCTCGGGATGAACCTGATCGACACGGCCGAGATGTACGGCAACGGCGCGGCCGAGGAAATCGTCGCCGAGGCCGCCGCGGGCCTGCGCGACCGGCTCTTCATCGTCAGCAAGGTCTTGCCCTACAATGCCTCGCAGAAGGGGGTGATCGAAGCTTGCGAGCGCAGCCTCAAACGGCTTAAGACCGACCGGGTCGATCTTTATCTGCTGCATTGGCGGGGCTCGGTGCCGCTGGCCGAGACGCTGGCCGGGCTCACCCGATTGCAAAGCGACGGCAAGATCCGCCATCACGGCGTCAGCAATTTTGACACCAAGGACATGCAGGAATGGATCGGGCTTGCCGGCGGGGAGAGCGTCGTGGCCAACCAGATCCTCTACAATCTCGGCCGCCGCGGCCCGCAATTCGAGCTGATCCCGTGGTGCCGCGAGCAGGGCATCGCGATCATGGCCTATACTCCCCTCGACCAGGGCCGCATCCTCGGCAACCGGGCGCTGGGCGAGGTCGCCCTCCGGCATCGCGCGAGCCCGGCCCAGGTCGCGCTCGCCTGGCTGTTGGGCCAGGACGGCATGATCGTCATCCCGAAGGCGACAAACCTCGAGCACGTGCGCGACAATTGTGGGGCCCTCAACCTCGCGCTCGACACCCAAGACCTCGCCGCGCTCGACCGCGCCTTCCCGCCGCCCAAGGGCAGGACATCGCTCGGCATGGGGTAGTGCCCCTCGGGGGATTTTTGGGTCGATTGCCCGGCGCCGGTGTTCTCGTCAAAGTGTTGCGCCAACACCCAATGCGGGGCCCCCATGGCCGATCTGACGATCTATCTCGGCAACAAGAACTACTCTTCCTGGTCGCTGCGCCCCTGGCTCGTGCTGAAGCGCACCACGGTCCAATTCGACGAAGTCGTGGTTCCCCTCTATCAGCCAGGCAGTCATGAGGCGGTGCTGAAATATTCACCCTCGGGGCGGCTGCCGGCACTGCGCCACGGCGACGTCACGATTTGGGAGAGCCTGGCGATCTGCGAGTACCTCGCGGAATCCTTCCCCACTTTCGAGCTGTGGCCGAAAGACCCGGCAGCGCGTGCGCTCGCCCGTGCAATCAGCGCCGAGATGCACGCGGGGTTCCAGGCCTTGCGCCAGCATATGCCGATGAATATCCGCTCCCACTTTCCCGGGCGCGGCGTCACCCCCGAGGTGCAAGCCGACATCAACCGAGTGATGGCGATCTGGCGCGATTGCCGCACCCGCTTTGGCGAGGGCAACGGCGATTTTCTGTTCGGCCCGTTCACCATCGCCGATGCGATGTTCGCGCCGGTGGTGACGCGCTTTCGCACCTATCAGAGCGACATCGAGCGCGAGGCGGAGGCCTATTGCGAAGCGGTCATGGCGCTGCCGGCAATGCAGGAATGGATCGTCGCCGCGAAGAACGAGCCGATGATCGTCGAAGCCTACGAGTTTTGAGGAAATGCGAGACAAAGCCATCGACGATGCGTAGGTCCGGGTCGACTTCATTTCCGGTTTTCTCGTCCGTCTCGCCCCAATGGCGTATGCTAGCCCGATTAGCACGTCGGCCATGGTAATGGGGTCCGGTGGAAATTGGTGATAGGGCTTAGTTTCGCGGCGATCCGAAGGGAGAGGACTGTTGTCTTTGCGATGGGCAATGCTAGCCGGAGCTCTCGTCATTCTCTCGGGCTGTTCTCCGAGCGTTTGGGTCAAGCCAGGCGCAACGGCCGCTGACGAAAAACTACAGGAATACGAATGCGACATGCAGGCGAAGACCGCCAATCAGGGCGGCGACCTTGCCGTGGGCTTAGACCGCGCGCTGGATTCTCGCCGTTGTATGTCCGCACACGGCTACGTGGACACCGCAGTCCCGCGATAACTCGTAGTATGAGTTGACCGGAGCGAAACCCATCCCGACCGCGACTTGCTTGCCAAGCCTAGATCAGGCGGGCTCTCCCCAAGTTGAGGCAAGCCTAAGGGCGGTATCCATGACGTGGAGAGCCTCGGCACCAGTAAGTTCGGCGTTGTCGTCCCGTCCTGTTTTGAGGCGCGTTAAAAGTGTTTCAGCCAAAGCCTTTACCCCGTCCCATACGCCGCGAACGATTCGTGATGCCTCGGCCTCCGCCTCCCTAATTTTGTCGGCGATGTCGTCGTCCGAAAGGTTGTGGCCGTGGAGTATCCGAATATAGCAGCGTGCCAACGGCTCATCCGATCCCGCCGACAACGCTACAGACTCCACGTGACTCGAATCGTGATATCGGATCGCCTCTGCCGCGCGCCCCGCCATCGCTGTGACGATGCTAGGGTGATCGATAAGAGGAGGGTCGCTCCGCCCTCCCCACAAGTTACCGCTGTTGAGACCCGTCTGCCCATATCCGCCCACCGAATCGATGAGCACATAACCCCTTTCAAGGAATATCGCCCGCTCAAAGTTCCGTCGGACGGCCACGTGCCCCGCTTCGTGGTACGCAATCCGCTCTAAGTCGCCAAGCATGGCGGAGCCGACAGTCTCACCGGTCATCGCCGTTGTCCCGATTTGCGGCAGTGAAGATCGCCAATCGTTCCAAATAATACACACATTCCACCACTTTTTCACCGCCGTCGCGTAAACGGCTTCGAAGCGGGCAACGAAAGGGCAGCTCTTAGCATGAGTTGGGCGGAGCAGAACCCATTACGACCCGGACTTGTCTGCGAAGCTTTGACGGGTGTCGCTGTGCGCGAAATCGAATCGAGAAACCGGTCGGTGCGCTTATCCGCCACCTACAGCAGATCGGCAACGGCGGCGCGGTAGCGGGTGATCGCGGCGAGGTGGTCGGCGGCGCTGTGGCCGGCGATGCGTTTGTGGTGGTCGCTGGTGTAGGTGGTGTGGGCGGTGACGTGGGTGACTCCGGCCTTTTTCCAGAAAGCGATCTCGCGCCGCCAATCCTCCGCGGTGCCGGCGCCGGGCGAGACCCAAACTTCGAGGCCGATGTCGGACGGGTTGCGCCCAGCTGCCCTCGTCAGCGCGCGCAATTTCTCGAAGGCGGCGAGTGCTTCCTCGCCCGGCGGATAGCGCAGTGGCATGAAGCCGTCGCCGTATTTGGCGGCGCGCCGGAAGGTCGCCTCCGCGTGCCCGCCGAACCAGATCGGCACCCGGCCCGAGGCCGGGCGAGGATTGATGCCGGCATCCTCGATATGGTGGAATTCGCCGTCGAATTTGACATGCGGCGCGGCCCACAGCGCCTGCATCACGCGCACCTGTTCCTCCGAGCGGCGGCCGCGGTTCTTGAAATTCTCGTTGAGGCCGATGAACTCGACTTCGTTCCAGCCGACCCCGATCCCGAGCCGGAACCGCCCGCCGCACAAAACATCGAGCGAGGCGGCCTGCTTGGCGACCAGCACCGCCTGGCGCTGCGCCAGGATGAGGACGCCGGCGGCAAAACCTATCTTCTCGGTACAGCCGGCGAGAAACCCGAACAGCACGAACGGGTCGTGATAGGCGGTGGCCGTCGTGCCAACGCGCTGACCGCCATGGTCGGCCGCCGGATTGACCCCGAGAACGTGATCGGGCGCCACCAGATGCGCGTAGCCAAGCCTTTCGGCGGCCTGGGCATAGTCGCGCAGGACCGCCGGGCCGGTGCCGATGTCACCGACCGGTATCGAGGCGCCGAGCTGCATGATGAGACCCCTTTCGCAAATGACGCGGCATGGACGGACGAGCGCCGGGAGCGCAGACTTACCAAGAAACGCGCCGCCGCGCCAAACCCCGCGATCGGGAGAATAGACCGGTGAAGCCTGCGCTGTTCGAATACCACCGCCCGGCGACGATCTCAGATGCGGTGCACTTGCTCGGCGAATTGGTGCCCTTCGAGGGACGGGTGCTGGCGGGCGGGCAGAGCCTGGTGCCGATCATGGCGTTCCGGCTGGCGCGCCCGGCGCACCTCATCGACATCAACGCCGTCGCCGGGCTCGACCGGCTCGAAGCTTGCGATGGCCACTTGCGCATTGGCGCGCGGGTGCGCCACGCGGCGTTCCATCGCCCGGTCGTGAACGGCCCGCTCGGGGCGCTGCTGGCGAATGTGGTGCGCCATATCGCGCATTATCCGATCCGGCTGCGCGGCACGTTTTGCGGGAGCCTGGCGCATGCCGATCCGGCGGCGGAATGGAGCGTCGTGGCGGCGACATTGGATGCCGATCTGGTGGCGCGCAGCGGGCGCGGCGAACGGCGCATGGCGGCCCGCGACTTTTTCCAGGGCGCGATGGAAACCGCGCTGTTGCCCGACGAGCTCTTGGTCGAGGCGCGCCTGCCGATCCTGGCGGCGGACACGCGCTTCGGATTCGCCGAATTCAGCCGCCGCCCCGGCGATTACGCGCTTGCCATGGCGCTGGCGGTGTTGCGGGTCGAGGGGGATGTCATCGCCGAACCAAGGATCGGGCTCGGCGGTGCCGAAGCGAAGCCACGCCGCATCGCATCGGCCGAAGCGGTTCTGCGCGGCGCGAGGCCGGGC
>JBARKH010000528.1:0-4219 GCA_049801295.1 Allostellaceae bacterium | reverse complement strand
GCACCTCGATGTGCAGGTCGATGCGGTCGAGCAGCGGGCCGGAAATGCGCGCCTGATAGTCCGCGGTGCAGCGCGCATTGAGCCCGCGGCGGCAGGCGTAACCGGGCTCGGCGGCGCGCCCGCAGCGGCATGGGTTCATCGCCGCCACCAGCATGAAGCGCGCCGGATAAGTGACGCGATGATTGGCGCGCGCGATCGCCACCTCGCCGGTTTCCAGTGGCTGGCGCAGCGAATCGAGCGCTTGCGGCTGGAATTCGGGAAGCTCGTCGGGGAAGAGAACGCCGTGATGGGCGAGCGAAATCTCGCCGGGCCGCGCATGCAGGCCGCCGCCAACCAGCGCCGGCATGCTGGCGGAATGATGCGGCGCCCGGAACGGACGCCGATTGGTCAGCGCGCCGCCCTCGATCTCGCCGGCGACGGATGCGACCATGGAGACTTCAAGGAGCTCCGGCATTAGGTAGCAAACTCACCTTTTGCTGAGGGCTTCTAAGCCTTCGAAATTAGGAAGTAATGCTGACCTAATGCCGAGGAGAACTCGGCATGGTAAATTGTTCAAGATGCAACTTATGGACATCTCAGATTTGGTCGGGGTGGTCGCCCGGGAGTGGGACGCCGTGAGCGCCCACCGAGAGGCATTCCTAGCCACTCTGGCAATTGGCCTAGCTGTTGGATAGACGGCCGCGTGGCTGATACTCAAAAACAGACTCTCACATCACAAGGAGCTTCTGGAGCACTACAAGGACGTAATCGCAGAAAAAATTCCCGCTCTTCAGCAAGCGCGGGCTACCGTGCTATCGATAAGGAAAATGCTTGGAGGTGTGGCTCTATTACTTCTGGTAATCATTGGTCCGTTGTATATTATTTTGCTTTCAAGTAAACCGACGCAGAATGAGCACGCGAGATTGGAGTTTTCTGGTATACGCAGCGAAAAAGCGTCTGATAATTCTGGATACAAGATATACTATAACTTCATAAACAAAGGCCCTATCGCTGCAATCGCTCCGGTAGGAGGGTGTCAGCCTGTCGCCGCCGTCACCTAGGAAGCGTTACCGCTTCTTCGATGGCTTACAGGGTTTGAAGGTCTGTACGATCGCGGTTCGTCTCTTTGTGGGAGATTCAGCCGCCTTGACTGGCATGAATTTGCCAGTAATCGCCGAACGACCTATCTGTCGTCTCTTCATCGCTACCACCTCCTTTCCCGGGCCGGTTGCCCGCTTGCCATTCAGGCGCGCGGCTCAGTCGGGTGAGTGTGGTTCGGCGAATCAGATGCGAGCTATATGACCCGGAAAAAACGGCAAATTTAGCGCGAAATTTCCCAAAGCATGTACTGTCCCGGCCCTTGTTGGGATTGCACGACGCCCTTATCCCGCTGGAGCCGCAGGGCGGTCGCGACCCGGCTCCGCATGACCCGCAAGAGCCGCTGATCGTCCCGATTAAGTGCCCGCTCTGTGAGTAGCTGATAGGCAATATCGCGCGCCGTAAGCGGCTCTGCGGCTTGCCGAAGGATACTGAGGCATATCCGGGTCATCTCGCCCCGATTGCTCCAATCCTTCGGTGGACGGAACGCCTTGGGCTTGATGGCCTCGACCTTAAAATCAGGCTCGAATTGCAGGATCGTGGCATCAAGATTTTCGAGGTCGGCGACCATCCGGCGCAATGCTTCGTGCGCCTTCTCTATGTCGCCTGCTAGTTCCGCGCGGCGCTTGACGAGACCGCTCACAACGAAAGCGTTCATCAACCAATCCAATAACCAGCGATTGCTAGGATTAAGGCCAGCACTACGCCAGCCCAGATGGCTATAGCGTATGGCCACCAATCGGGTCGCATGCCGATCACGGTAGCAGAGCGGGCAGGATAGGCCGATAGGCTGCTAGGTGAGTTTGCTACCTAATGCCGAGGAGCTCGGCCGGTGCCAGCGGCGGCAGAATCGACGGCAGCCGCGCCGCGAGCATCGATTTGCCGGCCGGGCGGCCCGACCATGAGCAGGTTGTGGCCGCCGGCGGCCGCGACTTCGAGCGCGCGCTTGGCGCTTTCCTGGCCCTTGATGTCGGCGAGGTCGAGTTCGGCGCCGTTGACCTCGAGGATTTTCGGCTGCGGCCGCGACAGCACCTGGGTGCCTTTGAAGTGGTTGGCAAGCTGAATGAGCGAGGACGCCGCGATGATCTCGATCTCCGGGCTCGCCCAGGCCGCTTCCGGCCCGCATGCCGCCGGGCAGATCAATCCCTCGTCGCGGGCATTGGCGCCGATGGCCGCAGGCAGCACGCCGGCGACCGGCGCAATCGATCCGTCGAGGCCGAGCTCGCCCAAAACCGCAAACCCCGCCACCGCGTCATGGGGAATGGCGCCGATCGCCGCCATCAGGCCAAGCGCGATCGGCAGGTCGTAGTGGCTGCCTTCCTTGGGCAAATCGGCGGGGGCGAGGTTTATGGTGATGCGGCGGGCCGGCAAAGCGAGCCCGGACGCGATCATGGCCGAGCGCACGCGCTCGCGGGCTTCGGAAACCGCCTTGTCGGGCAGGCCGACGATGGTGAAGGCCGGCATGCCGGGCGCGATCTGCACCTGGACATCGACGGGTCTGACCTCGATGCCCTCGAACGCTACCGTGGAGACGCGCTGGACCATGTGCCACCCCGCCTGCCAGCACAGTAACGCAACTTTAGGGCGCGTCAAGAACATTTAGGGAACAAAATGCGCGCGGGTAACCGTGGTGGGCGAAATCTCGTACAACGGTGCCTAAGCTGGCGATGACCGGATTACCGCTGACGCGGACGATGAAAGTTAATGAGCGGCTTTGCCGGACGAAATAGTCGCGCGGACTTGCTGCTGGCCGCTGTCGCGATACTGGCGCTGCTGCCGGTGCACGGTCATGCCCAGACCGCGCCGCCGCCGAGCGGCGTGATCTGGACCGTGCCCGAAGTTGGCGCGCTGCCTGACGACGATTACGGGCGCCTGGTGCGGCGCGGCCGCGATCTCGTCACGGCGACCTACGCCCATATCGGGCCCGAAGTCGGCGATCCGTCGAAGCGTTATGGCGGCAACAATCTCGCCTGCGGCGATTGCCACCTCGAAGCCGGGACAAAAAGATTCGGGCTGCCGATCTTCGGTCTCTATGACGAATTCCCCAAATACAGCGCCCGGGCGGGCGCCCAGATCACAATCGAGGAGCGAGTGAACTCCTGTATGACGCGCAGCATGAACGGCCGCGCCATGCCCACCGATGCGCCGCAAATGCTGGCCCTGGTCGCTTACATCAAGTTTCTGTCGACCGGCGTGCCGCCGGGACAGCGTATTCCCGGACTCGGCGCCGGAAAAATTCCCGAGCTCGACCGCGCCGCCGATCCGGCGCGCGGCCGCGCGGTCTATGTCGCGCAGTGCCAAGGGTGCCACAACACCGATGGGTCGGGGATTCGCCGCAGCCTGCCGACGACCGATCTCGGCTACGTCGTTCCACCGTTGTGGGGCCCGGATTCGTTCAACGACGGTGCCGGCATGAACCATCTGATCACCGCGGCAAATTTCGTTCATTCCAACATGCCGCAAGGCGCCGATTACTCGAACCCGGTGCTGTCAACCGTCGATGCGTGGGACGTCGCGGCCTTTGTGGTGTCGCAGCCGCGGGCGAACAAACAAGGACTTGAAAAGGATTTTCCCGACCTCGCGCTGAAACCGGTCGACACGCCGTATGGTCCCTATCTCGACGACTTTCCTGCGAGGCAGCACAAATACGGACCGTTTGCGCCGATCCGCGCAGCTCTAGCCCGACAGAAAGGCGAGGGTGGTCCCGGCGCAAATCCGCCGCGTTAGCGGCCCGCGCGCTTTTCTTCAATCTTGTCCCAGATCAGCGCCGCGATGTCGGGACCGCCGAGATTTTTTATCACGCGAATGCCGGTCGGCGAGGTGACGTTGATCTCGGTGAGGAAGCCGTCGATCACGTCGATGCCGACGAAGAGAAGGCCGCGCTCGCGCAGCGCCGGGCCGAGCCGCGCGCAGATTTCGCGCTCGCGCGCGGAAAGCTCGGTCGCCTTGGGCACGCCGCCGCGCACCATGTTGGAACGCAGATCGTCAGGCGCCGGCACGCGATTGACCGCGCCGGCGTACTCGCCGTCGACCAGGATGATGCGTTTGTCGCCGTCCTTTACCGCCGGCAGGAATTTTTGCACCACCCACGGCTCGCGAAACATGTTGGCGAACAAATCGTAGAGCGAACCGAAATTGAGGT